>CAZEFK010000021.1:45561-47108 GCA_964511405.1 uncultured Comamonadaceae bacterium | reverse complement strand
CGACGCCTATTACCTGAAGGCGCAGAAGGTGCGGGCGCTGATCGCCCGGGACTTCACCCAGGCGTTCGAGCGCTGCGACCTGCTGCTGACCCCGACCGCACCGACCCCGGCCTTCGCGATCGGCGAGAAAATGGACGATCCCATCGCCATGTATCTCAATGACGTGTTCACCGTGCCCTCCAGCCTGGCCGGCCTGCCGGCCATTTCGGTGCCGGCCGGGCTGTCGGGCGACGGCCTGCCGCTCGGCCTGCAACTGATCGGCCGGGCCTTCGACGAGGAGACGGTGCTGCGCGCGGCGGGCGTGATGGAGACGGCGGCGGCGTTCGATGCGCTGCCGGCCTTCGTCGCCGCACGGGATGGAGTGGCGGCATGAGCGTGGTGATCGAGGGCCGCACGGGCCCGTGGGAGATGGTGATCGGGCTGGAGGTCCACGCCCAGGTGGTCACCCAGTCGAAGCTGTTCTCGGGCGCGGCCACGGCCTTCGGCGCCGCGCCCAACAGCCAGGTCAGCCTGGTCGATGCGGCCATGCCGGGCATGCTGCCGGTGATCAACCGCGTCGCCGTCGAGCAGGCGGTGCGCACTGGCCTCGGCCTGAACGCCACGGTCAATCCGGTGTCGGTGTTCGACCGCAAGAACTACTTCTACGCCGACCTGCCGGCCGGCTATCAGATCTCGCAATACACCCGGCCGATCGTGTCGGGCGGCCACGTGCTGGTCGACCGGCCCGACGGCGGCACCAAGCGGGTGAACCTCACCCGCCTGCACCTGGAGCAGGACGCGGGCAAGAGCCTGCACGACCAGCATCCGACCAAGACCTATGTCGACCTCAACCGGGCCGGCGTGGCGCTGATGGAGATCGTGTCGGAGCCCGAGCTGTCGTCGGCCGAGGAGGCGGCCGCCTATCTGAAGAAGCTGCGCTCGATCCTGCGCTATCTCGGCACCTGCGACGGCAACATGGAGGAAGGCTCGCTGCGCTGCGACGCCAACGTCTCGGTGCGGCGGCCGGGCGGGCCGCTGGGCACGCGCTGCGAGATCAAGAACGTCAATTCGATCCGCTTCGTGGCGGCGGCGATCGACTACGAGGCCCGGCGCCAGATCGACGTGCTGGAGGAGGGCGGCTCGGTCGAGCAGGAAACCCGGCTCTATGACAGCGGGCGCGGCATCACGCGCTCGATGCGCACCAAGGAGGATGCGCACGACTATCGCTACTTCCCGGATCCCGACCTGTTGCCGCTGGAGATCGCGCCGGCCGAGATCGAGCGGCTGCGCGCCGGCCTGCCCGAGCTGCCCGACCAGCGGCGCCAGCGTTATGTCGCCGAGTTCGGGCTGTCGCCGCTGGATGCCGGCGTGCTGGTGGCCGAGCGCGAGACCGCGGCCTATTTCGAGGCCGTGGCCCAGGGCCGCGATCCCAAGCTGGCGGCCAACTGGGTGATGGGTGACCTGTTTGCCGCGCTCAACAAGACCGGGGTCGGGATCGAGGCCTCACCGGTGCCGGCCGAGGCGCTGGGCGAGCTTCTGGACCTGATCGCCGACCAAACCATCTCTGG
>CAZEFK010000021.1:4425-45551 GCA_964511405.1 uncultured Comamonadaceae bacterium | reverse complement strand
CCAAGGACGTGTTCCAGGCCATGCTGGAGACCGGCGACGGCGCCCGTGCCATCGTCGACGCCCGCGGCCTGCGCCAGGTCACCGATTCGGGCGCCATCGAGGCCGCCATCGATCAGGTGCTGGCCGGCAACGCCGATAAGATCGCCGAGTACCGGGCCGGCAAGGACAAGCTGTTCGGGTTCTTCGTCGGCCAGGTCATGAAGGCGACCCAGGGCAAGGCCAATCCGGCGCTGCTGAACGAGCGCCTGAAGGCGCGGCTCGCGCCATGAGGGGGGGCCCAACGACGGAGGGCCTGAGCGCCGTCCTGTTCGACATGGACGGGCTACTGCTCGACACCGAGGCGATCTCGCGCCGCCTGTGGATCGCCGCGGCGGCCGAACAGGGCCACGACATCCTGGCGATCGGCTTCGAGCAGTTCGTCGGCCGCCCGGCGCCCGACTGCGACCGGATCCTGGCGGAGCAGCTGCCGGCCCTGGACGTGGCGCGGCTGCGGGCCGCCACCGGGGCCGGCTGGGAGCGCTGCCTGGCCGAGCGCGCGATCCCGGTGAAGCCCGGGGTCGAACGGCTGACCGACGCGCTACGGGCGCGCGGCCTGCCTTATGCCGTGGCGACCTCGACACGCCGCGCCCTGGCGCTGGCCAAGCTGGAGGCGGCCGGGCTGGCGGCGCGCTTCCCGGTGCTGGTGGGCGGCGACGAGGTCGCGCGCGGCAAGCCCGCGCCCGACATCTTCCTGGCCGCCGCCCAACGGCTGGGCGTCGAGCCCGGCCGCTGCCTGGTGCTGGAGGACAGCCCGGCCGGCATGCGTGCAGCCCACGCGGCCGGCTGCCGGGCCATCATGATCCCGGACCTGGTGCCGTGCCCCGAGCCCGCCTGGACCGTGGCCGCGTCGCTGGACGCGGTGCTGGCGCTCCTGGCCGACGAGCTGGAGGCCCTGCCGGTCGGATGACGGCCTCGGTTGACGGGGCGGAGTCCGGCCGCTATGACTGCGCGGGCATACGCCGTGGTAACCAAGCCAGAGCGTTCGGCGGAAGGGTGGCCGAGTGGCTGAAGGCGGCGGTTTGCTAAACCGTTATAGGGGGATAACTCCTATCGTGGGTTCGAATCCCATCCCTTCCGCCAATCCTTTATGTTCAAGCACTTACGAGCTTCGGCGAGCCCTTCGGGGCTCGTTCGAGCCTTTTCGGGCGCTGCATTAGCGTTACAAGGCAGGGCTTCCCTAATGTCGGCGTCCTGGGTGCGCTTGTCGTTGCCGGCCAGCAGCAGGATCAGCGCATCGCCGCGGCGCTGCGGCCCGACACTCCTTCGCCGGTCGGCTTGACGTCGGGCCTCCGCCTCATTGAAGCCATCCGGCCGCCTAAGTAGACTGATACCAAGTTGGTACATTCGAGGTTCTGGAGCCTCGGCCTCGTCGAAAGGCCACATTGCGTATGTCAAACGCGCGCATCACCGCCGATCCGGGCATCATGATGGGCAAGCCCTGCGTCAAGGGGACCCGCATCACCGTAGAATTGCTCCTGCGCAAGTTGGGTGCTGGCCGGTCGATTGCGGATATACTCGAAGCCTATCCCCAACTTACAGACGACGATGTGAGGGCCGTGCTGTCCTTTGCGGCCGATTACCTGCAGCATGAAACGGTTCTCACCGCTGAATGATGCGTTTTCTGGCCGACGAGAACGTTTCACATCATGTCGTTGAACGGTTGCGGGCTGCTGGCTTCGACGTGACGGCCATTGGCTCGACGAATCCAGGCGCGTCGGACAGTGACGGGCTCGCGACGGCGAGGCGTGACGGGCGCATCCTGATCACGGAGGACCGCGATTTCGGCGAAATGGTCGTTCGCCAGCGGCTGGATGTCCAAGGCGTCGTTCTGCTGGAACTGGATCGCTTGTCGAATGTAGCGGAGGCTGACCGGGTGGCTGCAGTCGTTTCTGCGAATGTGGACAAGTTATCGGGGAATCTATTGGTAATCGAACCTGGAAGAGCTCGTATTCGGCCTTTGCGGCGGTAAACCGAATGCCTGCGGCATCCGGGCCGTGATTGTGGTCGACCTGGAGACCTTGGCGGCCGATTCGGTCGCGACCCGCCCGAATG
Source organism: uncultured Comamonadaceae bacterium (assembly GCA_964511405.1). Classification (GTDB taxonomy): domain Bacteria; phylum Pseudomonadota; class Alphaproteobacteria; order Elsterales; family Elsteraceae; genus CAZEFK01. The sequence continues at coordinate 43,460 of CAZEFK010000021.1, read as the reverse complement.
TCAAGCCGCTGATCTTGGTGCCATCTGCCGACTGAGCCCGCATTCGGGAGCTGGGGCCGCCTGTTACGGCCGGGATCGCCTTGGGCCGGGCTGCGGCGGTTGCGCGGTCGGTTCGCCGCCCTGGCGCCGGGCCGGACGGACGCCCTGCACCAGCCCGCGCGCCTGCTCGTCTTGTTGGCTGATGTTGCCGTTGGTCTCGTCGCTCTCGACCCGCCGCGACGCGTCGCCGGCGAGCTTGGGGTCCACGGGATTGTCGCCGGTCGGCTGGGGACGGTTCGCCATCGAATCCTCCAAGATCGGGCAAGATCGGGTCACGCCGGGTCGGTGCGGGCGCGGTCCGGGCTGCCGCCCGACGGGCCGAGGTCGAGATCAGGCGCGGTGCCGATGCGGTCGCCGGCGGCGGTGACGTTGTCGCGGCCGGCCACCACGCATCGGACATCGCCCGGTGCCGCGGCCGCGGCCCGCTGGAGCCCATGCAGCGGGCACGCCGGATCGACCGCGAACTGGGTCCGGCCGTCGGGCAGCACGACGCCGCGGCCCTGATAGTTGGCGTCGGGGTTGCAGCTACAGCCGGCCATCACGGCCAGCGGGCTGCCGGGGGTGCAGTCGGCATCGGCGGGGGCGACGCTCATGCCGGCCACCGCGCCATCATGGCCACGTTCAGTCCGTCCAGCCGCTCGGATGCCATCGGGCCACTCCTCTGCGCGTTGCGCTCGGGGCGACAACGGCGCCGGACCCGGCCGGGGTCCGGGGCCCCGGCATCAGGCCGAGGCGGCCATTCGCCGGGCGTAGCGCCGCACGGCATCCAGCAGGGCGGCCGGGTCGAACGGCTTGGCGACATGGCCGTCCATGCCGGCGGCGCGGCACCGCTCCAGTTCGTCGGGCAGGGCGCCCGCGGTCATGGCCAGGATCGGCACGCCGCTCCACCGGGCACCGCTGGCGCGGATAGCCTCGGTCGCGGCCAGGCCGTCCAGGACCGGCATGTGCACGTCCATCAGCACCAGATCGATCCCGACGCCGCTCTCCAGCGCCTCCAGAGCCGTCCGCCCGTCCTCGGCGACCACCACGCCGTGGCCAGCCGTCTCCAGGATGGCGCTGGCCAGCTCGCGGGTCATCGCCACGTCGTCGACGACCAGGATCCGGGCCCGCCCGTCGTCGGCCGGCGCGGCCGGTCCCGGCTGCAGGGCTTCGGGCAGGCTGATCGCGAACCAGAACCGGCTGCCGCCGCCAAGCCGGCTCTCGACTCCGATGTCGCCGCCCATCAAGGTGACCAGCCGCCGGCAGATCGCCAGCCCTAGGCCGGCACCGCCGGTGCGCGACGTCCGATGCCGGTCGGCCTGGCTGAATTCCTTGAACAGATCGGGCAGCCGATCGGGCGAGATGCCGACGCCGGTGTCGCTGATCGTGAAGCGCAGCCGCCCGTCCGGCATCGGCGCAACCTCGATCGTGATGGCCCCGGCGGCCGTGAACTTGACCGCATTGCTCAGGAGATTGAGGAGCACCTGGCGCAGCCGCCCGGCATCGCCGATGCGGCAGGTCGGCAGCGCCTCCGGCATCATGACGCTCAGCGCCAGGCCTTTGTCGGTGGCCGACGGCGCGACGATGGCGCGGCAGGACTCGACCACCGCGGCCAGGTCGAAGGGGTCGGCCTGGAGCTCCAGCAGCCCGGCCTCGACCTTCGAGAAGTCGAGCACGTCGTTGAGCAGCGCCAGCAGGCCGTGGCTGGCGTCCCGGACGTGCTGCAGGCGCGCGCGCGGCCCCGGTTCGAGGCTGCCGGCCAGCACCAGGTCGGTGAAGCCGATGATGCTGACCATGGGGGTGCGCATCTCGTGGCTCATCATGGCCAGAAACCGCGCCTGGGCATGCATGGCCGCCTCGGCGTCCGCCTTGGCTCGCCGCAGCTCGGCCTCGGCCTGCTTGATCGCCGAGATGTCGGTGCCCACGGCGACCCAGCCGCCGGCGCTGGTCCGGCGCTCCAGCACCCTGAGCCAGCGGCCGTCGGCGAAGGTCAGCTCGACCGGCTTTCCGGCCGGGTTCCGATGGCTCGCCAGCCGTTCGGCGACGTAGGCGTCCTCGCGCCCGACCGCATTCGGAAATACGCCGGCCGCCACCCGCACGCGGAGGATCTCCTCGAAGCTGCGGCCCAGCGCCATGTGGCGCATCCCGTCGGGCTGGATGGCGGCGACGGCGTTGTTGCACAGCACCAGCCGGTCATCCGCGTCCCACAGCAGCAGGCCGTCGGGCATGCTGTCGACGGCGTCGCGCAGGCGGCGCTCGGCCAAGTCGACGCGCGCCTCGGCCGCCTTGATCCTGGTCAGGTCCGTGACCGAGCCCAGGAACAGCACGCGGCCGTCCTCCTGCTGCACCGAGGCGCGCTCGGCATAGACCGTGAACAGGTGGCCATCGCGATGGCGGACGGTCCATTCACCGGACTGATGCCAGGCCAGGCCCTCGATGACCATCTGGACTTCGCGATGGCGCCGCTCCACTTCGGCCGGCGGCAGGATCAGGTCGATCGGCTGGCCAGGAAAGGCGTCGGGCTCGATGCCGAATAGCTGGGCGAACGAGCGGTTGACCCTGACGAAGCGGCCGTTCGGCTCGACCAGCGCCAGCCCGCTTGCGGCATGCTCGAAGATCGCCTCCGCGGCTTCATGCGCCTCATGGGCTGTTGCCCGCGCTTGCTCCAGCCGATCGGCCGTCGCGGCCAACTCGGCGCGCTGCGCCTCGACTCGCGCCAGGGCTCGGGCGCGGCGGGCCGACTCGCGGGCCATGCCCAAGCCGGTCAGCGCCAGCAGTCCGGCCAGCAGGCCCGCCACCCCCATGATCGCGACCGCGTCGCGGTACCAGCCGGCGAGCGCGTGCCGGCGCGTGACCCCCACCGCCACTCGGAACGGATAATCCGCGTCCACCACATAGCTGCCCAACCGGTCTCGATTGTCGATCGGGGAGCGGCTGGCGAACCGGCCGCGCGGGCTGACAATCGGACCATCGGGTTCCCGAGCGACTCCGACCAGCGCGCCGAGGGTGCTGTCGTCGCCGGGGACCCGGGCCAGCAGGCGCCCGTCGCGCCGCGTCATGGCGACCAGGCCGTGGGTGCCGAGGGTCAGTCCGCTATAGAAGCGCTCGAACAGGTCGACCCGGATGCCGCCCATCACCACGCCGGCGAATCCGCCGGCCGGTTCACGAAGGGGCCGGGCCACCGGAATCAGCCAGTGCTCGTCGATCGGGCTGCGGATCGGAACGCCGATGACCAATCCGGCGCCGGGACGGGTTGCGGCCTGGAAGAAGTCGGCATCGGCCATCGCGACCGCCCGGGCGACCGGCCGGCTCGAGATGCGCACGCGGCCATCGCGATCGAAAATGACCAGCGGCTCGACGACGTTCAGGTGGTCGTCCCAGCGCCGGAGCAGCGCCGCTGCCGCATCGGGCGCAAGCTGCGCGAGGGTGCCGTCGGCCCAGTCGCTCGCCAGGTCCGTCAGCGCCGCATCGGCGCCTTCGATCGTTCGCGCGGCTTGCTGGTCCAGGGTGCTGGCCAGGTTGGCGGCGGTGGTGAAGGCCTGCTCGATGGCCGCGTCATAGGCCCGCCATACCAGCACGGCCGCCGCCAGCAGCAGGCCGGTCGCAAGTGCCAGGACCAGGGCGGCCCGGCGGGCGGGCGAGGACGAGAGCACGGGGGGCGGGCTCCAACTGGCCAGAACCAATCGGCCGCGCCGCTACTCGCCCGGCGCGACAAGGGCGCATTGCTGCACCCTTGTCATTAACAACGAGTTTCCGGCCGGGGCTGCGGCGAACCCGCCGCAGCCCCGGCCGCCTCCGCCAAGTGGCCTAGGCGCCGGGCGACAGCGGCAGCAGAGTGGCGCTTTTCTGCGGCAGCTGCAGGGCTTGGATCATGGTGGTGGTCGGCGCCACCGTCGCCGAAGGGCTGATATAGCCAGGCGAACTAAGCAGTCCGGCTGAGCTGTACGCCGTGCCCGAGGCCAGGGGGCTGGGCGCGGTCGTCGTGCCGGCGGCGGGCGCGGCCGAGCTGGTGGCAAGCCACGGGCTCGACAGGTTCAGCACGGGCTGGCTGGTCAGCACGCTCGTCCCGGTGACCGTGGCTGGGCCGTGCGCCAGCTGGACGGCGCTGAGGCCGTAGACCTGGTTGCCGCTGACCGTGGCGCCGGTCTTGGTGTAGTTGGCGATGCCGGTGGCCGAGCCGCTGCTGAGGTCGTTCAGGATCTGGTTGCCGGCGATGGTCAGCTGCGAGCCGCCGTTCAGGCTGCCTTCCTCGCCGTACGAGATCATGATCGGGTTCTGCGTGTTCGGGCCCTGCTGGATCACGTTGTTGCGGATCACGGCATTGCCACCGTTCGGCAGGTCGATGCTGTAGCTGGCGGTGCCGGTGCCGTCGATGATCCGGCTGTTCTCGATCGTGGTGCTCAACGCCCGGCTCTTGACCTCATGGCCGACATTGGCGTCGTGGATGTAGCTGTTGCCGATCGTCAGCGACCCCACTTGATTGACATAGATGTTATGGGTGTAGCCGTCGCCGGCACCGTTGTTGGCGAACTCGGAATTGGTGATGGCGATGCTGCCCGACCGGTCGCTGGCCGCCAGCAGTCCGTCCTGGTTGTCGTGGACATAGACGCGGTCGAGGGTCAGCTTGCCGCCCTCGTAGCGGATGCCGGCGCCGTTGCCGTCGTCGACCGCCGCCCCCGACAGCGCGAAGCCGGTGATCGACACCGCCACGCCGCTGCCGCCCTCGTCGATGATCGCCTTGCCGTTCGGCGGCGCCTGGGTCGCCACCATGTTTACCTGGCCACCGACCGCCTGCAGCGTGAGGCTGTGGCCGATGGTCAGGAAATCATTGGTATAGGTCCCAGCTTGGACGTCGATGGTGTCGCCGGCATGCGAGGCCGCGACGGCAGAAGAAATTGTCTTGTATTGCTGATTTGACCCGACCGTCAAAGTCGACATCTGCAGTTCTTCCTATGCAGTTGCTCCGTTTCCGGTGGCAACTCCTAGCTGCTCGCGCATAGACGGTCAATAATAAATCGCCGAAATCTCTGATCTTAAATCTATCCACAACGCGCTATCCGGGAATCTGTATTTTAGTAAAACCAGAAATTGGCCTGAGAAATATTGTTTATGTTGGGTCGATGTCACAATCAAACCCAGCCGAAAGGCGGCGCAGTTTTGCGCCGCACACGACCGGATCGTTGCGTGCGGGAAACAGTGTGGCCGATCGATCGAAGGCAACCATGGCGCGTGAATGGCGAGCGCGCTGGACATTGCGACGCTCAAGGGATTCCACCCGGTGGCAATGTGCACTACCGTCGTGCGCGGCCAACAAACGGGCAATTGGGGGAACGGCTGGTGGATTCGGCGATCTGGACGATGGCGGTGGCCGCCGGATCCGACGTGGCGCTGGTGCGCCAGCGCACCCGGGTGATCGCCGACCGCCTCGGCTTCGACCACTCGACGCAGATCGCCTTGGCCACCGCCGCCGGCGCGGCAGCGCGGGGCACCGTCGACCGGGGCGGCGGCCGCGCGGTCTTCACGCTGCGCCAGACGGCCGGGCGGTCCGAGGTCGAGATCGCCCTGGTCGACGACGTGCCGACAACGGAGCTGGTCGCCGGCCTGGGCGGCGCCCGGCACCTGGTCGACCAGGCGATGATCGAGACGCTGGCGCACGGTGCCACGGTGACCCGGCTGGTCAAGCAGCTTCCGGAGCGCGCACCCGAGCTCGACGCGCTGGCGGTGGAGGCGATGATCACGGCGCTGGAAACGGCAGCGCCGCTCGATCCGGCGACCGAGCTGGAGCTGCAGGACCGCGGCCTGGCGCTGGGCCTGGAGACCCTGCAGGCGGCCCACGAGCTGGCCACTGAACGGCTGAGCCGGGTTGGAGCCCTGACGGCGCGCATGCAGGAGACGCTGGGGCGCGAATTCCGAACGCCGCTGAACACCATTCAGACGCTGGCGCGGATGCTGCTCGACCGCGCTGACGGCGACCTCACGCCGAACCAGGAGAAGCAGGTCAGCTTCATGCTGGTCGCCGCGGAGTCGGCGAGCGACCTGGTCGACGAGCTGCTCGAGCTCGGCCGGATCGACGCCGGAGAGCCGGCGCCGCCCCAGGCCCGGCGCCCGCGGTCCGACGCCATCCCGCCGTCCGATGCCCGCCGGCCGCTGCTCATCGTCGAGGACCGGCCCGAGGACTTCCGTCTTTACGAAGAGCTGCTCCGGGGATCGGACTATCCCATCCTGGGCGTGCGCAACCCGGCCGAGGCGGAGGCGGTGATGGCGGCCTGCCAGCCCTGCGCGGTGCTCCTGGACCTGGTCCGGATCGACGATGCGGCGCGGGCGTTCCTGGCCCAGCATCGCGCGGCGCCGCACCGCCAGGCGATCCCGGTGGTCGTCGCCACCGCCGATGACCCGGCGCTGGCCGAGGCGGCCGGGGCCGACGTTGCCGCCGGCAAGCCGGTCGAACGGGGATGGCTGCTGGAGACGCTCGGCCGCCTGTCGCCCAAGCCGGCTGCCGCCGCGCTGGGCGCCCGCCGGATCCTCATCATCGACGATGACGAGACGTGGCGCTTTACGCTGCGTCAGTTCCTGCCGCCGGATCTGGGCATCGTTGCCGAGGCCGCAACGGGGGAGGACGGACTGCGCCAGCTGCTGACCGACCCGCCCGACGTGGCCTTCGTTGATCTGACGATGCCGGGCCTGTCCGGCTTCGACGTGATCCGCGCCGCGGCGGCGGACGAGCGGACCAAGGACGTGCCGATCGTAGTGGTGACCTCGAACCTGCTGAACAGCACCGAACGCGCCAGCCTGTCCACCGCCGTGGCGATTCTGCGCAAGGACGGCATGTCCCGGGGCAGCGTCGCCGCGGCGCTCGATCAGGCGCTGGGGCCGGGCCCGAACCGGCCGTAACCGGGCGGCGTCAGACCGCGGCGCAGACGTCCAAGGCGTCTGGCGCACCGGTTGAGGCGGCGCCCTCGGTCTCCTCGCGCAGCATGGCTTCCAGGAGGCGCCGGTCGCGATCCTGCAGGTCCCAGCTGTCGAGCGCATGCAGCAGCTGATCGCGAAGACTCCGGCGCGGACGGGAGGGGTATGGCATGGCTGTCACGCAGGCTGATAGTCAGAAAGTCACTGTCTAGCATATGTGGCTTCCGGCGACCACCGACCTTTTTGGCAAATATCTGTGACATGCCGCTGGATTGGCCGCGGCGGGCGGCCGCGAACCCGGCACGGATGAGGGCCGCCGCGGCGTTGCTCCGGGTCTCGGCGCACGCCCGACAAACCCGTCGCGCGGCAGCGAGCCGCAGGATTTGGCGGGTCGTCGCGCGAAGCAAATTGGTCGCGTGCACGTCCTGGCCCGTTTCTCTCGTATAGGAGATGGCTGGAAGCCGGCGGCGTCCAGTTGGCCAGGGAGCCCGATAGCGGGCTCCCCGCATCGTTGATGGAAGGAAATGCGCAGAGCGCATTTCCTGAGGGGAGAACAGGGCGGGCGGATGTCGACCAGGGCGCTCATGGGTCTCGGCAGCTTTGCGGGCATGGCGCTGCTGATCGGACTGCTTGCGGCCAGCGATGCCGACGATGTCGGCCAGGCGCTGCTGGACGTCGGCTGGGGGCTGGCCGGCGTCGTGGCGATCCGCGGCGTCGCCGTGACCGTCGCCGGCTGGTCGTGGGCTTGCCTGTTCGCGGCCGAGGACGGGGTGGCGACGCCCGTGCTGCTGGGCCTGCGCTGGATCCGCGAGGGCGTGAACACGCTGCTGCCGGTGGCTGCCGTCGGCGGCGACGTATTGGGCGGGCGGCTCCTGACCTTCTTCGGCGTGCCCGCCGGCGTCGCCGGGGCCAGCATCGTCGTCGACCTGATGGCCCAGGTCGGGACCCAGTTCCTGTTCACCCTGGTCGGCCTCGGCGTGCTGGTCGCGATCGGCGGCGATCCCCGGGTCGTGCACGTGGCCGCGGTCGGCGCCGTCATGGCCGCGCCGGTGCTGGTCGCGTTCTTCTGCGCCCAGCGCTACGGTCTGTTCCGGCTGCTGGAGCGCGACTGGCTGGGCCTGGGCCAGCGCTGGCGCTGGCTGCCGATCGGCAAGCTGGCGCGCCTGCATGACAGCATCCAGGCGCTTTATGGCTGCCGGCGGCGGGTCGCGCGCTGCACGCTGCTGCATTTCCTGGTGTGGTTCGTCGGCGTCGGCGAGATCTGGCTGGCGCTGCGCTGCATGGGCCGGCCGGTCAGCCTGGGGCAGGCGCTGGTGCTGGAGAGCCTGGGGCAGGCTGTGCGCGGCGCCGGCTTCGCCGTGCCTGGGGCGCTGGGCATCCAGGAGGGCGGGTTCCTGGTGCTCGGACACATGTTCGGCATCCCGGCCGAGCCGGCGCTGGCGCTGTCGCTGGTCAAGCGCGTCCCCGACCTGGCCTGGGGGCTGCCGGCGCTGCTGGGCTGGCAGGTGCTGGAGAGCCGCCGGCTGCTGCGCCGACAAGTCGCGGCTGCCGACGCCTAGGAGCCTGTTCACGCCGCGGGCGCGGGTGTATCCCGGCGCCCGGACGCAGCGCGGCTGGGGCAATGCTGGAGTTTCGGACGAAGGTCAATGGCGGCGCCGCCGTGGCGCCCGGCCATGGACGGCGGCATAGTCTCTGGCTGCACCTGCGCGTGCGCCTGCGTGCCTTGCGCCGTCTGCTCGATCGCGGCCCCTGGCGCAACAGCGACATCGGCCTGATCGGGTTGTCGGCAGCTTTGGGCGTGGTGGTCGGCGGCGCCGTGGTCGCCATCGACGATCTCGTCCATTTGTTGCATTCCCTGGTTTTCGACATCCCGTTCGAGTCCCATCTCAGCGACCGCGACGACCTGGACCGGGTGCGGGTGATCGTCGGCCCGATCGCGGGCGGCTTGCTGGTTGGGCTCGCAACCTGGGCGGTCCGGCGCTGGCGCAGCCACGACATCGTCGACCCGGTCGAGGCCAATGCCCTCTATGGCGGCCGGATGTCGTTGGTCGACAGCCTGAACCTGGCCGTCCTGACGATCCTGTCGTCGGGGGCGGGGGCGTCGGTGGGGCTCGAGGCGGCGCTGACCCAGGTCGGCGCCGGGATGGCCTCGAAGCTTGGCCGACTGCTGCGGCTGCGCCGCACCGACTTGCGGCTGCTGCTGGGCTGCGGCGCGGCGGCGGCGATCGCGGCGGCCTTCAATGCGCCGCTGACCGGCGCCTTCTATGCCTTCGAGCTGGTGCTGGGCAGCTATTCCCTGTCGATGCTGGCGCCGGTGACGGTCTCGGCCGTGGTCGGCGCGGTCACGGCCCGGCAGGTGTTCGGCGGCGATCCGATCTTCGTGATCGCCGGTCCCGGCGGCCCCGACAGCCACGAATACAGCCTCTACGTCCTGACCGGGCTGGCCGCCGGGCTGGTGGCGATCCTGGTCATGAAGGGCGTCACCGGGGTCGAGGCCTGGTTCCGGCGGCGGACGCTGCCGATCTGGGTCCGGCCCGCCACCGGCGGCGTGGCGCTGGCCGGCCTGGCCACGGCCTTTCCCCAGGTGCTGGGCAGCGGCCATGGCGGGATCGTCAACGCCCTCAATGCCGCCTATTCCTGGCCGGTGCTCGCCTGTCTGCTGATCGCCAAGGCCATCGCGTCGGCGGTCTCGATCGGCGCCAGTTTCCGCGGCGGCATGTTCAGCTCGTCGCTGTTCCTGGGCGGGCTGTTGGGCGGCACCCTGGCCATGGGCCTGAACTCGCTGCCCTTCGTCCATCTGGCCGTCGATCCCACCACCTACAGCTTGATCGGCATGGGGGCCGTAGCTGCCGGTGTCGTCGGTGCGCCGGTGACGATGATCCTCCTGGTTCTGGAATCGACCGCCGACTTCCGCGCCGCCATTGGGGTCATGGTCGGCGTGGTGGTCTCGGCCGTCGCGGTGCGGCACTGGTTCGGCTATTCCTTCGCCACCTGGCGCTTCCATCTGCGGGGCATGCGGATCCGCAGCCCGCACGACATCGGCTGGATCGAGGATCTGACGGCGCGCCGGATCATGCGCCGCGATGCGCATGTGGTGCCGGACAGCCTGCCGCTGACGGCGCTCCGCTCCCGCTTCCCGCTGGGCAGCACCAAGCGCGTCTTCACCGAGACCGCGGACGGCACCTATGCCGGGCTGATCGACATGACCGAGGCGCACAGCCCGGATCTGGCTGCCGACGCCATGACCGCCGGCCAATTGGCCAAGGGTGCCAATCGCTTCCTGCTGCCCCAGTACAACATCCGCACGGTGCTGACGCTGTTCGCCGACGGTCAGGAGGAGACGCTGGCGGTGGTCGCCGATGAGCGCGGCAGCCACGTCGTCGGCTTCGTCTCGGAAGCCTATGCCCTGCGCCGGTATAACCAGGAACTGGAGCGCCAGCATGCCGACGAGCTGGAAAGCGCGCTCTATAGCCCCTCGCGAGCCGGCGGCGACGACGATTGACTCCGACGATCCCCAAGCCGCCCGTCGCCAGACCGCGCCGGCCTATGCCATGATGCAGCCCCCTCACTAAGTGGATTGGCTCATGAGTGCGACTCTCAACGCTGCCGACATCGACCGCAAGCTGACGGCGGAGTATGTCGACGAGTCGCGCGACGTGCTGAACGACCTCGACGTGCGCCTGGGCAATGTCCGGGCCGGCGTGCAGGACGGCGCGGCCCTGCTGGCCGACCTCCGGCGCAGCTATTTCAGCCTGCGCCTGGGGGCGCGCGCCGCCGGGCTGCCGACGGCCGACGTGATCGCGCACCGGCTGGTCGACTATGCCGGCGATCTGGGCGCCCTGAGCGACCAGGCGATCGACGATCTGCAGGTGTTCCATGACCGCTTGCGGGCGGCCCTGGCCGGCGAGATCGCGGAGGCTGACACCCGCACCGTCGCCCGCAGCCTGCCGGTCAGCAACAGCTTCGACCTGACCGACGTCACGATCCAGGACGTCGAGATCATGCTTGTCGAGCCGCAGCGCTCGACCCGCCGGATCTTCGAGCGCGAGCTGCGGGCCTGCGGCTACCGGGTGTCCAATGTGCAGCGGTCGTACGAGGCGATCGAGCAGGCGGTGCGGACCAAGCCCGACATGATCATTTGCTCGCTGGTGCTGGACGAGCTGAGCGGCATCGACCTCGCCTGCGCCCTGACCGCGATGCCCGCGACCCAACCGATCCCGGTGGCGGTGCTGACCAGCTACAGCCTGGGCCACCCGGCGCTGGCCGGGCTACCGGCGCGCGTCGCGATCATCCGCAAGGACCACCGCTTCGGCGACGACCTGGCCGAGGCGCTGGCGCGCTTCTCGATCACCTGATCGAGCGAGGCGGCGGTCCCTCAGCCGGGGATCGCGCCCTTGAGCTCCACGGTATTGCCCTCGGGGTCGTCGACATAGAGCGACGGGCCTTCGCCCTGGGCGCCGTAGCGGCTGCCGACTTCGCCGGGGGTGGCGCCATGGGCGATCAGGTGGGCGCGAATGCGCTCGGGCTCGAACGGCGCCACCTCGAGGCAGAAATGGTCCATGTTGTGGCCGGTCGGCCCGGGCGCCGGCCCGCCGGCCTGGCCCAGCTTGCCGGCAACGTCGACGATGTCGATCAGGGTGCGGCCGCCGCGCAGCTGGGTCAGGCCCAGATCGGCCTGCACCTTCTCGACGCACAGCCCGAGCACGTCGCAGTAGAACGACACCAGCCGGGCCGGATCGGCCGCCCGCAACACGACGTGATCCAGGCCCAGGATCGTCATCGGCGGCGCATCGGCCATGGGAGGGTGCTCCTTATCGCAAGTGGCGCGCGTGATGGGCGATATGATCGCCGATCACCGAGGCGATGAAATAGTAGCTGTGATCGTAGCCGTCATGGTGCCGCAGCGTCAGCGGGATGCCCGCGGCGGCGCAGGCGACCGCGAACCGCTCGGGTCTGAGCTGGGTGGCCAGGAACTCGTCGGCGGTTCCCTGGTCGACCAGGATGGTGCGGCGCCAGCCGCTGCGCGAAGCCAGCTCGGTGGCGTCGTACTCGGCCCAGGCGCGGCGGTCGGGACCCAGATAGGCGGTGAACGCCTTCTCGCCCCAGGGACACTGGCTGGGCGCCACGATCGGCGCCAGGGCCGACGCCGAGCGGTAGCGCTCGGGCCGGCGCAAGGCGGCCACCAAGGCGCCGTGCCCGCCCATGGAATGCCCCAGGATGCCTTGGCGGTCCAGGTCGGCTGCGCACAGCCCCGCGATCACGCCGGGCAGCTCCTCGGTGATGTAGGACCACATCCGGAACTGGTCGCGCCACGGCGCCTCGGTCGCGTCCACATAGAAGCCGGCGCCCTGGCCCAGGTCATAGGCGGGATCGTCGGGCACGTCCGGGCCGCGCGGGCTGGTGTCGGGCATGGCCAGGATCAGGCCATGCTCGGCGGCGTAGCGCTGGGCGCCGGCCTTGGCCGTGAAGTTCTCCCAGGTGCAGGTCAGGCCCGACAGCACCCAGAGCAGCGGCATCGGCCCCGGCCGTCCGGGCGGCACATAGAGCGCGAACTCCATGTCGGTGCCGGTCGCCGCCGACCGGTGCCGGTGCACGGTCTGCACGCCGCCGAAGCACTGCCATCGCCGGATCGTCTCGACCGTCATCCCTGCCTCCGCGCTTGGGCCTGCGCCGCCCAGCCAACCAGGACCGCCGCCAGCGCAACGGTCGCGCCCGACAGGAGCAGCGCCGAGTCATAGCTGCCGCTGCGGCTTGCCAAGGCCCCCGCCCAGAGCGGCCCCAGGATCTGGCCCAGCGCGAAGCCGGCCGTCAAGGTCGCAATGGCGCGGCTGCTGGCGGCCCCGGCCAGCTGCCGCCCGTAGCCCAGGATCAGCAGGGTGATGCCCATGAACGTGCCGCCGAACAGGATCGCCGACAGCAGCACCGCTGCCGCGCCTGAGGCGACGACCGGCAGCACGACGCCCACGGCCTGCGCCACGAGCGCCAGAACCAGGGCGGCGGGATCGCCGATCCGCCGGGCCACGGCGGCCCAGACCAGACAGGACGGGATGCCGGCGGCGCCGGTCACGATCCACGCGGCGTCGCCGAGCCCGGCCAGCGCCGGGTCGGCCTTGAGCAGCGCCACCAGAAAGGTGCCGGTCACCACATAGCCCATGCCCTCGGCGAAATATGCCGCGGTCAGCAGCCGGAGCGGCCAGCTGCCGGCGGCAACGGCCGGCCGCACGCCGGGGCCGGCAGCGCCGTCTTCGCCCATGTTCCAGCAGCAGGCGGCCAGGCCCAGCGCCAGGGCAGCCAGGACCAGCCAGTCGAGGCGCCAGCCCAGGGCGTCCGACATCTCGGACACGACGGCGCCCGACAGGCAGATACCGATGCCGACGCCGCCGAACAGCACGCCGGCCAGGTCCGCGCGGCGGCGGCGCGCCAGCGCTTCCAGGACCAGGCCGACCCCGACGGTCAGCACGCCGGCGCTGGCCACGCCCGACAGGAACCGGACCAGGATCCAGGCGCCGGGGCCGGGGGCAGCGGCCATCGCCGCGGTCGTGGCCACGCTGGCGGCCAGGGCGGCTCGGAACAGCGCCCGGCGTGACCCCACGCGGCCCGTGCCGGCGGCCGACAGCAGGGCGCCGACCAGGTAGCCCAGATAGTTTGCCGAGGCGATCAGCCCGGCGAGGTCAGCGCCGAATCCTTCCGCGGCCTGCATCGGCGGCAGCAGTGGGGTGAAGGCGAAGCGCCCGATGCCCATGGCCAGGGCGAGGGCGGCCGCGCCGCGCAACGCCACCATCAGCGCCGGCTCGGCCGCGGACCGGATGCGGATCATGGTTGGGACGATGGGGGAGGGCGCGCGACCGGACAACCGGCGGGCGCCGCATGACTCCCATGTTCTGTTGGGGCTGTTGCCGGCTAGTCGGTGTCGGCTGACCGCGCCGCGGTCTGCACCCGCATCTCGGCGACGGGCTCCACGGCGACCCGGACCCGGCGGACCGGCGACCACCGGCCGGACTCCAGGTGATGGCGCGGCAGCTCGACGGTCGCCTCGCCGCGGCCGTCGGGGAACAGCCGGACGGCATCGACCGCCGCCGTCGAGGTGATCGGCAACTGCACCGGGAAGCCGGCCCAGTCCATGGTCCGAAGCTCGACCAGCTCGACCGACACCAGGTGCATCTGCAAGAGCATGTCATGGCCCTGGGCCACCGTCGGCAGCAGGTCGTAGGAGAAGCCGGTGGTGAAGGTGCCGGGCCGGGCCGTGATCGCGTCGCTGTGCTGGTCGCGGCTTATGGTTTCGACATAGGTGTGCTCGACCAGGTCCGTGCCCGGCGCATGCTGACCGTCGAGAGCGGCCGTGCTGAGGGCGTGGAGGGCGGCGCCGCTGCCGTCGAGCACGGTCAGGGAGACCTTGAAGGGCGGTCGCGCCATCGCACCGGCCCTCGCGGCGCCGCGCGCCGACGCCGAGGGGGCGTGGTCGAACAGCGTCGAGCAGCCGGCGACCGACAGCGCGCCAAGGATCGCCGCCGCCACTGTCGGGATGCCTTTGAAAACCTGGCCCATTGCCGTTCGCCCGATAGTAATCGAGGGCGCAGTGCTGATCGCTTGGAGGTCAGCCCCACGCAGGCGGCAAGTCGAACAGCGTAAAGACACTGTTAACGATCGCCGCCTGCACTCAAGGCTAGCGGCAAGATGTAAAGAAGATCTTACGATATTTGGTTCAAATTGCGGACGCGTCCCGCCGCCGGCGGCAGCGGCGGGGCGCGGGTGGCGTGGCTATTTCAGCGTGGCCAACGCCTGCTCGACCTCGGCGGCACTCATCTCGCCGACCGTCGTCACCTTGCCGTCCTTGATCTGCCATTCGCGGAACGGCCCGGTGATGTCGCCATATTGGTCGAACGAGACCGGCCCGATCACGCCGACATAGTTGACCGGCTTGCCGTCCTTGATCAGCGCCAGCGCCTGCTTGAAGCCGTCCGGCCCGGAATGGATCGCCGTCCCCTTGGGATCGACCACCTGGCGGATGGCGTCGCGGATCGCGGCAGGCTCGGCCTTGCCGGCCTTGGCGATGGCGAGGCCGATGATCGCCGCCGAATCATAGCTGCGGTCGGCGCCCGGCGCACCGGCATCGAAACCCTTGGCGTAGGCCGGATAGGCCTTGCCGAAATAGTCGGTCGAGGGCGTGGTCACCGTGCCGGCCGACACGCCATAGGCCTCGTTGAGATATTGGGCGCCGACGCCGGTGATGAAGGCGTCGCTGTTCATGCCGTCATTCAGCAGGAATTTCTGCGGCCCGCCCTGGCTGATCCAGGCGCGCGCCACGGTGGTGCCGTCGCCCGGATAGGAGATCAGGAACAGGCCGTCGGGATTGCCGGCCATGGCCTTGGTCACCTCGGGGGCATAGGAGGCCTGGTCGGGATTGTAGGGCACGGTGGCGGTGATGGTGCCGCCCAGGGCCTGGTAGGCGCGCGTGAACTCGCGGCTGGCGTTGACCCCGAAGTCGTTGTTCACGTGGATCATCGCCAGCTTGGCCAGGCCCTTGTCCTTGGCCAGGCGGGCCAGGACGACGGCCTGCAGGGCGTCCGAGGTGATCGTGCGGAAGAACCAGCCGCCCGATTTGCCCTCGCGCCCCAGGTTGGTCAGCGTCGGGCTGCTGGATGCCGGCGAGATCTGCACGACCCCGGCCGGGCCGGTCACCGAGGTCAGGATCGGGATCGACACCGACGAGATGATGCCGCCGATGATCGCCGGCACCTTCTTCACCTCGACGAGCTGTTTGGCAACGTCGACCGCCACCGTGCCCTGGCTCTGGCTGTCGCGGATGTCGGCGGCGATCTTGCAGCCGGCGACGCCGCCGGCGGCGTTGAGGTCGTTGAACGCCAGCTCCACCGCCTTCGACGACGCCTGCCCGAACGGGCCGGCGGGGCCGGTCAGCTCCATCACCACCCCGATGGTGGTGGTGCAGGACTGGGCGTGGGCGCCGCCGGCCGCGGCCAGCGCCAGGCCGGCGGCGGTCAGGCCGATCAGGATGCGTGTCATGAGGCTCCCCCTGTTCCCGTTGGCGGTTGATCGATGGCAAGGGTCATGGTGCAGGCGCCGCGCCGGCGAATGGCAGCGCAGGCCTCGGCCAGGGCCGGCAGGTCGGCGGGCGCGACCCGCGCGCAGACCGAGCCCGGGATCCAGCCGACCGGGAACAGCAGCCGGGCGCCGGCGGCATAGAACAGGCCGATGTCGTAGATCGGCTCGGGGCTGCCGCCCCAGACGCGCGCCGGCAGGTACGCGACGACCACGTCGCCCGGCAGCGGGTTGATCGTGCTGTTCTCGGGCGGCAGGGGCCGGCCGGCGAAGTCGGGTGGCACCTGGGCCGCGGGAACCGGGCAGGAGATCTCGGGGCCGGTCCACATGGCGTGGATCGCGGGAAGCGCAGTGGCGGCCCCGGCGACCGCCCACAGGAACGCGGCATTGTCCGGCGCCTGCTCGTCCAGCAGTGCGGCCCGGACTGACAGCCCCGACGCCGGCTCTTGGAATATCACCTGCCGGGCCATGCCGCTCTCCTCGCATCGCCGGCTGCGATTGAAGCCTAGCGGCCCCGGGGGCCGCAATGCTAAAGCAGCCGATATGCTGGAGATCCGGGGGGTGACCAAAGCGTTCGGCGGCGTCAAGGCCGTCGACGACGTGTCCGCCACGATCGGCCAAGGCAGCATCACCGGCCTGATCGGGCCCAACGGTGCCGGCAAGACCACGCTGTTCAACCTGATCGCCGGGTCGCTGCGCCCCACCGCCGGCAGCATCCGTCTGGAGGGCCGGCGCATCGACGGCCGCCCGCCCCATGCCATGCCCGCCCTGGGGCTGGGCCGCACCTTCCAGCTATCCCGGCCGTTCGGGGCCATGACCGTGCTGGAGAACGTCATGGTCGCCGGCCGCGGCCAGCGGGGCGAGGGGATCTGGGCCAATTGGCTGGCGCCGGGGAGGGTGCTGTCCGAGGAGCGCCGGTTGGCCGAGCGGGCGCGCGAGGTGCTGGCGTTCGTGGGCTTGGACCGGCAGCGCGACCACCTGGCCCGCACCCTGTCGGGCGGCCAGCGCAAGCTGCTCGACTTGGCGCGCATCCTGCTGACCGAGCCGCGCCTGGTCCTGCTGGACGAGCCCGGCGCCGGGGTCAATCCCGCGCTGCTGGCCGAGATCATGGACCGGATCCAGACGCTCAACGCCCGCGGCCTGACCTTCCTGATCATCGAGCACAACATGGACCTGGTCATGGGCCTGTGCCGTCCGGTCCTGGTGATGGCCGGCGGCCGCTTGCTGATGACCGGCACACCCGATGAAGTGCGGGCCGATCCGCGGGTGATCGACGCCTATCTCGGCGGCCTGGCGGCATGACCGGGCTCGCCGTCGAGGCGCTGGTCGCCGGCTACGAGCCCGGCCTGCCGATCCTGCGCGGCGTCGACCTGGCGGTCGCCGACGGTGCGATCGTGGCCCTGCTGGGCCCCAACGGCGCCGGCAAGTCCACGCTGGTCAAGGCGATTGCCGGACTGGTCCCGGTCGCATCAGGCCGGATCCGACTGGGCGCCGCCGACATCACCGGCTTGGCCGCGCACCGGATGGTCCGCCACGGCCTGGCCTACGTGCCGCAGCTGGAAAACGTGTTCACCACCTTGTCGGTCGCCGAGAACCTGGCCCTCGCCGCCAGCGTCCTGCCGCGCGCCGCGCGCCGCCGGTGCCTGGCGGCGCAGTACGCCCTGTTTCCCGATCTGGCGCGTCAAGCCCCCTTGCCGGCAGGCCGGCTGTCGGGCGGCCAGCGCCAGATGCTGGCCTGCGCGCGGGCCCTGATGGCCGAGCCGCGGGTGCTGCTGCTGGACGAGCCGTCGGCCGGCCTGTCGCCGAAGCTTGTGGCCGAGCTGTTCCGGCAGCTGCAGGCGATCCGCGCCAGCGGCGTCACGATCCTGCTGGTCGAGCAGAACGCCAAGGCCGCGCTGGCGATCGCCGACCGCGCCGTGGTGTTGGCCGATGGCTTGGTCCGGCTGGACCGGCCGGCGGCGGGCCTGCTGGACGACCCCGCCCTGGGACGCGTGTATCTGGGGCAGGCCGCGGCCGCGCCATGCTGAGCTGGCAGGTCCTGGCCGACGGCCTGATCATCGGCGCCAGCATCGGGCTGGGCGCGATCGGCCTGACCCTGACCTATGCGATCCTGCGCTTCGCCAACTTCACCCATGGCGACTTCATTTCGTGGGGCGCCTATTTCGCGCTGAGCCTGGCCGGCGGCCTCGCCGGCATCCTGCCCGGGGCCAAGTTCGGCGCCTTGTCGTTCGGCTGGCCGCTATTGGCGGCGCTGGCGGGCGCCATGGCGCTGACGGCACTCCTGGCGCTGGCGCTGGACGGCCTTCTGTTCCGCACCCTGCGCCGGCATGGCAGCGCCATCACGCTGGTCATCGCCAGCTTCGGCGCCAGCCTGGCCCTGCGCAACCTGATCGTGTTCCTGTACGGGCCCCAGCCCGGCTATTTCAGCCGCGACCTGCAGATCGCCCGGCGCCTGTTCGGCGGTGCCGTGCGGGTGACCCCGGACCAGCTGGCGGTGCTGGTCCTGGCCGCGACGCTCAGCCTGTTGCTGTTCCTGTTCTTGCGCTTCACTACGCTCGGCCGCGCCATGCGGGCGACCGCCGAGAACCCGACCCTGGCGGCGGTGGCCGGCATCGACGTCGCGGCGGTGGTGCGCGCCACCTGGGCGATCGGCGCGGCGCTGGCCGCGACCTCGGGCGTGTTCCTGGGCTTGACCGCGCAGATCCGGCCACAGATGGGCTTCGACCTGCTGCTGCCGCTGTTCTCGGCGGCGATCCTGGGCGGGATCGGCTCGATCCCCGGCGCGCTGGCCGGCGGGCTGGTGGTCGGGCTCGCCGAGAGCGCCGCCGTGCCCCTGATCGGCTCGGAATATCGCCAGGCGGTCGCCTTCATCGTGCTGATCCTGATCCTGCTGCTGCGCCCGACCGGGCTGTTCGGGACGCGGGCATGAGCCACTTGGCCGATCTCGCCGTCTATCTGGCGTTCTTCCTGATCGTCGCGCTCAACTTTGCGATGCTGGCGCTGGGCCTGAACCTGCAATGGGGGTTTACCGGCCTGTTCAATGTCGGGGTCGCCGGATTCTTCGCGATCGGCGCCTATATGTCGGCGCTGCTGACCGGACCGCCGCACCCCGGCCTGATCGGCGGCCTCGGCCTGCCGGTGCCGGTCGGCTGGCTGGGGGCAATGGCCGCGGCCGGCCTGGCCGCCCTCGGCGTCGGCGCGGCGACCCTCCGGCTGCGCCACGACTACCTGGCGATCACCACCTTCGGCATCGCCATCACGGTCCAGCTGCTGGCGCTCAACCTGGAGCCGCTGACCGGCGGTGCGTTCGGCCGCGCCGACATTCCGAAACCGGGTGTCGTCTGGTTCGGCCCGGCAGCGGGCGCCACGCTGTTCTACCTAGCGGTCACCGTAGCACTGGTCGCGGTGCTGTACCTGGCGCTGGAGCGGCTGGTGCGCAGCCCCTGGGGCCGGGTGCTGCG
This sequence comes from uncultured Comamonadaceae bacterium, assembly GCA_964511405.1. Taxonomy (GTDB): domain Bacteria; phylum Pseudomonadota; class Alphaproteobacteria; order Elsterales; family Elsteraceae; genus CAZEFK01. The sequence goes on along the minus strand of CAZEFK010000021.1, from coordinate 24,018 downwards.
GGCGATCCGCGAGGACGAGACGGCGGCCCTGGCGCTGGGCAAGGCAGCCGATCGCTTCCGCCTGCAGGCCTTCGTCGTCGGCTCGGCGGTCATGGGGCTGGCCGGCGCCCATTACGCCCACTATGTCAGCTACATTGCCCCGGCCGACTTCCAGCCGATCCTGACCTTCCAGGTCTGGACCATGCTGGTGGTCGGCGGCAGCGGCAACAACCGCGGCGCCGTGCTCGGCGCGGTCGCGGTATGGGCGCTGTGGAGCGCATCGGGTGCCGCGCTCGACGCGGTGCTGCCGCAGGCCCTGCAGGTGCGCGGCGCGGCGCTGCAGATCGTGCTGATCGGCGTGGTGCTGGCGCTGGCCTTGCTGTTCCGGCCGGCCGGCCTGATCGGCGAGGTCCGGACCGTCAGCCGCCACGCCGCGGCGAGGGATTAGCCCGGGGGGTGCCGCGCCGCCCAATGGCGCGCGAGGTCGCCGCGCCGACACGCCCAGACGCCATCCTGCGCCAGGATGTGATCCAGGGCTTCGGCCAGCGCCGCCGCCTCGGCGGGCTGCCCGGCGAGGCCGGGATGGAGCGTCGGCGCCAGCATGCGGCCGCCTTCGCGATGAAGCTGGTCGAAGGCCGGGCCCAGGGCGCCGGCCGGTCCCTGCGGGATCACCAGGTGCGGGCGGCCTGCGGCGTCGACCCAGTAAGGCCGGTCGTCGTCGGCGGCATCGCAGTCATAGAGCAGTCCGGCGGCGGCGAGGGCGGAGCGGGGCGCCGGGGGCTGGGCGGGCTGGCTCAGCCACCCGAGCGGCCTGATGCCGGCGACGCGCTCGAGCTCGGCAACGGCGGCGGCCACCGCCGTCCCGTCCAGCCCGGCGCTGCCCACCGCGCACAGGTCATAGCCGGCCGCGCGGACGGCTGACGCGATCTCGGAACGTCGGGCCAGGCTCCGCGGATGGGCCGCGACGGTGACGGGCAGCCCGCGGTCGCGCAGCATGGTCAGCAGCCTTGGCCAGCCGGCCCGCCAGCCATAGTCGGACCGCGCCGGATCGGCACCGCCGGCGGGCGGATCGGCAAGCACAACCAGCAGCGATAGCGCGAGGCGGGCGCCGTCCGGCCAGACCGGCCCGGACCCAGCGTCCATGATAGCCGTCAGTGGAGCTGGCGCCGCGGCCGCGGCGCGGCGCGCGGCTGCGCATCCGAGGCCAGCGGGCTCGCCTGGTGATGGCTCATGAGCCAGCGTCCGGCTTCGCGGACGAACTGGTTGGTCGCCACCAGAGTGCTGCCCCCCACGATCTCGTGGCAGATCACGAAGGCATGCTCGCCATGGACGAACGCCTGGGCCTGGCGGCAGGCGACGGTGGGGGCTGCGGCGTGCCCAAGGATCTCGCGCCAGCTGAGCAGCACGGCCGCGCGGTCGGTCAGGGCGTCCCAGCCGGGATGGATGCAGGCGACCGGCGCGGCATGCGCCCACAGCGCCTCCATGGCGTTGATGTCCCGGGTCTGGAAGGCCCGGTAGAAGGCGGCATTGGCGTTCAGGACCGCGGCGCGGTCGCCATCCGCATCGGGTTCGGGCGCAGCGGGCGCCGGCCGGATCGGGGCGGTCATGGCTCCTGCAAGACAGCCAAACCTCCTCGGTGGTCAAGGATTTTTTCCGGACCCGCCGCGGGACCGCGGCTATCGCGGCCGCATCATCAGCAGCGGCAGCGAGAACAGGCCCCACAGGCCGAAGGTCAGGCCGACCAGGGCCGGCAGCAGGACGGCGATGCCGGCCAGCGTCCAGGCCACCCCCTGTCCCGCATAGCCGGCCGCCAGCCATAGCCGCTCGCGCGCCGGATCCGACCAGGCATGGCGAAGGGCGGCCAGGGTCCCCGACACGGCGGCGCTCAGCAGGCCGATGATGACCCACGCGGCGATGAAGCTCGCCACGGGCTTCACGCCGAGTGCCAGCAGCGACAGGCCGATCAGGGTTGCATGCACCGCGAGCCAGACGATCCGCACCGATATCGGCCAGGCCAGCCACCGGTGCAGGAGCGGCGGGCCCGGTAACGGCGGCTTGTTCCAGTCGACTTCGGCCATGTTCCCGCATAGCACGCCGCTTGTCCCGGCGCGACGGCGCGCCGGCCGGATCCGACGAGCGCCGGTACTCGCGCGATCAACGGCGATTCAGGCTCAAACTCGATTCGAAGGTTGCCTACGATTACCAAATTCTTTAGATAGGAAGCACGAGGCCGCGTAGCGATTGCTACGCGTACGGGGAAGGGTTTTGCGCGAATAAACGCTAGAACGGCGGGTGGGGGGCGCATGGCAGCATCGGTGCCTTCGATTCGGCGCAGGCATCCGGTGTGTCGCTGGACGCCCGCTCCATGGCGGACCGCGATCCGGTGAGGCCGGCCGCTCTCTGGCGTCACCTGCGCGAGATCGCAGCCGACTGGCTCGACCGTTGGTTTCCTGAGCGCCAGGCTCTGATCCGGGGACCGGGCCACGTCTCGGCCATTCGCTTGAGCCGCCGCCTGCAACTGGCCGTCGTCTCCGGTGCGGCTGCGGGTGTCGCCTGGAGCATTGCCGCGACGGTCGGGTTCGGCATCGAGCATCATGCCGCCGCCCGCCTTGGCCGGCAGGTCGCGGACCTGGCGCGCACGGCGCACAGCGCCATCGAAGACGCCGCCGCCGATCGGGCCCGGGCGGCGCAGGCGGCCCGCGACCTCGACCGTCGGCTGGGCGAGCTGAATGCCGCGACCGCCCAGAACGCCGCCCTGCGCGCCAATCTGGCGTCGGTGGCCGAGCTGCTCGAGACCAGCCACTCCGAGCGCGAGCGAGTGGCTGCGACCGAGGACGATCTTCGAGGGCGGCTGGCGCGCACCATGATCGCGCTGTTCCAGGCTGCCTGCCATCAGGACACCCTGCTGGCCGAGCTGTTGGACATCCGGGAGCGGCTGGTTCGCAGCGACGCGGAGCGCGACCGGGCGACCGGGCAGGGGCGCGACGCCGGCCGGCGGATCGAGGCCCTGCAACAGGACCTGGCGACGGCCCAGGGCCAGGCCGCCGCCCTCCAGAAAAGCCTGGCGAGCCGCCAGGCCGCACTGGACGCGGCGATCACCGAGCGGACGAAGGCCGAGGCCGACCGCGATCAGGCGCAGGCACGCGCCAAGGACGCGGTCGCCCAGCTCGAGGCCGCGACGGCCAGCAGCAACCAAGCCCTGACCCGCCTGACCATGGAGACCCGCACCACCATTGACGCGGTCGAGAAGATCGTCACCTCGACCGGGCTCGACCTCAATCGACTGGCACCGCCGCGGGTTCCCGACCGTCGCAACGATCGGTCGCTGCCGCGCGGCGGCCCGTTCGTGCCTTGGGCGAACCAGGCCGCGGCGCGGCCGCCGGCCGTGATCGAGCATAGCTCCGCCGCCCTCTCGACCGACATCGAGCGGCTGCAGCGGCTGCGCGACCTGCTCGGCCGGGTGCCGCTGTCGGCGCCGCTGGCCGTGGTCTCGGTCTCGAGCCCGTTCGGCTATCGCGTGGACCCCTTCAACGGCCGCCCGGCCCTCCACGAAGGGATCGATCTTCAGGGCCCACGCGGCATGCCGGTTTCCGCCACCGCGCCGGGAGTGGTAGTGTTCGCCGGGTGGCGGCCCGAGTATGGCCGCGTGGTTGAATTGGATCACGGGTTCGGCATGCGCACCCGCTATGCCCACCTAGATGAGATCCGGGTCGTGGCCGGCGCAACAGTGGCGCTGCATCAGCCGATCGGGACCCTGGGCGCCACCGGGCGCGTCAGCGGGGCCCATCTGCACTATGAAGTCCTGGTCGACGGACGGGTCCAGAATCCCCTCAATTTCCTGAAGGCGAACAATTATGTTCTTCAAAGGGACTAGGCGGCGAGTGGGCGTCAACGGCCTTCAAGCGGCGATTCCGTCTGGCGATCGTCCGTCGTCCTTGCCGCGCGCGTCCGGCGTGCCGTCGATTGTCAGTGCCGACATGACGATCCATGGCGACTTGAAGAGCCAGGGCGATCTGCATGTCGAAGGCACGGTGCTCGGCGACATCGAGGTCGGCCAGCTGGTGGTGGCCGACGGCGGCACGGTGCGCGGCGAGATCGTGGCGCAGGGCGTGCGCGTTTGCGGCGCCGTCAATGGCTTGATCCGGGCTCGGGAAGTGGTCCTGACCGCAACCGCCCGGATGGTCGGCGATATCCACCATGAGGTCCTGTCGATCGAGGCGGGCGCCCAGCTCGAGGGCCAATGCCGCCGGCTGGGCGAGGACAAGAAGCCGCCGGCCGCCGCCGCGGCCGGCCCGAAGCTGTCGCTGGAGCCGGTGACGCCCCTGCCAGCGTTGAAGCGCATCGACGCGAGCGCGGCTGCGCCGCCCGCCTAGGAGACCGAGTTAGGACAGCGCGCGGGCGAACAGCGCCGGGTCGACATTGCCGCCGGACAGCACCACCGCGACGGTCTTGCACGCATCAGCCAGGCGTCCGGCGAGCACGGTGGCGAGCGCGATCGCGCCGCCGGGCTCGGCCACCACCTTCAGATCCTCGAACGCGGCACGCATCGCGACCAGGGCCTCGGCGTCGGTCGCCGCCAGCCCGCCCCGCAGCAGGCGCCGGTTGATCGCGAAGGTCAGCACACCCGGGGTCGGCGACAGCAAGGCATCGCAGATCGATCCGCCGAGCGCCGGGTTGGCGAGGCGCTCGCCGGCCGCCAGCGAGCGGGCGGTATCGTGGAAGCCGGCCGGCTCGGCGCTGAACACCGCAATCCCGGGGATCAGCGCGGTCAGCGCCGTGGCGCTGCCGGCGATCAGGCCACCGCCGCCACAGCACACGACCGCGGCGTCGAGGGCGATGCCACGCTCCGCCGCCTGCTCGGCGATCTCCAGCCCGACCGTGCCCTGGCCGGCCATGATGCCATAGTCGTCGTAGGGCCTGACCAAGGTCAGGCCGCGCTCGTCGGCCAGCTTCTGGCCGATCGCCTCACGATCCTCGCGCAGCCGGTCATAGAGGACGACCTCGGCGCCATAGCTCCGCGTGTTGGCGATCTTGAGCGCCGGCGCGTCGGCCGGCATCACGATGACCGCCGGCACGCCCATCAGCTGCGCTGCCGCGGCGACACCCTGCGCATGGTTGCCCGAACTGAAGGCGACCACGCCGCGGGCCCGTGTCGCCGGCTCGATGAGGCTCAGCCGGTTGTAGGCGCCGCGGAACTTGAACGAGCCGGTCCGTTGCAGCGGCTCGGCCTTGACCAGGACGCGGCGGCCGGCGCGGGCGTTGAGCGCCGGCGACTCGAGCAGGGGCGTGCGCACGGCGACGCCGGACAACCGGTCGGCGGCGGCCCGGATGTCGGCAAGGGTCGGCGGTGAGGGATCGGCCGTCATCGATGAAGCTCCTCGGGCTGGCCGGCCGCCTGGACCGGCCGCCGTCATTGCGTCGGCGCCAGGGCCGCAGGGTCGGCCGCGATCGGCACCATGCGCGGGGCATCCGGCTGGACTGCAGGCAGGGGTGTCGCGCACGCCAGCAGGCACCAGCCGAGGCCGCCCGGCGTCCCCGACGCGAAGGCGGTGCCCGCCGGCAGGGTGGCCAAACGCAGATGGTAGATCTGTGCCACCTCCAGCACCCGCTGGACGTAGTTGCGGGTTTCCGTGAAGGGGATCTGCTCGATCCAGTCGATCACGTCGACATTGGCGTCGCGCGGATCGCCGAAGTTGGCGCTCCACGCCCGGACCCGGCCCGGGCCGGCATTGTACCCGGCCAGCGCCATGACATAGGAGCCGCTGAAGCTGTCGATCACCTGGCCCAGATAGGCATGCCCCAGCAGCAGGTTGTAGGCCGGATCGGAGGTCAGCCGGTCGAGGGAATAGGGTAGTTTCAGCTTCTGCGCGATGGTCCGGGCGGTCGCCGGCATCAGCTGCATCAGGCCGCGTGCGCCGACGCGGCTGACCGCTTCGGCGCCGAAGTTGCTCTCCTGGCGGATCACGCCATAGATCAGTGCCGGCTCGACGCTGGTCGCGGCCAGCGAGACCGCCGGCAGCACGGGATAGCCGGCATTGACCAGGGTTATGCCGTCGCGCGTGGCGGCCCGGCGCGCAATCGACACGCCGATGTCGATTCGGCCCATTTGCCCGGCGAAGGCCGCCGCCAAGGCCATCCCGGTCGGCGTGGTGGCGGCCTCGCCCAGCTGGCGCAGGAATGGCTCGACCCGCGGCCGTTCGCCGAGCGCGATCAGCTTGTGGACCAGCAGCGGCGCATCGTGCTTCTCGAACGCGGCGCGCTCCGCCGGCGTCGGCGCCGGGTCCGCTGGCAGCCCGATCGCGGCGCCGAGACCCAGCCGTGCCGCCGCGGCCTGGCCGTAGAAGGTGGTGACATACTGGGCGGCCCGGCCGTAGTCGGTCCGGGCCGTTGCCTGGTCGCCGGCCTGCTCGGCGGTGCGGCCGGCCCAGTACCAGCCGCGCCCGAGGGTGATCGGCGTCTTGCCGGCGGCGACCAGCGCCGCGAAGTGGCGGGCCGCCCGCGCCGGGTCGTCGAGCTTGCGCAGGGCGATCCACCCGGCCAGGAACTCGGCGTCGGTCTGCTCGGTGCCGGAGGTCAGGCCATGGGCGGCGGCCAGCTTGTAGGCGGTCTGGGCATCGCCATCGGCCAGCGCCCGGCGTGCCTCGATCTCGCGCCACTCCCACCACAGCTCGGGATGCGGGCCGCCGGCCGGGGCGGCAAGCAGCAGCGCCTGCGTCTCCTTGTCGTCGTTGCTGCGCGTGCGGAAGCGGACGCGGTCGTAGGCGACGCCCGGATCGGCCGCCAGCGCCGGCGGCAGCGCCGCCGCCAGCGCCTCGGCGTCGGCCGAGGCAGGCGCGGCCTCGATGAACCGGATCCGGGTCTCGGCGATCGCCCGGTGCTGGTCGTCGACCCGTGCCAATTGCCGCCGCGCCGCCTCGACGTCGCGCCGCCACAGCAGGCGGTCGAGCCGGGCGTTCTGGACATCCGGCGTCAGGGCGTCGGCGAATTGCGCCGCGAACAGCAGCTCCTCGGCGGCGGTGAAGTTCTCGTCGGTCCAGATCTGGCGCAGCAGCGCGTCGGCTTCCGGCCCCCGACCGCTCTGGCGCAAGGCGTCGACCATCTTCAGGCGGCCTTCGCGGCTGACCGGCGGGTGCTTGGCGAACCAGTCGAGCAAGGTGATCGGGCCGGCCTCGACCACCAGCAGCTCCTCGGCGCGGCGGCGCAGGGCGCCCTGAAGCGGCCAGTCGGGATGCTGGTCCAGGAACTGCGCGGCGTCGTCGAAGCTGGCCGGGCCCCGGCCCCTGGTCAGGTTGAGCCAGACCAGGTAGCGGTCGAACACGGCATCGGAATGGCCGGCCACCAGGGCCCGGGCGCCGGCCAGGTCGCCGGTCTCGGCGCGGTGGATCGCGTCCCGCTGGGCCTGGGCCAGGGCGTCGGCCGGACTGAGCGGCGGCGCCGGCGGGGCGGGATGGTGGGTGGCCGGGCCGGCGTGGACCTTGCCTTTGCTGTGCGGCGCGACCGGCGCCGCGAGCGCGACGCTAGACATCACCGCCAGCGCTGCCACGAGGGCAGCGCGCGATCCGCGACGCTTCATTCCTGTCCGACCCCGACCAGCGATGTTTGACGGCAAGTGTACCGGCCGCGGGGTGCCGCCACAATTCTTGCAGCGGCGCCGGGCCGCCGCTTGCGCGGTTATGCCCGAACGGACTAGCATTCGTCCCCCTGACGCTGGCGCCAGGCAGGTCCGGGACTTGCGCTCGGGACGGCGCCGGTTAAGCGAATCGGGCGGCCGGGACCGCCCGTCCGCACCATGATGATCGAAGGTGGCCCCGATGCGCCCGTCTCTGCCCCGCTTCCACGGATCGCTGACCGCGCTGATCACGCCGTTCAAGGACGGTGCGGTCGACGAGGCCGCGTTCGAGCGCCTGGTCCACTGGCAGATCGAGAACGGCAGCCACGGGCTGGTGCCCTGCGGCACCACCGGCGAGTCGCCGACCTTGAGCCATGCCGAGCATGACCGCGTGGTCGAGCTATGCGTCAAGGCCGCCGCCGGCCGCGTCCCCGTGATCGCCGGCACCGGGTCGAACTCGACCGCGGAGGCCATCGACCTCACGCGCCATGCCGAGGCTGCGGGCGCCGATGCCGCGCTGATCGTCACGCCCTATTACAACAAGCCGACCCAGGAGGGACTGTATCGCCACTTCCGGGCGATCCACGACGCGACCGGGCTGCCGATCTTCATCTACAACATCCCGCCGCGCTCGGTGATCGACATGTCGATCGAGACCATGAAGCGGCTGGCGGACCTGCCGCGGATCGTCGGGGTCAAGGACGCGACGGCCGACCTCATGCGCCCGATCCGGACGCGGATCGCGATCGGCAGCCGGTTCATCCAGCTCTCGGGCGAGGACGGCACGGTGCTGCCCTATCTGTCCCAAGGCGGCGTCGGCTGCATCTCGGTGACCGCCAACGTGGCGCCACGTCAGCTCGCCGACCTGCACCAGGCCTGGGCGACGGGCGATCTGGCGACCGCGCAGGCGATCAATGAGCGGCTGATGCCGCTGCATGACGCCATGTTCGTCGAATCCAGCCCCGGGCCGGTGAAGTGCGCCGCCCAGTTGCTGGGCCTGTGCAGCGACGAGCTGCGCCTGCCGATGGCGCCGGTTGCCGATGCGACCCGCGCCCGTGTCCACCAGGCGCTGACCAGCGCCGGCCTGCTGCTCCAAGCAAGCGCCGCCTAGAGGACGCTGCGCCGGGACGGCCCTGCCGCGCCGGCGCCGACATCGCCATGGCCAGACCGACCGACCGCTTCGTCGCGCTCAACCGGCGCGCCCGCTTCGACTACTTCATCGAGGACACCCTGGAGGCCGGCATCATGCTCGCCGGCTCCGAGGTCAAGACCTTGCGCCAGGGCAGCGCCAGCATCCAGGAGAGCTTCGCCGGCGAGCGCGGCGGCGAGCTGTGGCTGTTCAACGCCTTCATCCCGATCTACAAGGCGGCCAACCGCTTCAACCATGAGGAGCGGCGGGCGCGCAAGCTGCTGGTCCATCGGCGCCAGCTGAACAAGCTGCTGGGCTCGGTCCGGCGCGAAGGGGTGACCCTGGTGCCGCTCTCGATCTATTTCAACGACCGCGGCATCGCCAAGGTCGAGATCGGCGTGGCCAAGGGCAAGAAGAAGGGCGACAAGCGCGAGGCCGAGAAACAGCGCGACTGGCAGCGCGACAAGGCGCGCATCATGCGGCGGGACGAGTAGGGCCCAGCTTGGCCGCCGCGGCCCCGACCGCGGCATCGAACATCGCCGGGGTCAGGACGCCGGTGTTGGTGTTGTAGCGCGAGCAATGATAGCTGTCGGCCAGCCACGGTTTGCCCGCCGGCAGCTCATGGATCGCGCCGTGGGCGAAGGGCCAGCGGCTCTGGCGCTCCCCGAGAGCCGACAGGACGCTGCGGTGGGCGACCGCGCCCAGGGCCAGGATGCCCTGCAGCCGCGGCGCCCCGGCGATCTCGGCTGACAGATAGTCGCGGCAGGCCGCGATCTCGTCGCCGGTCGGCTTGTTCTCGGGCGGAACGCAGCGCACGGCATTGGTGATCCGGCAATCGACCAGCTCCAGCCCGTCGGCCGGATCGGCGCGGTATTGCCCCCGCGCCAAGCCATGGCGCAGCAGCGTGGGGTAGAGGGTGTCGCCGGCATAGTCGCCCGTGAACGGCCGACCGGTGCGGTTGGCGCCCCGCAGCCCGGGCGCCAGGCCGACGATCAAGAGCCGCGCGTCGCCCGGACCGAACGACGCAACCGGCGCGTTGTGCCACCCGGCATGGGCGTCCCGGCTGGCCGCGCGGAACGAGACCAGCCGCGGGCAGCGCGGGCAGTCGGGGCCCGGCCCGGTGGCCACGGTCACTTGTGGCCGGCGTCGTCGCCGTCGTCGCGCGGGCCGTAACGCATCTCGGCGCGCGCCGCCCGGGCGTTGTCGTCGCGCGGGCTGTGGGTGCGCGCGATCTCCGGCATCAGGTCCGTCAGCTCCATGAAGTTGTCGGCCTGGCGCCGGAGCTCGTCGGCCACCATGGGCGGCGTCGAGCGGATGGTCGAGACCACGGTCACGCGCTTGCCCTTGCTCTGGACCGCCTCGACCAGCCGGCGGAAGTCGCCGTCGCCCGAGAACAGCACCACATGGTCGAGATAGGGCGCCATCTCCATGACGTCGATGGCCAGCTCGATATCCATGTTGCCCTTGATCTTGCGGCGCCCGAACGCGTCGGTGAATTCCTTGGTCGGCTTGGTCACCATGGTGTAGCCGTTGTAGTCCAGCCAATCGACCAGCGGTCGGATCGGCGAGTACTCCTGGTCCTCGACCAGCGCCGTGTAGTAGAAGGCGCGAATCAAGTGCCCCTTCTTGCCGAACAGCTCAAGCAGTCTCTTATAATCTATATCAAACCCCAAGGCTCGTGCTGCGGCATAGAGGTTGGCCCCGTCGATGAACAGGCCGATGCGCTCCTGTGGATAAAACAACATAGTGGGTATGGATCCCTTTCAACTCGCGGACAGGTGTGGAGCAGTGCTCGTCTTCGATATGGTTGTTAGTTATGAACGATCGGCCGCCGACGCAATGACCCTTCCAATCCGGCCGACCATCGCGGCCGTCGGCATGCCGGGAGCACCGCGATGGCGATCTTGATCGGCCTCGGCGCCAATCTTCCATCCGCCAAAATAGGGCTTCAATATGGCGGACCAAAGGCAAATTGCGCATGGGCGCTCAGCCGCTTGGCCGAGCTGGGCGTGCGCCTGGTGCGCCGCTCGCGCTGGTGGACCGGGCCGCCGGTGCCGCCCAGCGACCAGCCCTGGTACGTCAACGGCGTGGCCCTGATCGAGACCGAACTGGCGCCGTCCGCGCTGCTGGCCCGGCTGCACCAGGTCGAGGCCGAGCTGGGCCGGGTGCGCAGCGTTGCCAATTCAGCGCGGCCGCTGGACCTCGACCTCTTGGACTATGACGGCCGCGTCGATCCGATCGGTCCGCCGGTTCTGCCGCACCCGCGGCTGGCGACCCGAGCGTTTGTGCTGCTGCCGTTGGCCGAGCTGGTGCCGGACTGGCGCCACCCGGCGAGCGGCGTGCCGCTGGCCGACCTGATCGCAGCCCTGCCGGCCGATCATGGCGTGGTGCCGATCGATTGAGGCTGCGCCATTCAAGCTCTTGTGCCGCGGCCATTCCCTCCCTAACTTATCAGCCCCCATGACAAGCCGGCGAGCGTCGCGCAATGGCCCGCGTTACCGTTGAAGATTGCGTCCTCAAGGTTCCCAACCGCTTCGAGCTGGTCCTGCTGGCCGCTCAGCGTGCCCGCGACATCGCGTCCGGGTCGCAGCTCAGCGTCGACCGCGACAATGACAAGAACCCCGTCGTGGCGCTGCGCGAGATCGCCGACGAGACGCTCGACCTCGACCATCTGCGCAACGCCCTGGTCAAGGGGCTGCAGAAGGTCGCCGAGGCCGACGAACCCGAGGAGGAGATCGTCGACTTCCTGTCGGGCGAGCAGGAGATGGTGCGCGCCCAGGCGGTCGCCCAGGAGATCGACGAGGACCAGCTGAACGTCGTGGGCGAAGAGGAAGAGGCCGAAGCCGACGAAGATATGGTCGAGCCGCCTATGGACGGCGAGTTCGGCGACGACGACATCTAAGCGAGGTAGTCCCGGGGGCGGGCCGGTTGCCGGTACGGCCCGCGAACTGGAAGAGGCGCCGGCATCGGGATGATTCGGCAATATGAGCTGGTCGAGCGGGTCAAGGCGTACGACCCGGGGGCCGACGAAGACATCCTGAACCGTGCCTACGTGTTCGCCCTGAAGGCGCACGGGTCGCAGACCCGGGCGTCGGGCGACCCGTATTTCTCGCACCCGCTCGAGGTCGCCGGCATCCTGACCAAGATGCGGCTCGATTCGGCCTCGATCGTGACGGCGCTGCTGCACGACGTGGTCGAGGACACCGGCGTCAACCTGGAACAGATCGAGCGCCATTTCGGCCCCGAGGTCGCGCGTCTGGTCGACGGCGTGACCAAGCTCAGCCGCATCGAGCTGCAATCCGACCAGTCCAAGCAGGCTGAGAACTTCCGCAAGCTGGTCCTCGCCATGTCCGAGGACATCCGGGTGCTGCTGGTCAAGCTGGCCGACCGCGTGCACAACATGCGGACGCTGAATTTCATCAAGGATCCCGCCAAGCGCCGGCGCATCGCCATGGAAACCATGGACATCTACGCGCCACTGGCCGAGCGCATCGGCATCCACGAGATGAAGGACGAGCTCGAGGACCTGGCCTTCGCCGAGATCAATCCGGACGGCCGCAGCTCGATCCTCAACCGTCTCGATTTCCTGCGCGAGCGCGGCAGCGACGTCGTCGGCAAGGTGATCTCCGAGCTGTCCGAAGCCCTGGCCGCCCACGACATCAAGGTCCGCGTCGAGGGCCGCGAGAAGACCGCCTATTCGGTCTGGCGCAAGATGCAGCGCAAGAATGTCGGGTTCGAGCAGCTGTCCGACATCATGGCGTTCCGGGTCATCGTCGACACGGTCGAGCACTGCTACCACGCGCTGGGCGTGATCCATTCCAGCTATCCGGTGGTGCCGGGCCGGTTCAAGGACTATATCTCGACGCCCAAGCCCAACGGCTACCGGTCGCTGCACACCGGCGTGATCGGGCCGCAGCGCCAGCGCATCGAGATCCAGATCCGGACATCGGACATGCAGGAGGTGGCCGAGCTCGGCGTCGCCGCCCACTGGCAGTACAAGCAGGGCGTGCGCAACGAGGGCCGGCAGTACCGGTGGCTGCGCGAGCTGCTGGACATCCTGGAGCATGCCGCCGGGCCCGAGGAGTTCCTCGAGCACACCAAGCTCGAGATGTTCCAGGACCAGGTGTTCTGCTTCACGCCCAAGGGCGACCTGATCGCGCTGCCGCGCGGCGCCTGCCCGGTCGACTTCGCCTACGCCGTCCACAGTGCGGTCGGCGACACCTGCGTCGGCGCCAAGATCAACGGCCGGCTGATGCCGTTGCGCACGCAGCTGGCCAATGGCGACCAGGTCGAGATCGTCACCTCCAAGAGCCAGACGCCGAGCCCGACCTGGGAAGAATTCTGCGTCACCGGCAAGGCCAAGGCGCGGATCCGCCGCTTCATCCGCACCCAGCGGCGCAGCCAGTTCGTCAATCTCGGCCGCGACATCCTGAGCAAGATGTTCCGCCAGGAAGGCTATCCCTTCACCGAGAAGGCGCTGGAAGGGGTGCTGAAGGCGTTCCAGGTGTCGTCGGTCGAGGACCTCTATGCCGAAGTGGGCGAGGGGCTGCACACCGGGCGCGAGGTCATCCATACGGTGTTCCCGGGCTCGCGCCCGACCGCCAAGCAGCCCGACAAGGTGGTGCCGATCGGCCGCGCCCGGAAGGCCACGGTGCGCGACAGCGGGGTGCCGATCAGCGGCCTGATCCCGGGCATGGCCGTGCATTTCGCGCGCTGCTGTCATCCGCTGCCCGGCGACCGCATCGTCGGCATCGTGACGACCGGCAAGGGCGTGACCATCCACACCATCGACTGCCCCAGCCTGGAGCCGCTGGCCGATGCGCCGGAGCGCTGGATCGACGTCAGCTGGAACCTCGACAACGCCGGTTCCGACCGCCATGTCGGGCGCATCAGCGTCGTGGTCACCAACGAGCCCGGCAGCATGGGCAGCCTGTGCACCGTGATCGGCAAGAACCACGGCAACATCACCAACCTCAAGATCACCAACCGATCGATCGACTTCTTCGATCTCATGGTCGACATCGAGGTCTCCGACGTTCGACATTTGACCAATATCATCGCGGCCCTGCGGGCGACGCCGGCGATCAATTCGGTCGACCGGGCCCGCGGCTGATGATCCTGGGTATCGGGCAGGACCTGTGCGACATCCGCCGCGTCGAGCGGGTGCTCGAGCGCTATGGCGAGCGCTTCCTGGCGCGCGTGTTCACCGACATCGAGCGGAAGAAGGCGTTCCGGCGCAGTGCCGCGGCGCCGACCCTGGCCAAGCGGTTCGCCGCCAAGGAAGCGGCGGCAAAGGCGCTGGGCACCGGCTTCCGGATGGGCGTGTTCCATCGCGACCTGGGTGTGGTCAACTTGCCGTCGGGACGTCCCACGCTGGCGGTGACCGGCGGCGCGGCAGCCCGCTTGGCGGCCCTCACCCCGCCCGGCATGGCGGCCCGCATCGACCTGACGCTGACCGACGAATATCCGCTGGCCAGCGCCCTCGTGATCATCTCAGCCGTGCCGCCGGGAGCCGAGAGATAATGCCTGTCCGCCGCGACGCGATACCCCTTGCCGATACCACCGGCCGGTGTGCTACCAGTTGCGGCGCCGCATCGGGGCGCCGCGCCGCCCGTTACTCCGGCATCAGCCGTCCGCCTGACCGTCATAGCCGAGGCGCCGTTCCATGTTCGGTCGTCAAGAGAAAACCGTGAACACGTCGCCGCCCCGCCGCAAGGCGGCCACGCTGGCCGACAATATCAAGACGATCGTCTATGCGGTCCTGATCGCCATCGGCATCCGGACCGTGGCGTTCGAGCCCTTCAACATTCCGTCGGGCTCGATGATTCCGACGCTGCTGATCGGCGACTACCTGTTCGTCTCGAAATATGCGTATGGCTACAGCCGCTATTCGCTGCCCTTCGGATTGCCGCTGATTCCGGACGGCTATCGGCTGCTGTTCCACTCGCCCGAGCGCGGCGACGTGGCGGTGTTCAAGGAGCCGTCGGACAACAAGACCGACTTCATCAAGCGCATAATCGGGCTGCCCGGCGATCGCATCCAGGTGACCAACGGCCAGCTGATCATCAACGGCGAGGTGCTGCCGCGCGAGCGGATGGATGACCTGCCGGTGCGCGACGAGAGCGGGCGGATCTACACGGTGCAGCGCTGGATCGAGACCTTGCCGGGCGGCCGCAAGCATCTCATCTACAAGATGTACGACACCGGCCCGTTCAACAACACCGGCGTCTACACCGTGCCTCCGGGGCACTATTTCGCCATGGGCGACAACCGGGACAACAGTCTGGACAGCCGGGCGCCCGAGGTCGGCTTCGTGCCCGAGGTCAACCTGGTGGGACGTGCTGAGTTCCTGTTCTTCTCGACAAACGAAACGGCCAGCTTGTGGGAAATTTGGAAATGGCCATCGGCCATCCGCTTCGACCGGCTCTTCCAGGCGGTGCGCTGACCCAGGTCCAGGCCAAGCTCGGCTATCAGTTCTCCGACCGTGCGCTCATCAGCCGGGCGCTGACCCACGCCAGTGCGGCGGCGGTCGGCGACCGCGCCAACGAGCGCCTGGAGTTCCTGGGTGACCGGGTGCTGGGGCTGCTGGTGGCCGAAGCGCTGGTCGAGCGCTTCCCGGCCGAGACCGAGGGTCAGCTGGCCAAGCGCCATGCCCAATTGGTCAGCCGCGACGCGCTGGCCCGGGTCGCCGGCTCCCTCGACCTGTGGCCGTTCCTGGTCCTGGCCCGCGGCGAGAAGCTGCAGCCGAACTCGCCGTCCATCATGGCCGACGCGCTCGAGGCCGTGATCGCGGCCCTGTACCTGGACGGCGGCCTGGACACCGCCAAGCGCTTCGTCCGAGCGCATTGGGATCCGTTGATCGCCGAGGCCGGCACGGCGCCGCGCGATCCCAAGACGGCGCTGCAGGAATGGGCGCTGGCCCGCGGGCTGCCGCTGCCCAGCTACCGGGTGCTGCGCAGCGACGGCCCGGCCCACCGGCCGGCCTTCGAGATCGCCGTGGAGATCGTGGGCCGCTCCGAACGCGCGGTGGCGGTCGCCGGCGCCAAGCGCGAGGCCGAGAAGCGTGCGGCCGCCGCCTTGCTGGCGCAGCTCGAAGGATGACCCGCTGCGGCTATGTCGCGCTGGTCGGCGTGCCCAATGCCGGCAAGTCGACCCTGCTCAACGCCCTGATCGGGTCCAAGGTCTCGATCGTCACGCCCAAGGTGCAGACGACCCGGAGCCGGGTGCTGGGCATCGCGATCGAGGGCGACACCCAGCTGGTGTTCGTCGACACCCCGGGCATCTTCGCCAATCCCAAGCGCCGCCTGGAGCGGGCGATGGTCGCCGCGGCCTGGAGCGGCGCCGGCGACGCCGACCGCGTGGCGCTGCTGATCGACGCCCAGCGCGGCCTGCGCGCCGACGATGCCCAGCTCCTGGAGACGCTGGCCAGCCGCGGGCGGCCACTGGTGCTGGTGCTCAACAAGATCGACCTGGTCAAGCGCGAACGGCTGCTGGCGCTGGCGGCTGCGATCAATGCCAAGGCGGCCTTCGAGGCGACCTTCATGATCTCGGCCGCGACCGGTGACGGCGTCGCCGACCTGCGCCGGGCCCTGGCGGTGGCCATGCCCGACGGGCCCTGGGTCTATCCCGAAGACCAGCTGGCCGATATGCCGCTCCGGCTGATGGCGGCCGAATTCACGCGCGAGCAGCTGTTCGTCCGCCTGCATGACGAGCTGCCCTACAGCGCCATGGTCGAGACCGAGCGCTGGCAGGAGTTCGAGGACGGTTCGGTGCGGATCGACCAGACCATCTTCATCGAGCGCGACAGCCAGAAGCCGATCGTGGTCGGCAAGGGCGGCCGGCAGATCCGCGCCATCGGCGAGGCTGCCCGGACGGCGCTGAGCACGGCCTTGGACCGCCCCGTCCACCTGTTCCTGCACGTCAAGGTCAAGCCCGATTGGATCGAGGACCGCGAGCGCTATCGCGAGATTGGGCTCGAGTTCGACAGCTGACCATCCGGGGCGCTTGCATTCGGCGGCCGTCGCGCCACATCTGCCGCACGGGTGGAGGGGGACGGACGGATGGCGATCAGCGGTGTGCTGGCCTTGGCGCTGGCGGCGGCCAGCCCGCCACCGGTCGAGTTGGCCCAGGCCACCGGGTTCGACCGCGGCGGGCAGAACTATGGCGTCGGCGCGCCGGACCGCGGCGAGCATGGCGGCAACGGGCTGATGAACCTCGACTACGGCCATGTGCCGCCCAACTATGGCGAGAGGCCCGGCTATGGCGTCGCGCCGCCAGGCTATGGCCGGCCCTCGGGGCCCCAGACCTATGGATTGCAGACGCCGGGCTACGGCATCGCGCCCGGCTATGGCGTGACCCCGCACGCCTACGGATCCGCCCCGCCCGGCAGCAACTACGGTGTGCCGCCGACCGGCTATGGCGTGGCCCCGACCGGGTCGGGCGTGGCACCGCCCGGCTATGGCTACACCACGGGTTACGGATCGACGCCGCCGGGCAGCAACTATGGGGCGCCGCCGCCCGGCTACGGCACCACGCCCGGCTATGGCGCCGCACCCCAGGGCTACGGCCAGGCGCCGGGCTATGGCACGGTGCCGGTCGTGAGCACCACGGCACCGCCGCGCCAGGTCGTCACCTCCGCGCCCGTGCAGCGGCCCCAACCGTCCGTCAGCTACAGCTACGATCCACAGGGCCGGGTCGCAGGCTGGACGGAGACCAATGGCGGCGAGACGACCGCCTATGGTGCCAATGGCGCCGTCCTCTGGCGCGAGGTGCGCACCGCCGGCGGCATCACCGTCTTCGACGCCTCGGGTCGCGTCGAATCGCACGGCCGATGAGGTCCGCCCGATGAGGTCCGCCCGATGAGGTCCGGTGGAGTGGCGTGACGACGCCGTGGTGCTGACCGCGCGCCGCCATGGCGAGCATGGCGGCGTCGTTACGGTCCTGGCCCGGGCGCAGGGGCGCTATGCCGGCCTGGTGCGCAGCCTGCGCGGCAGCCGCAGCCGTGGCGTCTTCGAGCCGGGAAACCTGGTCGCCGTGACCTGGCATGCCCGCCTCGACGAGCATCTCGGCACGCTGTCCGGCGAGCTTTTGGCTGGCTATGCCGGCCGCGCCCTGGACGATGCCGAGGCGCTGGCCGCCGCCGCCGCCGCCTGCACCCTGTGCGATGCCGCGCTGCCGGAGCGGCTGCCGGCGCCCGATCTGTTCGAGCTGTTGGCCGCCTTGCTCGATTCGCTGGGCCGGCCTGGGTCGGCCGAGCGCTATGTGCGCTGGGAGCTGGCGGCCCTTGCCGCGTTGGGGTTCGGGCTCGACTTGTCCCAATGTGCCGCGACCGGGGCGACCACGGGCCTGACCCATGTCTCGCCCCGCACCGGGCGGGCGGTGTCGGCCGCGGCAGCCGCGCCCTTTGCCGGCCGCCTGCTGGCCTTGCCGGCGTTCCTGGTCGATCCGGCGGTGCCGCCGACGGCCGCGGATCTGGTCGCCGGTCTGGCGCTGACCGGGCATTTCCTGGCCGCCCACGGGCTCACCGGCCGTGCCCTGCCACCGGCCCGCGCGCGGCTCTTGGATCGACTGGCGCGGGCTGCTAAAGCGGGCCCATGACGACCGGGCCCGCTGCCGAACTCAAGGATACCCGCTTCGCCGACGCCCTCGGCGAGCGATACCTGTCCTACGCAATGTCGACCATCATCGCGCGCTCGCTGCCCGACGTGCGCGACGGCCTGAAGCCGGTCCACCGGCGCCTGCTCTACGCCATGCGCGAGCTCGGCCTGGATCCGCGCTCGGGCTACAAGAAGGCGGCGCGCGTGGTCGGCGACGTCATCGGCAAATTCCATCCCCACGGCGAGCAAGCGGTCTATGACGCCCTGGTGCGCCTGGCCCAGGATTTCGCCGTGCGCTATCCGCTGGTCGACGGCCAGGGCAATTTCGGCAATATCGACGGCGACAACCCGGCGGCCATGCGCTACACCGAGGCGCGGCTGACGGCGGTTGCCGAGGCGCTGCTGGACGGCATCGACGAGGACGCCGTCGACCTGCGGGCCACCTATGACGGCGAGCTCAGCGAGCCCGTCGTCCTGCCCGCCGCGTTCCCGAACCTCCTGGCCAATGGTGCCAACGGCATCGCCGTCGGCATGGCGACGTCGATCCCGCCGCACAACGCCGCCGAGCTGTGCGACGCGGCGCTGCATCTGATCCGGAACCCGGAGGCCCCGGTCACCGACCTGCTGGCCTATGTCAAGGGCCCGGATTTCCCGACCGGCGGCGTGCTGGTCGAGCCGCCCGAGGCGGTGCGCGCGGCCTACGAGACCGGCCGCGGCGGCTTCCGCCTGCGCGCCCGCTGGGCGGTGGAGAAGGGCAAGAACGGCCTCTATACGGTCGTGGTCACCGAGATCCCGTACCAGGTCCAGAAGGGCCGCCTGATCGAGCGCATCGCCGAGCTGCTGGCCGAGCGCAAGCTCATGCTCCTGGCCGACATCCGCGACGAGTCGGCCGAGGACGTGCGCATCGTGCTCGAGCCCAAGAGCCGCACGGTCGATCCCGACATGCTCATGGAGAGCCTGTTCCGCCAGTCCGACCTGGAAGTGCGGGTGCCGCTCAACCTCAATGTCGTCGACACCGACGGCGTGCCGCGGGTGATCGGCCTGGGCGACGCGCTGCGCGGCTGGCTCGGCCACCGCGAGCAGGTGCTGATCCGGCGCGCGCGCCACCGTCTTGATGTGATCGACCGGCGGCTGGACGTCCTGCACGGCCATCTGATCGCCTATCTCAACCTGGACGAGGTGATCCGGATCATCCGCGAGGAGGACGAGCCAAAGCCGGTGATGATGACCCGGTTCGCGCTCAACGAGACCCAGGCCGAGGCCATCCTCAACATGCGCCT
>CAZEFK010000021.1:0-4415 GCA_964511405.1 uncultured Comamonadaceae bacterium | reverse complement strand
CTGGAGGAGATGGAGATCCGGCGCGAGTTCGACGCGCTGACCGCGGAGCGGGCCGGCCTGGAGGCCCTGCTGGGCGACGGCACGCTGCGCTGGCAGCGGATCGCCGAGCAGATCGCCGCCACCCGCGACGCCTTCGGCCCGGCCACCGCGCTCGGCAAGCGGCGGACCGAGATCGGCGGCACGCTGCCGGTGGTCGAGATGCCGGCCGCCGCCTTGGTCGAGCGCGAGCCGATCACCGTGCTGCTGAGCCGCATGGGGTGGGTGCGCGCCGTGCGCGGCCACGACCTGGACCCTGCCGAGGTCAAGTACAAGGAAGGCGACGGGCCGGGCTTCCTGGTCAAGGCCGAGACCACCGACCGCGTGCTGGTGGCTGCGACGGACGGGCGCTTCTACACCCTGGCCGCCGACAAGCTGCCGCGCGGCCGCGGCTTCGGCGAGCCGCTGCGCCTGACCCTCGATCTCGGCCAGGACCAGGATGTGGTGGCGCTGATGGTGGCGCCGGCCGCCGGCGCCAAGCTGCTGCTGGCTGCCGGCGACGCCCGCGGCTTCCTGGTCGACGCCGGCGAGCTGGCGGCCCAGACCAGGGCCGGCCGGCAGGTCATGACGCCGGCCGACGGCGCGCGGCTGGTCGCCTGCCTGCCGGTCGCCGGCGAGGACCATGTGGCGGTGATCGGCACCAACCGCAAGCTGCTGATCTTCCCGCTGGCCGAAGTGCCGGAGCTGGCCCGTGGCCGCGGCGTCATCCTGCAGAAATACCAGGACGCCAAGATGTCCGACATCCGACTGCTGCGCCTGGCCGACGGCCTGGAGGTGCCCCACGGCACCGGCCGCCGCCAGATCGCCGACCTTGCGCCTTGGCTCGGCCGCCGTGCCACGGCCGGCCGCCTGCCGCCGCACGGCTTCCCGCGCACCAATCGGTTCCCGGAGTAGGCGGCAGGGTTGCGCCGCCGCCCGGGCCGTGGCACGAACCCACGCTTGGCCTTGCTCCCGGAGGAATCGATGTCGGCTTCGCGTTTGCTGTCCAGCCAGGGCACGCTGGTCACCACGGTCTGGCCGGCGGCCCGGCGCTGGCAGTCGCGGTTGCTGCTGGCGCTGATCGGCAGCTTGGCGCTCGCCCTGTCGGCCAAGGTCCAGGTGCCGATGCTGCCGGTGCCGATCACCCTGCAGACGCTGGTGCTGCAGATGATGGCCGTGCTGCTGGGCGGATCGACGGCGATGGCCGCGGTCGGCGCCTATCTGCTCGAAGGCGCCGCCGGCCTGGCGGTGTTCGCGGGCACGCCGGAGCAGGGCATCGGCATCGCCTACATGGCCGGCCCGACCGGCGGCTATCTGGCCGGGTTCCTGCTGGCGGCGGGGCTGATGGGCTGGCTGGCGGAGCTGGGCTGGGACCGCTCGGTCGCCAAGGCCTTGGGCCTGGGCGTGCTGGGCAACGCCATGATCCTGATCTGCGGCGCCTTGTGGCTCAGCCACCTGATCGGGCCCGAGCGCGCGATCGCTGCGGGCGTGGTGCCGTTCCTGTGGCCCTCGCTGGTCAAGATCGCGGCGGCGGCGGCCTTTACGGCCGGCCTGTGGTCGATCCTGGGACGGCGCCGCCCCAGCGTCTGATCGGGGCGCCTGAGAGGAGCGCCCGATATCGCCCGCATCGGTGGGAATCGCGGTTCCGGTCTGCCCGTTGACCGGGCATCGCGACCACTGATGGAGGGGAGACCATGGATCAGACCTTGCCGGCGGCCGAGCGCACGGGCCGGGGCTTGTCGCGCTGGGCCCAGGACAGCGACCCGTTCCAGTCGATGAACCGCGAGATGGCGCGGCTGTTCGACGACATGATCCGGGGCTTCGGTTTACCGGTCTTCCGGGGAGCATTCGCCGCCGGCACGATCGGGCCGCGGGTCGACGTCCACGAGACCGATCGCGAGCTGGTGCTGGAAGCCGAGCTGCCGGGCGTCGCGCGCAACGAGATCGACGTCACGCTCGTCGACGACCTGCTGACCATCCGCGGCGAGAAGCGCGGCGAGGAGACCCGCCGGTCGCAGGACTATCACATCGCCGAGCGGTCCTATGGCGCCTTCTCGCGGACCATCCGTCTGCCCTTCGCCGCCAATCCCGAGCAGATCGAAGCAAGTTGCACCAACGGCCTGCTGACCGTCCGCATTCCGAAGCCCGGCGACACGTCCCGGGCGCACCGGCGCATCGAAGTGAAGGCCGGCGACGGCAAGCCTGAAGCGGAAGCCGGCCGGCATCTGGGCCAGCCCGCCGAGCCTGGGCCCGGCGGCGTAAAGCCCGGCACGGCCAAGACGGCAGTCAAGCCCGCCTCGTAACCTGCGTGTCTGCCAAGCCTGGGCCGGCTTAGAGCGGGACGTGCATGAGCTGGAATCGTCGTGATTCTCTCCGAGGCTTTCTTGAGCGCCTCATCCTGC
The DNA here is from genome assembly GCA_964511405.1 of uncultured Comamonadaceae bacterium. Classification (GTDB taxonomy): domain Bacteria; phylum Pseudomonadota; class Alphaproteobacteria; order Elsterales; family Elsteraceae; genus CAZEFK01. The sequence goes on along the minus strand of CAZEFK010000021.1, from coordinate 1,998 downwards.
TCTAATGGATCCCGACGGCGACGGCGATCCGGTGTCCCATGTCGCGGGCATGCTCCCAAGCCGAGTCGGACGCCGTGCGGCGCAGGTGACGGGCGGCATCGGCGGCCAGGCGTTCGGCGAGACTGAGCCACAGATGCTGGTCGGGGTCGGCCGGATCGGCGAGCTGCGGCGGCGGTCCCGGCCAGACGATCTCGCCCCGGGCGAGCTGGCGCGCGACCAGCGAACCCGGGGCGACCAGCAGGGGCAGGTCGTCGCCCAGCCGGTCGTCGATCAGCATGCGCTGCAGGCGCTGCAGGTTGCGCGCCGCGATCGTCCGGTTGGCATGGCTGCGGTCGGCGAACACCCGTAGGCCGCCTTCGAGGTTGCCGGCGGCCCGCCGCGTGGTGCTGAGGGCATAGATCCGCAGCATCGAAGCCGGGAAGGCGGCCAGCACCGCTTCGACACCCGGGTCGGACAAGCGGTCCAGCAGTTGGCGGCAATGCTCGGTCGCCGCGGCCGGGCTGTCGAGCAGCGCCAGCACCGCGGTCGCGGTCGTCCCGTCGACGCGGGCCTCGCCGGCGAAGGCGACCCTATCGGGCGTGGGGTCCATGGGCGCGCTGTTCGCCTGGCACCGGCGACCTCCGCAAATTTATACAATGTTAGGCCGTCTGCGGGTCCGGCGCCAGTACTTGGCAAGTCGCGGCCCAAGGGGCAGTGTGACGGCCTTCCTCTGGATGGTGACGACATGAGCGGCACGGATGTTCGCGACGGTTTCGTCGGGACGGTTGGACGGACGCCTCTGATCCGGCTCAAGGGGCCGTCGCAGGCGACCGGGTGCGAGATCCTGGGCAAGGCCGAGTTCCTCAATCCCGGCGGATCGATCAAGGACCGCGCCGCGCTGGCGATCGTGCTCGACGCCGAGGCGCGCGGCCTGCTCAAGCCGGGCGGCATCATCGTCGAAGGCACTGCCGGCAACACGGGAATCGGCTTGGCCCTGGTCGGCAACGCCCGGGGCTACCGCACCATCATCGTGATGCCCGAGACCCAGAGCCAGGAGAAGAAGGACGTCCTGCGCCTGATCGGGGCCGACCTTCGGCTGGTGCCGGCCAAGCCCTACAAGGATCCCGGCAACTACGTCCATGCCTCGCGCCGCCTGGCCGAGGAGACGCCCGGCGCGATCTGGGCGAACCAGTTCGACAACCTGGCCAACCGCGAGGGCCACCGCCGCACCACCGGCGAGGAGATCTGGGAGCAGACCGGCGGCCGCATCGACGCGTTCACCTGCTCGGTCGGGTCCGGCGGCACCCTGGGGGGCGTGAGCCTGGCGCTCAAGGCGCACAAGCCGGATGTCCGGATCGTGCTGGCCGATCCCATGGGCTCGGCGCTCCATTCCTGGGTCACGACCGGCGAGCTCAAGTCCGAGGGCTCGTCGATCACCGAAGGGATCGGGCAGGGACGGGTGACCGCCAACCTGGAAGGGGCGCCCCTCGACGGCGCCCTGCAGGTCACCGACGCCGAGGCGCTGCAGGTGATCTACGACCTCTTGATCCATGAGGGACTGAGCGTCGGCGGCTCGACCGGCATCAATGTCGCCGCGGCCATGAAGGTGGCCCATGAGCTCGGCCCAGGCCATACGGTCGTGACCGTGCTGTGCGACGGTGGGCAGCGCTACCAATCGAAGCTGTTCAACCCCACATTCCTGGCCGAGAAGGGCCTGCCGACGCCGCCCTGGCTGTAGGTCGGCCCGTTACCGCGACGCAGCACCGGTGGCCGCAGTGCCGCCGGTCTGCTAGGTTTCGGCCACGCCGCGGCGCAATTGCGAGAGTTCCAGCCCGTTGACAACGACACCCCCGCCTGCGCCGCCGGGCCGTCCCGGCGGCTTCGACATCACGCCGATCACCATCGAAGAGGAGATGCGCCGCAGCTATCTCGATTACGCCATGAGCGTGATCGTGGCGCGCGCGCTGCCCGACGTCCGCGACGGCCTGAAGCCGGTGCACCGGCGCATCCTCTATTCGA
>CAZEFK010000020.1:0-47125 GCA_964511405.1 uncultured Comamonadaceae bacterium | reverse complement strand
CCGACGTGATCATGGTGATCGGCGCCAACCCGACCGACGCCCACCCGGTGTTCGCCTCGGCCATGAAGCAGCGGCTGCGCCAGGGCGCCAAGCTGATCGTGATCGATCCGCGGCGCATCGACCTGGTGCGCAGTCCCCATATCGCGGCCGCCTACCATCTGCAGCTGCGGCCCGGCACCAACGTCGCCGTGGTCAATGCCGTGGCCCATGTGATCGCGACCGAGGGCCTGCTGGCCGAGCGCTACATTGCCGAGCGCTGCGAGGCCGACTCCGTCGCGCGCTGGCTGGCCTTCATCCGCGAGCCGCGCAATTCGCCCGAGGCGACCGAGGCGATCACCGGCGTGCCCGCCGCCGAGCTGCGCGCCGCGGCCCGCCTCTACGCATCAGGCGGCAATGCCGCCATCTATTACGGCCTGGGCGTGACCGAACACAGCCAGGGCTCGACCATGGTCATCGGCATGGCCAACCTGGCCATGGCGACCGGCAATGTCGGCCGCCGCGGCGTCGGGGTAAATCCGTTACGGGGTCAGAACAATGTCCAGGGCAGCTGCGACATGGGCAGCTTCCCGCATGAGCTGAGCGGCTACCGCCATGTCTCCGACACGGGCACGCGGCAGCTCTTCGAGCGGGCCTGGGGCGTCGCGCTGGACCCCGAGCCCGGCCTGCGCATCCCCAACATGCTGGATGCGGCCGTCGACGGCAGCTTCAAGGGCCTCTACATCCAGGGCGAGGACATCGCCCAGTCCGATCCCGACATCCACCACGTGACCGCCGGCCTGGCCGCCATGGAATGCGTGGTCGTGCACGACCTGTTCCTGAACGAGACCGCCAACTTCGCGCATGTCTTCCTGCCCGGATCGTCGTTCCTGGAGAAGGACGGCACCTTCACCAACGCCGAGCGCCGCATCAGCCGGGTGCGCCGGGCGATGGCGCCCAAGGCCCGCTATGCCGACTGGGAGGCGACCCAGCTGCTGTCGAACGCGCTGGGCTACCCGATGGACTACCGGCACCCGTCCGAGATCATGGACGAGATCGCGCGCCTGACCCCGACCTTCGCCGGGGTCAGCTACGCCAAGCTGGAGGCGCTGGGCAGCGTGCAGTGGCCGTGCGACGCCGCCCCCGAGGGCACGCCGATCATGCACGAGTCAGGCTTCGTGCGCGGCAAGGGCCACTTCGTGGTCACCGAGTTCGTGCCCACCGACGAGCGCACGTCGGGACGCTATCCGCTGCTGCTGACCACCGGCCGGATCCTGTCGCAGTACAATGTCGGCGCCCAGACCCGGCGCACCGACAACGTCCGGTGGCACGAGGAAGACCGGCTGGACATCCATCCCCACGACGCCGAGCAGCGCGGCATCCGCGACGGCGACCTGGTCGCGCTGGCCAGCCGCGCCGGCGAGACCACCCTGCGCGCCCGCCTGTCCGACCGCGTCCAGCCCGGCGTGGTCTACACCACCTTCCACCACCCCGACACCGCGGCCAACGTGGTCACCACCGACTATTCCGACTGGGCGACCAACTGCCCCGAATACAAGGTGACCGCCGTGCAGGTGCGCCGGACCAACCAGTCCTCGCCCTGGCAGCAAAGTTACCAGCAACTGGCCGAAGCGGCGCGTCGGATCGAGGTGAGTGCCGCCGGCGACGATGATTGACGGCTCGCAGTCCCTCGTCATCCCCTCCTCCCCTTGTGGGCCGGGAGGAGGGGGGACACGAATACTTAGGGGATTAGCCGGCGAGCATTGCGCGCGTTCGCTCAGCCGCATCCACGACACCCCTCCTCCCGGCCTCCTCCCACAAGGGGAGGAGGGGCAAGAGTCAGGACGATCCCCGTGAGCGGCGACGCATACCCGACCCAGCGCCGCGTCGCGGCCGTGCGCCTGGGCCCGCATCCGGGCAGTGGGCCGGTGGCGGTGGCTGAGGAAGTGCCCGTCGCGCTGGTCTACAATGGCGTCAGCCACGCGGTGATGCTGGCGACCCCCGCCGATCTCGAGGATTTCGCGCTGGGGTTCAGCCTGAGCGAGGGCATCCTGGCCGACCGCACGGAGCTGCTGGATGTCGAGCGCCACGACGCCGAGGCCGGCATCGAGCTGCGCCTCGCCATCGCCGCCCGCCGCTTTGCCGGCCTGAAGGACCGCCGCCGCGCTCTGGCCGGCCGGACCGGCTGCGGCCTGTGCGGCGTCGACAGCCTGGACCAAGCGGTGCGCCCCGCCGCGCCCTTGCCCGAAATGCAGCCGGTGGCGCTGGCCGCGATCGCGCGCGCCCTGGGCGAGCTGCCCGGCCGGCAGCCGCTGAACCGCGCCACCCATTCGGTCCACGCCGCGGCCTGGGCCGACCGCGACGGCGGCATCCGGCTGGTGCGCGAGGACGTCGGGCGCCACAACGCCCTCGACAAGCTGATCGGCGCCATGGCGTACGGTGGCGTCAACACCACAGATGGTTTCGCTATCGTAACGAGCCGCTGCTCGGTCGAGCTGGCGCAGAAGGCGGCGACCGCGCGAGTTCCGCTGCTGGCCGCGATCTCCGGACCGACCGGCCTGGCGCTGTCCTATGCCGAGGCCGCCGGCCTGACCGTGGTTGCCTGCGCCCGCAGCGACGAGCTGATTTTGTTCACCCACCCCGGCCGTGTCGCCGTCGCAGGAGCCCTCGCCCATGGATGACGCCAAGCTGGTGCGCATGGCCAACCAGATCGCCCAGGCCTTCGCGGCCGACCCCGAGGCGCAGGCGATCGAGGAAGTGCGCGACCATTTACGGAAGTTCTGGGACCCGCGCATGCGTCGGCAGATCCTGACCTATCGCCAGGGCGGCGGCGGCGGGCTGCTGCCGCTCGCCATGGCCGCCGTGGACGGCCTGGGGTCGACACCGGCCGCCGATTAGCGTTTGATTGCGGGCCGCAACCGAAGCAGGCCCCGGATCCGGCGTTGAGCGAGCTGATCGGACATCCCGAGCTGCGCGACTTGTATCTCTATTGGCTGGGCAAGCGGCGCGCCCGGGCCCTGCCGGCACGCGCCGACGTCAACCCGCTCGAACTGCCCGGTGCACTCTGGCAGCACCTGATGCTGATGGACGTCGTCCGCGAGGCCGGCGCCCTGCGCTTCCGCTACCGCCTGGTGGGTGGCGTGGTCGAACGTGAGCTCGGCCGATCGGTGACCGGCGCCTTCGCCGACGAGGTGACCGCGGGATGGGGCGACTATGGCCGGTATCTGGCGGAGATCTACGGCGAGGCGGCGGCCGGACAACCCATCTATACCGAGACCATCTTCCTGCCCATGGGATGGCGACTGGCGACCCTGACGCGCCGGCTGGTGCTGCCCCTGGCGAGCGACGGCACCACGGTCGACATGGTGCTGAGCGGGCATGTCTTCGACCGTCAGCCGGGCGCCCAACTCACCGCGGCCGCTGACATCCGTCGCTTCCGGGAGCTCGTCCGCCACCGCCTATGACGGCCGGAAACTTGCGACGTCGCCCGACGGCGGACAGGACGTTTACGTCAGACGATCTCCGGCCGTCTATGCCGGGGCCGGGGCATCCGACGCGTGCACCTTGCGAAATTCCTGTGGCGTGGCGGCGAAGCGGCGGCGGAACATGCGGCTGAGATGCGAGGTGTCGCAGAAACCGCACTCCGCGGCGATGAGTGCGATGGATTTTTGCGAGTGTTCGATCAGGTGAAGAGCAAACGACAGCCGCATTTCAAGGCTTGCCACATGGGGTGAGCTGCCGATCGCCTCCCGGAAGCGCCGTTCGAGCTGGCGCTTGCTGGTGCCGACGCGCCGCGCAATTTCGATGACCGAGGGCGGCACGTCGAAATTCTGCTGCATCAGCAGCAGCGCCTTCTTGACCACCGGATCAGCGGTCTTGAAGGTCAGCGGAAGTCCCGGCTGCGGCGTCTCGGCGCTCTGGGCGCCGTCGATGATCATGATGTGCAGGCTCTTGCTCGCTTGCGCGCAACCGACATGCTTTTCGACGAGATGGGCGGCGAGATGGGCCGAACTGGCACCGCCCGAACAGGTCAGGCGATCTCGGTCGACGACGAAGATCTGATCGGAAACCGGTTCCAGCCCGTCGAACTGCTCGAGAAAATCCGCGTGAACGAACCAGCTGACGCAGCAGCGATACCCGTCCATCAAGCCGGCCCGGTGCAGGATGAAGGCGCCCGTGCACAGACCGACCAGCGGCACGCCGGCCGCCGCGGCACGCCGCAGGTACTGGGTATAGGCCGGGCTTAGACTGGGAATCTCGTCGATCAGCCCGCCAACGACGACGATGTAGTCGAACTCCCGCGGATCGCCCAACCGCTCGGTCGGCTGCACCAGCACGCCGCAACTCGCCGGCAGCGCGCTCATCGTGTCGGACAGGATCGCCCATTTGCAGAGGATCGGTCGGCTGCGATCCCCCTCGTCGGCCGCAAGCCTGAGCACATCGACGAAATTGGCGAAGGCGCACAGCGTAAAGCGCCGGGCCAGGATGAAGCCGACCGACAGGCGCGGCTTGGCCGCCACGACCCGCTTGGGTCGGCCCGTCGCCGTCTGCCCCGAGCCGGCGCTGCGGTCCCGAACCCCTGCCATGCGTCCTCCGGTCGGTGTGCCTGTCGTGCCGGTCATCCGGTTTGACGCAAACATTCTGTCTCGCCAGATGAGATGTCGCAATATTCCCGTCATGCCGTGTGGCAACGAGCCGTAGCGCCGGCTTCAGCGGCGCCGATGCGCCATTGCTCGGTTCTTCGGGAGGCGAATGACAATGTCGGAGAACCGCTTCATCCTCAAACTGAGTTGCGACGACAAGCCGGGCATCGTTGCCGCCGTGACGACCGAGCTGGCGGCCCGGGGCGCCAATATCGTCGAGTCCAACCAGTTCTGGGATCGCCAGACCAATCAGTTCTTCCTGCGGGTGACCTTCAGCGCGCCGGCGACGGCCGATCGGGCCGGGCTCGAACTGGCGCTGAAACCGGCCTCGGAGCGCTTCGGCATGAAGGTTGGCGTCGACGATCTGTCGCGCCGGCCGAAAATCATCATCATGGTGTCCAAGTTCGACCATGCGCTGCTGCATCTGCTCTATCAGATCCAGGTCGGCTGGTTGAATGCCGAAGTTGCCGCTGTCGTGTCGAATCACGAAGACGCGCGTGCGTCGGTCGAAAGCCGCAACATCCCCTTCCTTTATTGGCCAGTCAACAAGGAAAACAAAAGCGAACAGGAGGAGAGGCTCCTGGGTCTGGTCCGGGAGACGGGGGCCGAACTCGTCATTCTTGCGCGCTACATGCAGGTGCTGTCGAACGAGCTGTCCAATCGCCTGTTCGGCATGATCATCAATATCCACCACTCGTTCCTGCCGAGCTTCAAGGGGGCCAAGCCCTATCACCAGGCGCACGAGCGCGGCGTCAAGCTGATCGGCGCCACGGCGCACTACGTGACGCCCGATCTCGACGAAGGCCCGATCATCGAGCAGGAGACCGAGCGCGTCAGCCACGGCATGACCTCCGATGACTTCGTCGCGACCGGACGGGACATCGAATCGCGCGTCCTGGCGCGGGCGGTCAAATACCACCTGGAAGGACGGGTCATGCTGAACCGGCATCGCACCGTCGTCTTCACGCCGTGAGTGAAGCGAAGCAAATGAGCGCCACTATCATCGATGGAAAGGCCCATGCGGCCAGCCTTGCCGGCAAGATCGGCGCAGCCATCGCACCTTTCGATGTCGCGGCCGGCCGTAAGCCCGGCCTCGCCGTCGTCCTGGTCGGCGCCGATCCGGCAAGCGCGATCTATGTCCGCAGCAAGCTGCTCAAGACGCGCGAGCTCGGCATGCGCAGTTTCGAGCACATCCTGCCGGACGACACGGCGCAGGACGAGCTGCTGCGCCTGATCGCGGCGCTGAACGCGGACGACGCGGTCGACGGCATCCTTGTACAGCTGCCCCTGCCGCAGCATCTCGACGACACCGCGGTGATCGCCGCGATCGACCCTGCCAAGGACGTCGACGGCCTGCATCCCGAGAACGCCGGCCGCCTGGCCGCCGGCCTGCCCGGCCTGATCTCCTGTACGCCGCTCGGCTGCCTCATGCTGCTCCAGGCGCAGCTCGGGGATCTGTCGGGGCTCGATGCGATCGTGGTCGGCCGCTCCATTCTCGTCGGCAAGCCGATGGCGCAATTGCTGCTCCGGGCGAATTGCACCGTGACCATGGCGCACTCCCGAACCCGCGACCTGCCGGCGAAGGTTGCGCAGGCCGACATCGTCGTGGCCGCGGTCGGACAAGCCGAGATGATCAAGGGCGACTGGATCAAATCAGGAGCGACGGTGATCGATGTCGGAACCACGCGCGTCGAGCGCGGCGGCCGGCAGAAGCTGGTCGGCGATGTCGAGTTCGAGGCGGCGCGGCTGCGAGCCGCGGCGATCACGCCGGTGCCGGGGGGCGTGGGGCCGATGACGATCATGACCTTGATGCACAACACCATGGTCGCGGCGCATCGGCGCAATCGCCTGGCGATGCCGCAGCTATGGTAGCCTTCCGGACGGCTGCCAGGCCGGCCCTTCCCTTGGCGTTCGGGCCCCCGCACCCTACACCACCCCACGATCCCGCAGCCAGTACCAGAAGGAGCGCGCCATGACAGGGTTTCCGGAAGCCGCCAAGGTGGTCATTATTGGCCTGGGCGGCATCGTCGGCGCGTCGGTTGCTCATCACCTGATCGAACGCGGCTGGACCGACATCGTCGGGCTCGACAAGTCGGCCGTCCCGACCGATATCGGCTCGACGGCCCATGCCTCGGATTTCTGCTACACGACCAGCCATGATTTCCTGTCGTGCTGGACCACGCTCTACTCGATCGACTTCTTCGAGAAGATGGGCCATTACGCGCGGGTCGGCGGCATCGAGGTCGCGCGGGTCGGTGATGATGCGCGGATGGCGGAGATCAAGCGCAAGGTCGCGTCCGGCAAGGCGTTCGGCACCCGGGCCCGGCTGATCGAGCCGGCCGAGATCAAGGAACGCTTCCCGCTGATCGAGGAGAGCCTTGTGCAAGGCGGGTTGTGGGACCCCGATGCCGGCCTCGTCATCCCGCGCTCGCAAACCGTGACCGGCAAGCTGATCGACCAGGGCGTCGCCGCCGGCAAGCTCAGGGTCGTCGCCAATACGCCGGCCCGCTCGCTCGTCATCGAGGACGGGCGCATCCGCGGCGTGGTCACCGACCGCGGCACCATCAGGGCCGACTACGTCATCGTCTGCGCCGGCCTGTGGGGCCGGCTGATCGCGGCGATGGCCGGGGAGGATCTGCCGGTCATGCCGGTCGACCATCCGCTGACCTTCTTCGGCCCCTATAACGAGTTCGCCGGTACCGGCAAGGAGATCGGCTGGCCGCTGCTGCGCGACCAGGGCAACTCGGCCTATATGCGCGATACCGGCGACCCCCGGACGGCAGAAGGCGGGCAGATCGAGTGGGGCTATTACGAGGAGAACAACCCGCGCCTGGTGCATCCGCGCGACCTGCTGGAAAAGGAAGAGGCGCGGCTGTCGCCGTCGCAGCGCGACCTTGATATGGACCAGATCCTGGCACCGCTCGAACGGGCCATCGAGCTGACGCCGATCCTCGGCGAGCTCGGCTACAACGACAGCCATTCGTTCAACGGGCTGTTGCAGACCACCACGGATGGCGGCCCGTCCATCGGCGAGAGCCAGAAAGTCCGGGGGCTGTGGTACGCCGTCGGGATCTGGGTCAAGGACGGGCCCGGCATGGGCAAGCTGGTCGCCGATTGGATGACCGACGGCCGGACGCCGATCGACCATAACCGCATCGATTATGCGCGCTTCAACCCGCACCAGCTGGGCGAGCAGCACATCTTCGAGCGATGCACCGAAACCGCCATGAAGATCTACAACCCCGCCGTCCACCCGCGCGAGCCGTTCGCCGGCGGGCGAAACGTCCGACGCTCGCCGTTCTACGAGCGGGAACGGGAGCTCGGCGGCTATTTCATGGAGCTTGGCGGCTGGGAGCGGGCGCACGGCTACGCGGCCAACGAGCACTTGCTCGACAAGTATGGCGACCGCGTGCCGGTGCGCGAGAACGAGTGGGACGGCCGGCATTTCTGGCGGGTCTCCAACGCCGAGCATCTGGCGCTCAGCGAGGATTGCGGGCTGATCAACCTGTCGCACTTCGCGATGTACGACGTCGAAGGACCCGACCACGTCGCCCTGATGGAATGGGTGTGCGCGGCCAAGATCGGCGGCGACGCCAATATCGGCAAGGGCATCTACACGCATTTCCTGGATCAGGAGGGCATGGTCCGGGCCGACCTGACGGTCTTCCGCATGGCGGATCGATGCCGCATCGTTGATGGTGCCGACGCCGGTCCGCGCGACTTCAACTACCTGAAGCGCACGGCCCAGGACAAAGGCTTCGACGTCACGATCACCGACGTCACGGAAACGTTCATCACCATTGGCATCTGGGGGCCGAATGCCCGCGTCAACCTGCAGAAGGTGGTCGCGGAGCCCGACGGTCTGCTGGCCGCGAACTTTCCGTTCGCCGCGATCAAGCCGATCCGGATCGCCGGCAAGGACGTCACCGCGTTCCGCATCTCCTATGTCGGCGAGCAGGGCTGGGAATTGCACATGCGCTACGAGGACGGCCTGGCCGTCTGGGACGCCCTGCGCTCGACCGGCGCGATCGCCGTGGGCGTCGAGACCTATGCCAATTCCCGCCGTATGGAAAAGAGCCTGCGTCTCCAGAATGCCGACCTGCTGACCGAATACAATCTGCTGGAGGCCGACCTGGCGCGCCCCAAGGTCAAGGACGCGGATTTTTGCGGCAGGGCCAAGCATCTCGAATATCGAGCCCGCGACCATCAGCCGGCCATGCTGTGCACGCTGGTGATGACCAGCAACATCGACGCCGGCGGTGTGGCCCGCTATCCGGTCGGGACCTTGCCGGTCATCGATCCGGACACCGGCGAGACGCTCGTGGACACCCAAGGCCGCCGCTCCTACACGACCTCGATCGCCTACGGGCCGACGATCGGCAAGAACATCGCCCTGGCCTATCTGCCCTGGTCCCATTGTCAGGAGGGGCGGAGGCTGGCGGTCGAGTATTTCGGCGAGCGCTATCCGGTCGAAGTGGCCGCCGTCGGCTACAAGTCCCTGTACGACCCAGAGAACCTGAAGCCGCGAAGCTGACCAAGCCGGATGGCCGCGCGGGCGCGTGACAGCGCCCCCGCGGCCATCCGCGCCAAATCGACCGCAAGCGTGTCGCAAACGTCCTGTCGCGTGGCGGCGTGCGGGATATTCTGTTGCGGACTTATGACACGCCGCGAACCCCGATCTTCAAAAAAACGGGGCGCGATGAGGCCGTAATCTTCAACCAATATGCGGCAGGGAGTGGAGACTCGTGAAGTATCTTGCAACGACGACATGCCTGGTGATTGGGCTTGCCCTATCGGCCAAACCCGCCGCGGCGGCTCAATGCGGTGAGGTGACCATTGCCAGCATGAATTGGCAGAGCGCCGAGGCGCTGGCCAGCGTGGACAAGTTCATTCTCAATACCGCCTATGGCTGCAATGCCAGCATCATCGTCGGCGATACGGTGCCGACCATCACCGCGATGACCGAAAAGGGCAAGCCGGACATCGCACCGGAGGGTTGGGTCGACCTGCTTCCGGATGTCGTGCAGCGCGGCGTCGCCGAGAAGAAGCTCATTGTGACCGGCGATGCGATTTCGGACGGCGCCATCCAAGGCTGGTACATCCCGAAATACGTGGCCGATGGCCACCCCGACATCAAGACGATCGCCGATGCCCTGAAGCATCGGGAACTGTTCCCCGCACCGGAAGACTCCGCGAAGGGCGCCGTCTTCAACGGCCCGCAGGGCTGGGGCGGCACCGTCGTCACGACGCAGCTGTTCAAGGCCTATGGCGCGGACAAGGCCGGCTTCGTGCTGGTCGACACCGGCTCCGCCGCCGGCCTCGATGGGTCGATCGCCAAGGCCAACGAACGCAAGCAGGGCTGGCTGGGTTACTACTGGTCCCCGACCTCGATCCTGGGCAAATACGAGATGGTTCGGCTTGACGCCGGCGTCCCGCATGACGCCGCGGAGTGGAAGCGGTGCGAGACGGTTCTGCAATGCTCCGATCCGAAACCGAACGCCTGGTCGGTCGATCACGTCCAGACGCTGGTTGCGGCGGGCTTCGCAGCGAAGGCCGGCACGCCGGTGATGGACTATCTGAAGGCCCGGAGCTGGTCGACCGCGACCGTGAACAAGCTTCTTGCCTGGATGACCGACAATCAGGCGACCGGCGACGACGCGGCGAAATATTTCCTCAAGCACAACGAGGCGATCTGGGCCAAGTGGGTGCCCGAAGACGCGGCAGCGAAGATCAAGAAGGCCCTCAATTAGCAAGCTCCCGGGTCCCTCTGAACGGAGGCGGCAGACTCGACTGATGCTCCGACGCGGCGATTTGGGCCGCGTCGGGGTGCGGCGCAAAGGGGTGCAACGATCATGGACTGGCTGTCGAGCTTCCCGCATCTGAACGATGACTTTCTTCAAGCCTTGAAGAAGACCATTGATGAAGGGTTTCGTGCCTTTACGCGCTCTTATGGCGATGGCATCGAAGCCTTCTTCAACCCGCTGCATCAGCTTTTGATTCATTCCGAGCAATTCATGCTCGCCACGCCATGGCCGATCATCCTGGCACTGGTCGGGGCCATCGCGTGGTTGGCCGGCCGGAGCTGGCGGATCGTGCTTGGTACGCTGGCGACGCTTGTCGTCATCGGCCTGTTCGGCATGTGGGACGATACGATGAAGACCATCTCGATGATCTTCGTCTGCACGGTGCTGTCGATCGCCATCGGCATCCCGATCGGTATCGCCATGTCGCGCTCGGACCGGCTGCAAGGCGTCATCACTCCAATTCTCGACGTCATGCAGACCATGCCGAGCTTCGTCTACCTCATTCCGGTGGTCATGCTGCTCGGCATCGGCAAGGTGCCGGGCCTGATCGCGGTGGTGATCTATGCGATCCCGCCGATGATCAGATTGACCAATCTCGGCATCCGCCTGGTCGACAAGGAGGTCCTGGAAGCGGCCGACGCCTTCGGCTCATCCAGCTGGCAGCGCTTGAAGAAGGTTCAACTGCCGCTCGCCCTGCCGACCATCATGGCCGGCATCAACCAGACGATCATGATGGCGCTCGCCATGGTCGTCATCGCGTCGATGATCGGTGTCCAGGGATTGGGCCAACCGGTGCTGAAAGCCATCGCCAACCAATATTTCACACTGGGGGTGTTCAATGGCCTGGCCATCGTCGGCATTGCGATCATCTTCGACCGCGTCAGCCAAGCCTTCGGCCGCCGCCTGCAGAAGCACGGGGAGGTCGTCCATGGCTGAGGCGGGGCAAAACGGCTACGGGATCGAAATCAAGGGGCTGTCGAAGATCTTCGGCACCGCGTCCGAGAAGATGATCCCCTTGCTCGAACAGGGCGTCACCAAAGCCGAAATGATGCAGCGCCACGCTCATGTGCTCGGCCTCAGAGACATCAATATCTCGATGCCGGCCGGTGGCATCCAGGTCATCATGGGTCTGTCGGGCTCGGGCAAATCCACGCTGATCCGCCATATCAATCGGCTGATCGATCCCAGCGTCGGGACCATCCTGGTCGGCGGTGACGACGTGGTGAAGATGTCCGCCCACGAATTGCGGCAGTTTCGGCGCCACAAGACTGCGATGGTGTTCCAGAATTTCGGCCTGCTGCCCCATCGCACCGTGCTGGACAACACGGTCTACGGCCTCGAGGTGCAGGGGCTGCCGCGAGCCCGGCAGGTCGAGGCCGCCATGCACTGGCTGGACCGTGTCGGGCTGAAGGGGTTCGAATCGCGGTATCCCAACCAGTTGTCGGGCGGCATGCGGCAGCGCGTCGGCCTCGCCCGGGCCTTGGCCAACAATGCGCCGGTGCTTCTGATGGATGAGGCGTTCTCGGCGCTCGATCCGCTGATCCGCATCGATATGCAGACAATCCTTCTCGACCTTCAAAAGGAGATCAAGAAGACCATCGTCTTCATCACCCATGACCTGGACGAGGCACTGCGCCTGGGCGACCGCATCGCCATCCTACGGGATGGCGAGCTCGTCCAGCAAGGCACCGGTCAGGAGATCGTGCTCAATCCTGCGAACGATTACATTATGAACTTCGTTCGCCATGTCAATCGCGGGCGTGTGATCCAGGTCGAGACGATCATGACCCCGGTGAAGACCAATGAAGCGCTCGCCGGCATCCGGATTCCAGCCGGCACTGTCCTCGAATCGGCGGCGGAGCGGCTGGTGTCCCTTGGCGCCGACCATTTGGTGGTAACCAACGGTCATGACATTCAGCTCGGGACGCTGTCGCTTCGGCGAATTCTGACGACCATGGTCTCGGGGCCTGCCTGAGCGGGCGACGGCTCGATCGAAGAAGGCATCACTGCGGCCAAACGACGGTGACCTCGACATGGTCGAGCACGCCGGGTACTGGCACGTTGGGCTTGCGCACGGTGATGCGGGCCCGATCGATCTGGCTGAAGCGACGGCACAGCGCCTTGGCGACATCCAAGGCGAGCGCTTCGATCAGATAGCGGCGGCGCCCTCGCACGATCTTCTCGATCTCAAGGAACACGCTGCCGTAATCGACAGTCTCCTCGATGGCATCCGCCTCGACCGCGTCGCCCAGTCTCACCTCCAGCTCGGCATCGAGATAGAAGCGCTGGCCGAGCCGCTCCTCCTCGTCCAGTACGCCGTGACGAGCAAAGAACGCGCAGTTCTTCAAGCGAATGACATACACGGAGTGTGGCATCCCAAGCTTCGGCCGGTGGCATTCGCCCAACCCCGGCACCTGTTGCTACCCATAGCATCCGGGACCGCGGTCCGCCTGGCTCGATCGCGACATGTCGGGCGTAGGAAATCGTCAGGCGCTTGCCGCCCGGGGCGGTGGCGCCGGGGCGCGCGTGACCGCCGGAAACCTGTCCTGCACGCGGCCCGTTCCGGACTGGCAACCAGTCCAGCGGGAGAGCCGCCATGCCAGATCGGCCGGAGATCGAGCCTTATTCGGGACCCGCCGGCGGCTGGGGTTCGGTCCAGGCCCTGGGTGCCATCCTGCTGAAGGAGGAGATCCCGCTGCTGGGCAGCGAGATCCTGTGGAAGCAGAACAAGCCCGACGGCTTCATGTGCGTCAGCTGCTCCTGGGCCAAGCCCGACAGCCCGCATCCCTTCGAGTTCTGCGAGAACGGCGCCAAGGCCACCGCCTGGGAGGCGACCGCGCGCACGGCGCCGCCCGAGTTCTTCGCCCAGCACCCGCTGTCGGAGCTGCGCCAGTGGTCGGACCATGCGCTGGAGGCGACGGGGCGCCTCACCCACCCGATGCGCTACGACGCCGGCACCGATCGCTATGTCCCGGTGGCCTGGGACGAGGCCTTCCGGGACATCGGCGCCCGGCTCCGCGCCCTCGATCCCCGGGCCGTGGTGCTCTACACCTCCGGCCGCGCCTCGCTCGAAGCCAGCTACATGTACCAGCTGTTCGGGCGGATGTACGGCACCAACAATTTCCCCGACTCCTCGAACATGTGCCATGAATCGACCTCGGTGGCGCTGCCCGAGGTCCTGGGCGTGCCGGTCGGCACGGTGCTGCTGCAAGACTTCGCGACGACCGACTGCATCCTGTTCTTCGGCCACAACACGACCACCAACGCACCGCGGATGCTGCATCCGCTCCAGGGGGCGGCGCAGCGCGGCGTGCCGATCATCACCTTCAATCCCCTGCGGGAACGGGGCCTCGAGCGCTTCACCAATCCCCAGAACCCGCTGCAGATGACGCTGACCGGCTCGACCCGCATCAGCAGCCAGTACCATCAGGTCAAGACCGGTGGCGACATCGCCGCGATCGCCGGGATCGCCAAGGCCGTGATCGAGGCCGACGACGCGGCGCGCGCGGCAGGCGAGCCGCGGATCCTGGACGCGGAATTCATCGCTCGGCACACCCACGGCTTCGAGGCCTTCGCCGAGTTCTGCCGCGGCCTGGCATGGCCCCAGTTGGAGGAAGCGTCGGGCCTGCCGCGCGCGGCCCTCCAGATGGCCGCCGACGCCTACATGCACGCCCAGGCCGCAATCGCCGCCTACGGCATGGGGGTGACGCAGCACAAATATGGCGTCGACGCCGTCAAGATGATCGTCAACCTGCTGCTGCTGCGCGGCAATATCGGCAAGCCCGGGGCCGGCATCCTGCCGGTGCGCGGCCATTCCAACGTCCAGGGCCAGCGCACGGTCGGCATCACCGAGAAGACGAAACTGGTGCCGATGGACAGGCTCAAGGCGCTGTACGGCTTCGAGCCCCCGGCCGAGGACGGGCTCACCACCGTCGACGCCTGCCAGGGCATCCTGGACGGCCGCGTGCAGGGCTTCGTCGGCCTCGGCGGCAACTTCGCTCGCGCGGTGCCCGAGCGCGGGCTGATGGAGCCGGCCTGGACGCGCCTGAAGCTGGCCGTGAACGTCGCGACCAAGCTCAACCGGACCCACCTACTGCCCGGCGAGACGACCTATCTGCTGCCGTGCCTCGGCCGCATCGACGTCGACCGCCAGGCGACCGGCCCGCAGGCGGTGTCGATGGAGGATTCGACGGCCTGCATCCACGGCTCGCGCGGCCAGCGCACGCCGGTCAGCGCGCACCTGCTGTCGGAGCCGAAGATCGTCGCCGAGCTGGCCAAGGCGACGCTGGCCCCCAACCCCAAGGTCGACTGGGACGGCTGGGTTGCCGACTACGCCCGCGTGCGGGACGCCATCGAGGCCACATACCCAAAGGACTTCAAGGACTTCAATCAGAACCTGTTCCGCCCCGGCGGCGCCCCGCGCCCGCTCGGCGCCCGCGAGCGGCAGTGGCACACCGCCACCGGCAAGGCCAACTTCTCGGTTCCGGCCACCCTGTCGAGCGCCGTGGCCCAGGGCCCCGACATCTTCCAGCTGACCACCCTGCGCGCCGACGGCCAGTTCAACACCACCGTCTATGCCGAGGAGGACCGGTTCCGCGGCATCTACAAGAGCCGGATGGTGGTGCTGATGAACCCGGAGGACATCGAGGCCCAGGGCCTCATCGCCGGCAACACCGTGGTCCTGGAAACCGTGGCCGACGACGGCGTCGAGCGGCGGCTCGGCGGCCTGACCCTGGTGGCCTACGACATCCCGCCGCACTGCCTGGCCGGCTACTACCCCGAGTGCAACGTGCTGGTGCCGCTGTGGCACCACGCCCTGGGCAGCAAGGTCCCGGCGGCGAAGTCGGTGCCAGTGCGGATCCGGCGGGAGACGGCGGCCGCGTAGCGGTCCAGGCGTGTCACGACGGTGCGGCGCAGAGGCGAGATCTGCTAGAGTCCCGGAAACCGGGACGGAGCGGCTGCAATGCAAGTCTCAATCGACGAGCGCTGGGAACAGTTCGTGGAGGAAGCCATGCGGACCGGCCGGTACAAGTCCGCAAGCGACGTGGTCCTCGCAGGACTCCGCCTCGTCGAGGAACGCGAGTCGAAGCTCAAAGCCCTCCGTGCCCTGGTCGACCACTCGATCGCCGCAGGCGGCGAGGTTACCGACGAAGAGCTCGATGCCGCTCTCGGCGAGCGCGCCGCGGAGCTTCGCGCGTTGGGCCATCATGCGTGAGGCGCGTCCGATTCCTTGCTTCAGTTCGCGCTGACCTTCTCGATCAGATCCGTCAACGCTTGCAGCAGGACCCTGCGCACAAGACCATCGATGTTCTGATGATTCGGTCCGACCGCAAATATTCTGAGCAACTGCTCGCCCGCTACATTGCTGAGCTCGGGATCAAGTTCATCGTCTTCAGCCATGACGATCACTTCGACGGTTGGATCGAGGCCCCGCTGTTCAGCGCCCAACTGGCGCGGGCCGAGAGGACCGCAAGCTATGACGAGCTGCGCAGCCGACTGGGGGTGCGGACCGAAACCGTCAGCCCGTCGACCTCGGCCGTGGACACGCTGAAGTCCATGGAGAAGAGCAGGCTATCCAGCATCGCGGTGGTCGACAGCGGCCAGTTCCGCTTCATCGCCAGCCGCGACGGTATCGTCGCCAAGCTGCTGGTCGCCAGCATCGCACCCCGGCCGACGCCGTGACCGCCGCTGCCGAGGGTGGCGGCTGAACATCAGGTCGAATCGTCTACGCGACCGAAATCTGATCAAGATTAATTGAGAGGTCCTCTGGACATGCGTCCAATTTCGTCCGTTCCCGAGGCATATGGACATAGTCGGACGAACCATATACCCATATACGGCTCGATCCGGCGCTTCGGCGTGGTGGCACGAAACTCTGAGCGGCATGATGGACATCGAAAGCGGCTAAAAATGGTGATTTTGGAACTCACTGCCCCCTTCGATCCGCAGTGACTTTTATGTTGACTCTCGCTGCGAGCGTGGCAATTTTTTAGGCAATCGTGCCATTGGAGAATGAACGTGACTCTCCGACCGATGCCGCGGCCGCCCGTTAAATATCCGTCCCCAGAAGCGCTCTTCAACGATCTGAAGAAAAGAAAATACGAGGGACTGCTCTCGCATCAGGCCGACATGCTACGTGGCTATCAGAAAGGTGCTTTGGATAATCCAGACGTTGCCTTTCAAATGCCAACTGGGAGCGGAAAGACTTTGGTTGGCGCACTGCTAGGGGAATGGCGTCGACGCACGTTTGGAGAAAGGGTACTCTATTTAGCACCCACGAAACAGCTGGCATTCCAGGTCGCGAATGAATCGCGAGACAAGTACGACATTAGAGTACTTCCCTTAGTCGGCCCCAAGTCCTCATTCCTTCCGGAGCATTTGTCTTCCTGGGAATCCGGAGAGTCTCTTGTTGTCACGACATTCAACGGATTGTTCAATTCCAATCCAGCCTTTTACGACCCCCATGTTATTTTGGTAGATGACGCGCATGCCGCAGAAAACTATTTTGCAAATTACTGGACGATTCAAATAAAGCGCCCTGACTCTCCAACGGCATGGGCGGCTCTGGTCGCCGAACTGAGAGACGTGATGAATCCGCTGGATCTAATCGAACGGCTAGAGCAATTTATTGAAGAAATCGGGATCTCGAATGACTTCAAGATTGTAGAATACGAAAAATCGATTCGGGACGGGCTGGGGCAGAATGAAAGCAAGAAATTTGAGCATTCTCATGAACGCCTCGGGCATATGCTAGGCTACGATTCTGGAAATCGAGAGACGCCGGGAGCACCGGATCCTTGGTGGGTCGTCAACGAGCATCTATGTCTAATATTCGAAGATCACTCAGACGCCAAGAGCGAGACTCTTGATGTAACAAAAGCGCGTCAAGTCTCAAGCCATCCGCGTTGGGTCAGAGAGAATTTAAAACTTAATGGCGACGCGAAAATAATTCCAATTATCGTTACTCCGTGCATAACAGCAGATACGGACGCTCTTCCTCATCTTGAAGGCGTTCGTCATTGGCGAATCTCAGATTTCCGCGAATGGGCAGAGCGAGCGATTCGCGCGGTCCGCGAGGCGAGGAAGACTTATCCCGGAACTCCCGGAGATTTAGCTTGGCGTTCGGAAGCACGCGCCGCACTGGCTAGGGAGCGAGTTGATTTGTCTCACTTGCTTGCAGACCTTGAAAGCAGCGACGCGAAAAAGTCCTTTAGAAAGGTCCCATGAAGGAACTGTCGTTCGGAGACCCGCGTCAAGCGCGGCTATTATCCCATCCCCCCGTCCACCACCAGCGTCTGCCCGGTCACATAGGCGCCGCCGGCGGCCAGGAATAGCATCGCCTCGGCCACATCCTCGGGCGTGCCCATGCGGCCCAGCAGGCAGCGGGCGACGCTGGCGTTCTTGCGCGCCTCGGGCCAGGGCTTGGTCCAGGGCGTGTCGATCAGGCCGGGTGCGACGGCGTTGACCCGGACCTCCGGCGCCAGGGCGCGGGCCAGGCTCTGGGTCAGGTTGATCAGCGCCGCCTTGCTGGCGGCGTAGGCGATCGAGCTGCCGCGGCGGCCCAGGCCGGCGATCGAGGCGGTGTTGACCACGGCGCCGCGCGCGGCCTTCAGCGCCGGTGCCGCGGCCTTGGCGCAGCGGAACGGGCCGAGCAGGTTGGTCGACAGGATCTGCGCCCAGAACGCTTCGGTCATGGCGTCGAGGTCGGCGAACTCGATCGGCTCGCGCGTGCCGGCGATGCCGGCATTGTTGATCAGGATGTCCAGCCGGCCCAGCCGGTCGACCGCAGCCGCCACCATGCGCTGGGCGTCGGCCGGGTCGGACACGTCGCCGGGCGCACTCACCACCCCCAACCGTTCGACCGCCGCGATCCCCACGGGATCGCCAGGCAGATGGTTGAGCGCCACCGTCGCGCCGCAGCGCTGCAGCAGCGCCGCGGCGGCCAGCCCGATGCCCGAGCCGCCGCCGGTGACCAGCACCGCCTTGCCGGCAAGGTCGGCCGTGATCACGCGATACCAGGCACCGGGAACCGGGACGCCAGGTCGCGGACCTCGGCGGCGATGGTCTCCAGCGCCGCCTCGCCGTTGGCGCGCAGGGTGCGGTCGATCAGCTCGGCGACCTTGACCATCTCGGCCTCGCCCATGCCGCGGGTGGTCAGGGCCGGGGTGCCCAGGCGGATGCCGCTGGGGTCCAGCGCCGGCCGCGGGTCGTCGGCGATCATGTTCTTGTTGAGCGTGATGTGGACGCGGTCGAGCACCGTTTCGGCCTGGGCGCCGGCCTGGCCCCAACTGCTGACAGCGTCGACCAGCATCAGATGGTTGTCGGTGCCGCCGGTGATCAGCCGGGCGCCCGACTCGGTCAGGCGCGCCGCCAGGGCCTTGGCGTTGCGCACCACCTGGTGGGCGTAGGCCTTGAATTCGGGCTTGGCGGCCTCGTGGAAGGCGACCGCCTTGGCCGCCACCATCTGCATGATCGGGCCGCCCTGGAAGCCCGGGAACACGCTCTTGTCGATCTTCTTGCCGATGGCCGGGTCGCGGCTCAGCACCAGGCCGCCGCGCGGGCCGCGCAGGCTCTTGTGGGTGGTGGTCAGCACCACGTCGAAATTGTCATCGAAGGGGTTCCGCAGCGCGCCGCCGACGATCAGCCCGGCGATGTGGGCAACGTCGGCGATGGCAAAGGCGCCGACCTCGTCGGCGATCGAGCGCATCACCGCATAGTCCAGCTCGCGCGGATAGGCCGAGAACCCGGCCAGGATGATGGTCGGCTTCTCCTTCTTGGCGACGTCGCGCATCTGGTCGTAGTCGATGCGGCCCGTCGCGACGTCGGCCATGCGGTAGCGCACGAACCGGAACACCTTGGCCATGTGCGTGACCGGGTGGCCGTGGGTCAGGTGGCCGCCATGCCCCAGCTCCATGCCCAGGATGGTGTCGCCGGGCTTGGCCAGCGCGAAATATGTCGCGATGTTGGCGGGGGCGCCAGCATGCGGCTGGACGTTGGCATGGGCGCAGCGGAACAGCGCCTTGGCGCGCTCGATCGCCAGGGTCTCGATCTGGTCCATGACCTGCTGGCCGCCATAGTAGCGGGCGCCGGGATAGCCCTCGCTGTAGCGGTTGTTCAGCACGCTGCCCATGGCTTCCATGACCGCCGGGCTGATGTAGTTCTCGCTGGCGATCAGCTCGAGCCCGTGGCGCTGGCGCGCCTCCTCGTCCTTGATCAGGCGGTGGATGTCGGGATCGACGTCGGGCAGGTAGCGATAATCCACGGGGACCCTCCCAAGCAGGCGCTGCGAAGCCTGCTTCCATGTTCAGTCGCAAGCAGCAGCGCTGCTTGGCGGCGCGCGAAAATACGGCCGAAGCCGGCGGCACCGCAAGCCGGGGGCGCGGCGGCGCCGTGGAACGGGCGACAGGCAAGAAAAAAGGGCCGCCCAAGGGCGGCCCGAGTTTAGGGAGGAAACCACCATCTCGCGATGGTGCGGTGCACACTAGGCGCCGGGCCGGGTTTCCGCCTACTGTCGAATTTTCAAGGGTGGGTTGACCGATCGGCAGGTCTCGCCCGATGAAATGGCGTCGACGCCGCCCTATGGCGGCCGCTCGGCCTGGGCCAGGTTCTCGTTGAGGTAGC
Organism: uncultured Comamonadaceae bacterium; assembly: GCA_964511405.1. Lineage (GTDB taxonomy): Bacteria > Pseudomonadota > Alphaproteobacteria > Elsterales > Elsteraceae > CAZEFK01. Next base: position 27,081 of record CAZEFK010000020.1, on the reverse strand, counting down.
GCGGGTCATCGGTGACCTCGCGCCCGACCCAGGGCGGCAGGTCCACGGCAGCGTCGATGCGGTCCAGCTCGACCTCGGCCAGCACCAGGCCAGCCAACCGGCCTTCGAAGACATCGACCTCCCAGGTCCGGCCGCCGAACGGCACCCGATAGCGGGTCTTGGCCAAGGGCTGGCCAGGGCACAGCGCGAGCATGGCTTCGGCGTGCGCGACCGGGATCGGGTACTCGAACTCCGGCCGGGCGCCGCCGACCGGGCGGCCCTTGATCGTGAGATAGGCTGAGTCGCCCATGCGGCGCACCCGCACCGTGGCGGGACCACCGGCCGCCAGATAGCCCTGGGCGATCGACACCCCCGGCTCGCCGGTGCGCCAGCCGTCCGACACCACCAGGAACTTGCGCTCGACCTCGACCGGGGCGCCTGCCATGCCCGGCTAGCTTGCTCCGAGTGCCGGCTTCCGACAAGGTGCCGCCATGGATCACATCGACATCGCCATCATCGGCGGCGGCATGGCCGGCGCCTCGGCGGCCTACGAGCTGGCGGCCGACGCCTCGGTGCTGCTGCTGGAGCGTGAATCGCAGCCCGGCTATCACACCACCGGCCGCTCGGCGGCGCTGTTCTCCGAAACCTACGGCAACGCGGTGATCCGGGCCCTGAGCGTCGGCAGCCGGAGCTTCTTGGCGCCGCCGGCCGGCTTCGCCGACCACCCGCTGCTGACGCCGCGCGGCGTGCTGCTGATCGCTCGGGCCGACCAGATGGCGACCGCCGCCGCCCATGCCGAGGCCGCCGCCAAGCTGGTGCCCAGCGTGCGCCTGATCGACGGCGCGGCCGCGCAGGCCCGCGTTCCGGTGCTGCGGCCTGGCTATGCCGCCGGCGCGGTCGAGGAGCCCGACGCCATGGACATCGACGTTCATGCTCTGCACCAGGGGTTTCTGCGCGGCGCCCGCGCCCGGGGCGCCCGCATCGTCACCGATGCCGAGGTGACCGGCCTGGCCCGCGACGGCGACGGCTGGCGGATCGAGACCCGGGTCGGCAGCTGGCATGCCGGGGTCGTCGTCAATGCCGCCGGCGCCTGGGCCGACCCGATCGCGGCGCTGGCCGGCCTGCCGCCCGCCGGGATCGTGCCGAAGCGGCGCACGGCGGTCACCTTTGCGCCGACGCCTGGGATCGAGATCGCCGATTGGCCGGCCGTGGTCGATGCCGACGAGCAATTCTACTTCAAGCCCGAGGCCGGCAAGCTGCTGGCCTCGCCCGCCGACGAGACGCCGTTCGCGCCCTGCGACGTCCAGCCCGACGAGCTGGACATCGCGGTCTGCATCGACCGCATTCAGGCGGCGGCCGAGCTGCCGGTGCGGCGGATCGACCGGTCCTGGGCGGGGTTGCGCAGCTTCGCCGCCGACAAGACCCCGGTGGTCGGCTTCGAGCCTGATGCCCCCGGCTTCTTTTGGCTGGCCGGCCAGGGCGGCTACGGCATCCAGACGGCGCCGGCCATGGGTCGGGTGGCGGCCGCCCTGGCGCTCGGCCGGGCGGTCCCGGACGACCTCGCCGATCTGGGCGTCGCCGCCGCGGCGCTGTCGCCCGCGCGGATCCGAAGTCAATTCTGACAAAACTCTCAATAAAGCGCCTCAATACGAAGAATTCGCCGCCGCGCATCCGCTGATCTAGACTCGGCATCGTTCAATGAACAGGCGCCGAGGGACAGCATGCGCACCACACTCGTCATCACCGTGGCGGCCGGACTCTTGGCGGCAGTGGCCGGCCGGCCGGCGGCCGCGGCCGAGGCAGCCGCCGCCGTCCTGCCGGGCGATCTGCCGGCCAGCCGGGCCGTGCTCGACCGGCATGAGGCGGCCTCGGTGCTCGGCCGGCCGGTGCGCGGCAGCACCGGCCAGATGCTGGGCCGCATCGTCGACGTGGTGACCGACCCGGAAGGCCGGGTGCGCGCCGCGGTCATCGACTTCGGCGGCTTCCTGGGCGTCGGCGACCGCAAGATCGCGGTCGACTGGGCCGCGCTGCTGCCGGTCCCCGATGCCAAGGACGGCGCCTTCACCGTCGACCTGACCCGCAACCAGATCAAGGACGCGCCCGAATACAAGACGGCCGGACCGGTGGTGATCATCGGCAGCCCGTTCGGCATCGGCGGCTCGGGGACCGGCAACACCGCGGCCGGACGATAGAGTGGCGGGCCCGCAGCCGGCGTCGCGGCGCAGCCTGGCCGGGCTCGACTGGCTCAATTTCTTCCTGGCCAACGTCCAGACCGGCTTCGGGCCGTTCATCGCGGTCTACCTGACCGAGAACCGCTGGACCCAGGGCGACATCGGCGCCGTCCTCAGCATCGGCAGCCTGGTGGCGCTGGTGGCCCAGGTGCCGGGCGGCGCCCTGGTCGACTCGCTCCCGCGCAAGCGCCGGGTCGCCGCCGGTGCCGCCCTCGCGATCGCCGCCAGCGCGCTGCTGCTGGCGCTGTGGCCGGTGTTCGCCGCCGTGCTCGCCGCCCAGGTCCTGCACAGTGCCGCCAGCTGCGTGCTGGGGCCGGCGATCGCGGCGATCAGCCTGGGCCTGGTCGGCTACAAGTCGGCCGGGGCGCGCTTCGGCCGCAACGCCGCGTTCTCGGCGGCCGGCAACTGCGTCGCCGCCGGGCTGATGGGCGCGATCGGCTACCTGGTCTCCGACCGCGCGATCTTCCTGCTGACCACCGGCCTGACGCTGCCGGCGCTGGCGTCGCTGGCGCGGATCCGACGCGACGAGGTCGACGGCGACCGGGCGCGCGGCGGCGCGCCGGGGCATCGTCCGGCCGTGTCGCCCGGCCGCCTCGTCCGCGATCCCCGGCTGCTTGTCCTCGCCGCTTGCCTGGCGCTGTTCCAGCTGGCCAACGCCGCCATGCTGCCGCTGGTGGGCGGCGCCGTCACCCAGCGCTCGGAAAGCGGCGCGTCGGCGCTGATCGCCGCCTGCATCGTGGTGCCGCAGCTGGTGACGACCCTGGCGGCGCCGTGGGCCGGCCGGCGCGCCGAGGACTGGGGCCGCAAGCCCCTGCTGCTGATCGGCTTCGCGACAGTGCCCCTGCGTGGCCTGCTGCTGGCGGCGGTATCCAGCCCCTATCTGCTGGTCGCCACCCAGCTGCTGGACGGCATCGCGGCGGCCGCGGTCGGAGTGATGACGCCGCTGATCGTTGCCGACATCGCCCGCGGCACCGGCCGCTTCAACCTGGCCCAAGGGCTGGTCGGGGTTGCCGTCGGCCTCGGCGCCACGCTCAGCACCGCCGTCGCCGGCCAGATCGTCGACCGCTTCGGCAGCGCTGCCGGCTTCACGGCGCTGGCCGGCGCGGCGGCGGCGGCGCTGGGTCTGCTGGCGCTGGCCATGCCCGAGACCCGTCCCGGCGCGGTCGTGCCCGCTCCCGCGGCCAAGGCCGAGGCGACGCGCTCCTAGGCCGGCGCCCCCGCGAGCAGCAGGTCGACGCGATCCAGCAGCTCGCCGCTGTCGAACGGCTTCAACAGGATCGACTGCGTGCCGATCCATTCCGCCAGGCATGCCGCCGGGAGCCGGGTGCCGCCGGAGATCGCCAGCACCGGCAGGCCCGGGCGCGACGACCGGAGCGCGCCCAGCAGCCCGATGCCGTCGAGCCCGGGCATCACGATGTCGGTCACGACCAGATCCCACCGCCCCTCGGCAATCAACGCCAGCGCGCTGCCGCCGTCATGGGCGGCGGCAGCCATGTGCCCGGCCTTGCGCAGGACCGCCAGAATCGCGGCGGCTACGGCCGGATGGTCGTCAACCACCAGGATGTTCGCCACCCGCCTGTCCCCTCGGCCGCGGCCGCTTTGCGACCATTGCGACTGGCAATTAGCACGTACACTGATCGTCGGTCAATCGCCATCAGTCTGCAGAATGCCTTAGATCTGATGTCGAGGAAGCGCCGCGCAGACCCGGCGTGCCACGGATCGCGTCGGCTCAGCGTCGGGACGCGGCGATGGCCGCTGGCCGGATCTCGTCGCTGAGCTGCCGGACGATGGCGAGGGCGTGGCGGATGTCGGCCTCGGTCAACGTGGCGCCCATGGTCGCGGTCATGGCCAGGAACCGGGCGCTGAGCTCGGCATGGCGGGCCGCGCCCATGGGCGTGAGCCGGACCAGCTTGGATCGCCGGTGACGGGGATTGTCGATGAACTCGACGAGCCCCTCCGCCGCAAGCTCGTCGGCCAGCCGCTGCATGCGTTGGCGGCTGGTCGGCCGCATTCCGGCGATCTGCGGCACGGTAAGCGGACCCATGAGCGCCAGGCTGCGCAGGAACCCATAGGTGCCGGCGCCCCAGTTGCTGATCAGCCCCAGCTTGCGACCACCCGCACGCACGCGGAAGAAGAGCTGCGCCACCTCGAGAATGAGATCCGCGATCGCCTCGCCCTTGTTGGTGGCGATCGCGCGCGCCGGTCCCTGTGGTGCGCTCCCCATGCCCGTCTCCCCCAAGCCCGTCCTTTCGGTGTCCGCCGACAGCACCACCGTTTGACACCTTGGATGTCAAGATCTAGAATGACACCTAGGTTGTCAATTGACCGAAAGTGAACACGATGGACGCTGGCGAGACCGTCCGCCCGATCGTGCGGCCGCCGCTACTGGTGCTGATCTGCCTGATCGCCGGGCTGACGCTGGATCATGTGCTGCCGCTCCCGCTGGGGGCGGCGCGGACCGGCCCGTGGCAGTGGGCCGTGGGCGGCGGCCTGATCGTGCTTGGTGCCGGAATCTTCGCCGCCGCGGTCCGAAACTTCCGCCGCGCCGATACCCCGGTGCCCGCGACGCAGCCAGTGCGCGCGCTGGTGACGACCGGGATCCACGGCCTGAGCCGCAATCCGATCTATGTCGGCATGGTCCTGGTCTCTGCCGGCATCGGCATCGTCACGCCCAGCCCGTGGCTGCTGGTCCTGATCGTGCCGCTCGCCCTGACCCTGCGCTACGGCGTGGTCGCGCGCGAGGAAGCCTATCTCGATCGGCGCTTCGGCGACGCCTACCGGGACTACAAGCGGCGCGTCCGCCGCTGGCTGTGAGGCCCGGCGCCGGATCGTTCCCGCCCGGCCGTGACAGTCCTTCGCTGCTGCCTCGGAAGCGAGACAAACACGCCGCGCACGCCGTTGTTCCGGCAGCACAGCAAGCGAAGGACTGCCGCCATGACGCCATCACCACGCCGCACGCTGGCCGCGCTCGCCGTGGTCGGGCTGCTCAGCGCCTGCGCCGGGTACGACCAGACCTATTCGGGGTCCACCGGCTACACCTCGACCTATGCCGGCACCACGGCGCGGCCGGCCTACGGGTCGTCGCCCACCTACCTGCCGCCCAACAACTATGCCGCGACCGGCGGCTACTACCCGTCGCTCGGCTATGTGCCGCCGGGTTACCAGGCGGTGGTGCGCACGCCCGGCGGCGAGGTCATCACCGAAAGCCAGCTCGAGCGCGACCGGGCCGCGGCCCTCGATCCGCGCTGCCGCGCCACGCCGCTGCACCAGGACCGCCCCGGCGGCTACGCCTACGACCCCTGGCGCGGCGCGCCGTCCTGCTGACCGGGCCGCGGACGCCCGGGCTGCGAAAATCCGGGGTCGGGGGCGGAGGAGACGGGCGCCGTGGTGCGTAGCATTACGGCGCGCGGTCCCCTGTCCTGCTCCGGAGCCCGCTGATCATGCCCGTTCCGCCCCGCCCCGTTCGGTCCCACGTTGCCCCGTTGCCCCGCCTCCTGCTGGGCCCCCTCCTCGCCGGCCTGCTGCCGGGGGCCGCCGGCGCCGCCGGCGATGCCGCCCACGGCGCCGAGCTGTTCAAGGCCAACTGCGCCCGCTGCCACGCCACCACCGCCGAGACCGGCACCGGGCCGGGGCTGGCCGGGGTCGTGGACCGCAAATCCGGCGAAGCGCCCGGCTATGGCTATTCGCGCGCGATGCGGCGCGCGGCGCTGGTGTGGGACGATGCCACCCTCGGCACCTACCTGGCCGATCCGCCCGGCACGGTGCCCGGCACCAAGATGCCGTTCAGCGCCATGGGCTCGGACCAGGATCGGGCCGACGTCATCGCCTACCTGCACACGCTCGAATAGCGGAGCGCCGCCGCCATGGTCGCGTTCACCCTCAATCGCCGGCCGGTCGCGGTCGACCTGCCCGGCGATACACCGCTGATCTATGTGCTGCGCAATGATCTGGGGCTGAACGGCCCGCGGCTGGGCTGCGCCAAGGGCCAGTGCGGCGCCTGCACCGTCCATCTCGACGGCCGGCCGGCCCGTTCGTGCAGCGTGGCGCTCCAGGACGTCGCCGGCAAGCCGGTGATGACCCTGGAGGGCTTGGGCACGCCCGCCCAGCCCCATCCGCTGCAGCAGGCCTTCATCGATGAGCAGGCGATGCAGTGCGGCTACTGCATGAACGGCATGATCATGCAGGCCGCGGCGCTGCTGGCGGCGACGCCCAAGCCCACCGACGACCAGATCCGCGCCGCGCTGACCGCCAATCTGTGCCGCTGCGGCTCGCACATCCGCGTGATCCGCGCCGTCCGGCGCGCCGCCAACGGGGGAGTCTGAGCCATGGCCACGACCCTGTCGCGCCGCGCTTTCGGCGCCGGCATGGTGGCCGCCGGCGTCGGCCTGACGATCCGGTTCGCGCTCGCCGACGACGCCCGGCCCGCGGCCAGGCTCACCGGCGTGCTCGCGGCCAACCCGCGCCTCGATGGCTGGGTGCGGATCGCCGCCGACGGCACCGCCACCATCTGCACCGGCCGGGTCGAGCTGGGCCAGGGGGTGCGCACCGCCCTGCTCCAGATCGCCGCCGAGGAGCTGGACCTGCCGATGGCGCGGATGACCCTGGTCTCCGGAGATACCGAGCGTACGCCCAACGAAGGCCAGACCGCCGGCTCGCAATCGATCCACTATGGCGGCGAGGCGCTGGGCCAGGCCTGCGCCGATGCCCGCGCCACCCTGGTCGGCGTCGCCGCCCAGGCCTGGTCGCTGCCGGCCGGGCGCCTGGTCGTCGGGGCCGGTGTCATCACGGCGCCCGACGGCCGCAGCATGGGCTATGGCGAAGCGGCCCAGCGCGCGAGCTTCGCGCGCGATGTCGATCCGGCGGCGCGGCGCAAGGATCCGACCATGCAGACCGTGGTCGGCACGTCGGTGCCGCGCGTCGACATTCCGGCCAAGGTGTTTGGCGAAGCGGCCTATGTCCACGACCTCCGCCTCGCCGGCATGCTGTTCGGGGCGATCGCGCGACCGCCGGCCTACGGCGCCCGGCTGCTGAAGGCCGAGCTCGGCGCGGCCGACCGCTATCCCGGCGTGAAGACGGTGGTCGACGGGTCCTTCGTCGGCGTGATCGCGCGGCGCGAGGAGCAGGCCCGCGCCGCCGCGGCCGCGATCGCCGCGGCCAGCCAATGGCAGCTGCCGGTGCCGTTGTTCGGTGGCCGCCCGGCGCTCGACTACCTCCGGACCACGCCGCACGAGGTCAAGATCGTGTCGGCCAGGGGCGACGTCGCCCAGGCCCAGGGCCGGACGCTGCGGGCCAGCTTCGAGCGCGCCTACCAGAAGCACGCCTCGATCGGCGCCTCCTGTGCGGTCGCCCAGGTCCAGGACGGCAAGCTGACGGTCTGGTCGCACACCCAGGGCGTGTTCCCGCTGCGCGCCGACCTGATGGCGGTGTTCGGGCTGCCGGCCGACCGGGTGCACGTCATCCACATGCCCGGCTCGGGCTGCTACGGCCACAACGGGGCCGACGACGTGGCCCTGGACGCGGCCTTGCTGGCGGCCGCGGTGCCGGGCCGGCCGGTGCGCGTGCTGTGGACCCACGACGAGGAGATGACCTGGGAGCCGCACGGCTCGACCATGGCCATCGAGCTCGAGGCGGTGCTGACCGACGCCGGGCGCATCGCCGCCTGGACCCACCGGGTGTGGAGCTTCCCGCACGACTGCCGGCCCGGGAAGCCGGACGGCACGGCGCTGCTGTCCAACGCCTACCGCCGGTCGCCGCTGCCCCAGCCCCGGCTGGTCAACGGCGCCCTGCCGGCCGGTGCGGCGGACCGCAATGCGGTGCCCGGCAGCTACGATATCCCGGCCCACAGGGTGGAGCTGCACTTCAACCCGTTGCCGCCGATCCGCACGTCGGCGCTGCGCACGCTCGGCGCCTACGCCAACATCTTCGCCGCGGAATCCTTCATGGACGATCTGGCGGCGGCGGCCGGGACTGACCCCGTCGCCTTCCGCCGGCGGCACGGCCCCGACCCGCGGCTCATCGCCGTGATGGACAAGGCGGTGGCACTGGCGCAGTGGACGCCGCGCCCGGCCGGCCCGCGGCCGTCGGCCCCGACCCTGCGCGGCACCGGCCTCGGCGTTGCGCGCTACAAGAACTCCGAGGCCTATGTGGCGGTGGTCGCGACGGTCGAGGTCGACACCCGGACCGGCGAGATCACGCCCCTCGCCATCCACGGCGCGGTCGATACGGGCCGGGCCGTCAGCCCGGACGGCGTGCTCAACCAGGTCGAGGGCGGCATCATCCAGTCGACCAGCCAGACGCTGCTGGAAGCGGCGGCCCATGACGGGCATATCATGACCGGCACCGACTACCAGGCCTATCCGATCATCGGCTTCGACCTGGTGCCGCCGGTCACGGTCGCGCTGATCGACCGCCCCGACCAGCCCTCGGTCGGAGTCGGCGAAGCGGCTCACGGCCCGACCGCGGCGGCGCTGGGCAACGCCGTCTTCGACGCCATCGGCAAGCGGGTGCCGGCGCTGCCCATAGCGCCGGAGCGGGTCCTGGCGGCGCTCAAGGCCTAACTCAGACCAGAAGGATCCTCGTCCCGTGAAGCTGCGCAACCTCGGAAACTCCGGCCTGCAAGTCTCGCTGGTCGGCCTCGGCTGCAACAATTTCGGCGGCCGCATCGACCTGGAGGCGACCCGCCGCGTCGTCCATGCCGCGCTCGATGCCGGCATCACCCTGTTCGACACCGCCGACATCTACGGCAACAAGGGCGGCTCGGAGGACTGCCTGGGCCAGGTGCTGGGCGACCGGCGCAAGGACATCGTGCTGGCGACCAAGTTCGGGATGGCCATGGACGAGGCCGAGACCAAGAAGGGCGCGTCGCGCCGCTACATCATGGCCGCCTGCGAAGCGAGCCTGACGCGGCTTCGGACCGACTGGATCGACCTCTACCAGGTGCACCGCCCGGATCCCCTGACCCCGATCGACGAGACCCTGCGCGCTCTCGACGATCTGATCACACAGGGGAAGGTGCGCTATGTCGGCTGCTCCAACTACGCACCCTGGCAGGTGGTCGAGGCGCAGCTGACCGCCCGCCTGGCCGGCACCGCCGCCTTCGTCTCGGCGCAGGACGAGTACAGCCTGATCGTGCGCAAGCTGGACACTGAGCAGATCCCGGTGCTGGAGCGCTATGGCCTGGGCCTGCTGCCCTATTTCCCGCTGGCCAGCGGCCTGCTGACCGGCAAGTACCGGCGCGGCGAGCCGCTGCCCGAGGGCACGCGCCTGGCCAACACCCAGCGCCTGGCCGATCAGTACCTGACCGAGGCCAACTGGGGCGTGGTCGAACGGCTGTCGGGCTTCGCCGCCGAGCGCGGCCACAACCTGGTCGAGCTGGCCTTCAGCTGGCTGGCGGCGCGGCCGACGGTCGCCAGCGTCATCGCCGGCGCCACCAGGCCCGAGCAGATCGCCCAGAACGTCACGGCTGCCGACTGGGTGCTGACGGCCGAGGACCTGGCCGAGATCGACCGCCTGTCCCAGGGCTGACGATCCGACCCTGATGCGGCGCGGTGTCGCCGGCCGGCGGGCCACGGCGCGCCGCCGGCCGGCGCCGCGAACGCCGCACTGGACGGCAATCGCAGTCCTGACCTAATGTTCGGCGCCGCCCTGCGGCGTCTTGACCTTCGGCCCCGCCGGCGCCATCTAGGCGGGACAGCCGAGGCTGTCTCCATAGCGCGGTTGACAAATCAGGCCGGCCGGCGGCACAAGACGCCGGCTCCGGCCCGCTGTCGGCTGGCCATCCCGACCTTCGTTGGTTTCGTTTAGCACGGACAGGACCATGCCCCGACAAATTCCGCTCGCCGACGTGCGTAACATCGGCATCATCGCCCACGTCGACGCCGGCAAGACCACGACCACCGAGCGGATTCTGTACTATACGGGGCGCAAGCATCAGATCGTCGATATCCACGACACCAAGGATCTGAAGACCTCGACCACCACCGACTATCTCGAGCAGGAGCAGAAGCGCGGGATCACGATCCAGAGCGCTGCGGTGTCTGCCTTCTGGCGCGACAAGAAGATCAACGTCATCGACACCCCGGGCCACGTCGATTTCACCATCGAGGTCAACCGCTCGCTGCGCGTGCTCGACGGCGCGGTCGTGGTGTTCGACGGCGTCGCCGGCGTCGAGCCGCAGTCCGAGACCAACTGGCGCCTGGCCGACAATTACGGCGTGCCGCGGTTCTGCTACGTCAACAAGATGGACCGCTCGGGCGCCAACTTCCGGCGCTGCGTCGACATGATCAAGACCCGGCTCGGCGCGCGCCCCATGGTGCTGCAGCTGCCGCTGGGCTCGGAAGACAACTTCCGGGGCATGATCGACCTGGTCGAGATGAAGGCCTATGTCTGGTTCTCCGACGACAAGGATGCCAAGTGGGAGGTCTGGGACGTCACGTCCGATCTCGCCTCGAAGCTGAACATCGTCGTCCAGGAAGACGTCGAGATCCTGAACCGGGTCCAGGAATACCGGACCGAGCTGGTCGACACCGCGCTCGAGCAGGATGACGAGGCCATGGGCGCCTATCTCGAGACCGGCGAGGAGCCGGCACCGGAGGTGCTGCGCCGCTGCATCCGCAAGGGCACGATCGTCAGCGCCTTCACGCCCGTTTTGTGCGGCTCGTCCTACAAGAACAAGGGCGTCCAGCAGCTGCTCGACGCCGTCGTCGACTATCTGCCGGCGCCGACCGACGTCGCCGCCATCAACACCGTCGACGCCGACGGCAATCCCAACGGCCAGCGCGAGTGCTCGGACGACGAGCCGTTCTCCGGCCTCGCCTTCAAGGTGCTCAACGATACCTACGGCTCGCTGACCTTCGTGCGCGTCTATTCGGGCGTGGTGCAGAAGGGCATGTCGATCATGAACACCACGCGCGGCAAGCGCGAGAAGATCGGCCGCATGGTGGAGATGTTCGCCAAGGAGGCCAACGCCGTCGAAGAGGCGCGCGCCGGCGACATCGTGGCCTTCGTCAGCCTGTCGGAGACCGAGACCGGCGACACCCTGTGCGACGCCGCCCATCCGGTGATCCTGGAGCGCATGCGCTTCCCGGATCCGGTCATCAGCGTGTCGGTCGAGTCCAAGTCCAAGGCCGAGCAGGAGAAGTTCTCGATCGCGCTGGGCAAGATGGTGCGCGCCGACCCGTCGCTCCGGCTCGAGACCGATCGCGAGACTGGCCAGACCATCCTGCGCGGCATGGGCGAGCTGCATCTGGAAGTGACGCTCGACCGCATGCGCACCGAGTTCGGCGTCGAAGCCAACGTGGGCAAGCCGCAGGTCGCCTACCGCGAGACCATCACCAAGCCGGTCGAGTACACCTACACCCACAAGAAGCAGACCGGCGGCTCGGGCCAGTACGCCGAGGTCAAGATCATCTTCGAGCCGCAGGAGCGCGGCCAGGGCTTCGCGTTCGCCGACGAGGTGGTCGGCGGCTCGGTGCCGCGCGAGTTCATCCCGTCGGTGCAGAAGGGCCTGGAGGTGCAGAAGGAAGACGGCGTGCTCGCCGGCTATCCGACCGTGGATTTCAAGGCCCGCCTGGTCGACGGCAAGTACCACGAGGTCGACTCGAACGCCCTGACCTTCGAGATCGCGGCCAAGGCGTGCTTCCGTGAGGGCATGAAGAAGGCGAGCCCGATCCTGCTGGAGCCGATCATGAAGGTCGAGGTGGTGACGCCCGAGAGCCATCTGGGCGACGTCATCGGCGACATCAACCGCCGGCGCGGCACCATCCTGGGCCAGCTGGAGCGCGGCACCAACATCGCCGTCGAGGCGACCGTGCCGCTGTCGGAGATGTTCGGTTATATCGGCCAGCTGCGCGGCATGACCTCGGGCCGCGCCAGCTACACCATGGAGTTCTCGCACTACGATCCGGTGCCGAAGAACGTCGCCGACGAGATCATCGCCGGCAACTCCAAGGCCGCGTAAGCCCCTCACCCTCCCCGCTCACGCGGGTCCCCTCCCTCTCCCGCGGTTCGGGAGAGGGAGGGGCGAGGGCCCCCGCCCTCAGTACAGCCGCGGCTTGTCGAGGACGTTGCGAATGTCCTGCCGCCGCCCGTCGCACCAGCAGCGCAAATTGGGGCAGAAGGCCGCCGCTGGAACGCTGCGCGGTCGATCATCCGCTCGGTCTCGCCTTGTGTGCGGCGCCGCCAGCACCAGGGCGTCGGGCCCGTCCCGAGCATCGGCCGGGCGGCCGCCCAGTTCCAACGCCGAGCGCGCTCAGATGCGGCGGCGGTAGGCGCCGCGCCCCATGGTGCTGAGATGGAGGGTGCGATCGGGCACCCGGAAGGTCAGGTGCGAGATCAGGCAATTCGGCAGGCCTTCGCTGAACCGGGTCCAGCTGCCGCCGCCGTCCCGGGAGACGAACACCCCGGCTGTCGGGCCGCCGACGCTGCTGACATAGAGGTGACTCGGGTCCGCCGGGTCGATCACCAGCCCGGTCAGCCCGTAGGTCGGCAATGGCGCGGTCCCGCCGGTGCCGCTGACGTCGGTCCAACTCGCCGCGGATCCGCTGCCGACGGCGCCGCGCCACAGCGGCCGATACCCGATCACGTCGTAGCTGATCCGCTGGCCATAGGCGAGGTAGATCTGCAGCGGATCGCTCCAGGACACCTGGATGTCGTGGATTCGCTGTAGGGGCAGTCCGGTATTGTCGAGCTCGGTCCAGGTCACCCCGGCATCCGAAGAATGCCAGACCGTCCCGTCCTCGCTGGCGGCGTAGGCGTGTCCGTCATCGGTCGGTTGGAAGCGCACGGCGGAGATCGGGTGGGCCGGGGTCAGGACGTCCGTCCAGCTGTCCCCGCGATCGGTCGACCGCTTGAGCACGCTGCCGTCTTGCGGGAAACCCAGCAGCAAGGACGTGGTCCGGCCGGCGAGCGCCATGCTGACCCCGAGCATGCTGCGAAAATCGACCGGCAGCTGAACCCACGTGTCGCCACCATCGACCGTGCGTACCAAGCCGTAAAGCCAGGTGTTGGCGTAGGCGACTTTTGACGTGCTCGGGTCATATTGGACCCAGCCACCCTCATGAGGGAAATCGATGACGAAACGGCCAAAGTCTCCACCGGTGGACTCGTAGCACCGATTGTCCTGAGTCGTGATCGCGCAGGCATAGTCCGCGGTCTGGGTCACCCCGATATTGTAGCACTGCGCCACCACCAGCCCGTTGCTGAGCGCTGGGCGACCGTACTTCGGATAGGCCGGATAGTGCCCGGAGGTCCAGCTGTCGCCGCCGTCGCGGGTCGCCGAAACGCCATCGTCGGTCGCAACGTAAATGTGCCGATGGTCCGCCGGGTCGAAGGCGATCGCGTGCTTGTCCTCGTGGACGTAGGTATCCGGCGTGGTCGTCGTGTCGCCGATCTTGCTCCAGGTCTTGCCGCCGTCGGTACTTCGATACAGCCAGACGTCGCCAGCGATCAGCACCGATTCGTCGGTCGGATCGACGCCGATGAGTTGGTCGGGATCGGGGTCTGGATTGAAGTCGGAAAAGGTCGGTTGCTGCGTGAAGGAGCTGCCGAAATTGGTGCTGGTGTAAATCTGGTTCGCCAGCTTGACCGCCACGAACCATCTGCCATGCGCGCCCTTGACGCCCAGCGCGATCCGCGGCCCCGGCGTGTCGGCGTCGCCAGGCAGCCCATTGTTCAGATGCGTCCAGTTGCCGCCGCCATCAATGGTCCGCCACACGCCACCATCGCGGATTGCCGAGCCCTGGACGCCGACCAGCAGCCGGTCGCCGTCGGTCGGATCCATCGCCAGGTGACTGAGATTGCCGTCGAACACGCCGTAGTGGTTCGAGCCCAGCAGATCCCAGGACGCGCCACCGGTGGTGCTTCGATGCAATCCCAGGTTGCCTGCGACGAACAGGCGGTCGGCATTGCCGGGGTCGACTGCGATCGCCGAAATCTCGTCGCTCGGAATCGGGGACAGCAGGCGCCAGGTCGCCCCGGCGTCATCGCTGCGATAGACGCCGACGCCGGGATAGGCCTGGAAGGCGCCATAGGCGGAACGCCACCACTGCCCGGTGCCGGCATACACAACGCTCGGGTTCGACGGCGCCACCGCCACGGCGCCGACCGCAAGCGACGCCTGGTCGTTCCACAGCGGCGTCCACGCGGCGCCGCCGTCGGTCGTCTTGAACACGCCACCATTGGCGCTGCCGGCATAGACAATGGCGCCGTTCGTCGGATCGACCGCGAGCGACAGGATCCGGCCGTTCACATCCCCCGGACCGATGCTGTTCCACCGCACATCGGGCAGCGGCGGCGGGGGCGGCGGCGGCGGATGCCGGCAGGCGGCGAGGTCCGCCTGAGCGACTTTGAGCAGCGCCTGCGTGTCCCTGATCTCCCGCATCAGGACCAGCCGCCGTGCCGGGCTCGCCGTGACGTACTCGTCCTCCAGGCGGCCCAACGTTGCGGATAGGTTGTCGACCTCCGCCTGAAGGGACGCACATGGATCAGTCATTGCTTGCCCCCGCTCGAAATGCGCGAACCCGATCCTAGCTGCGCGCGAATCGGGCGCAACCGCCAGTTGGGGGCGACGCCGACCCCATTGACAGCAGGCGGCCGGTGCCCGACCAAGAGGCTCACCCCTTGCTCAGGAGCCTGTGCCCCCGATGTCGTCCGACCTCGAGTTCCATCGCGTCCGCCGCCTGCCGCCCTACGTCTTCGCCGAGGTCAACCGGCTGAAGGCGGCGGCGCGAGCTGCCGGGCGCGATGTCATCGACTTCGGCATGGGCAATCCCGACATGGCGACGCCGACGCACATCGTCGACAAGCTGTGCGAGGTGGCGCGCGACCCCCGGGCCCACCGCTACTCGACATCCAAGGGCATCCCGCCGCTGCGCCGCGCCATCGCCGGCTACTACCAGCGCCGCTTCGGCGTCGACCTCGACCCCGAGACCGAGGTCATCGTCACCCTGGGCTCCAAGGAGGGCCTGGCCAACCTGGCGCAGGCGATCACCAGCCCGGGCGACACCATCCTGGTGCCCAACCCGACCTATCCGATCCACGCCTTCGGCTTCATCATGGCCGGCGCCTCGCTGCGCCACCTGCCACCGACCCCGCCCGAACAGTTCCTGCCCATGCTGGAGCGCGCCTACCAGCACAGCGTGCCGGCGCCGACCGTGCTGATCGTCAGCTATCCCTCGAACCCCACCGCCGAGACACGCGACCTGGGCTTCTATGCCGAGGTCGTGGAGTTCTGCCGGCGCCGCGGCGTGCATCTGGTCTCGGACCTGGCCTATTCCGAGATCTATTTCGGCGATCCGCCGCCCTCGATGCTGCAGGCGCCGGGGGCCAAGGACATCGGCGTCGAGTTCGGCAGCCTCAGCAAGACCTATTCGATGCCGGGCTGGCGGGTGGGCTTCTGCGTCGGCTCGGCCAAGCTGATCGGCGCCCTCGCCCGCGTGAAGTCCTACCTGGACTATGGCGCCTTCACGCCGATCCAGGTGGCGGCAATCGCCGCGCTCAACGGCCCGCAGGACTGCGTCGCCGAGTTCCGGCGCGTCTATCGCGAGCGCCGCGACATCCTGGTGTCGGGCCTGGCCAAGGCCGGCTGGCCGATCCCGGCGCCCGAGGCATCGATGTTCTGCTGGGCACCGGTGCCCGAGTCCTGCCGCGCCATGGGCAGCCTGGGCTTCGCCAAATGGCTGCTGGAAGAGGCCAATGTCGCGGTCGCCCCGGGCGTCGGCTTCGGTGAATATGGCGAGGGCTTCGTGCGCATCGCCTTGGTCGAGAACGGCGACCGCATCCGCCAGGCCGTGCGCAGCATCCGCCAGGCGCTGAAGCGGGTCCAGAACGGCCCCGAGCTGGCGGTGGCGTCGTGAACGCCCCCCTTACGAACGCCCCCCTTACGAACGCCCTGGGCCAGCCGATCGGCGCGCCGCTGCCCGATTGGACGGCGCGGCCGCGCCCGCCGCGCACGCCCATGGCCGGCCGCTTCTGCCGGATCGAGCCGCTGGACGAGCGGCATGCAGCTGATCTGTTCGCGGCCAACGCTGCCGACCGCGACGGCCGCAACTGGACCTACCTCGGCTATGGCCCCTATGCGGCGCTGGAGGATTACCGCCGGTGGGTCGCGGCCTCGGCCCGCAGCGAGGATCCGCTGTTCCACGCCATCCTCGACGGCACCGGCCGGGCAGTCGGGGTGGCCAGCTATCTGCGCATCGACCCGGCGGTGGGTGTCATCGAGATCGGACATGTCAACTACAGCCCGGCGCTGCAGCGCACCCCCGCCGCCACCGAAGTCATGTACCTGATGATGCGGCGGGTGTTCGACGAACTCGGCTATCGCCGTTACGAATGGAAGTGCGACGCTCTCAACCAGCCCTCGCGCGCCGCCGCCGCGCGCCTGGGCTTCACCTTCGAGGGCGTGTTCCGTCAGGCGACCCTGTACAAGGGCCGCAATCGCGACACCGCCTGGTTCTCGATCATCGACCGCGAATGGCCGGCGCGCCGCCGCGCCTTCGAGCGCTGGCTCGATCCCGCAAATTTCGACGCCGAGGGTCGGCAGTGCGCCAGCCTCGCGAGCTTCGCCGAAAATTAACCTTTGTCATGACAGCGTGCCGGGCTGGTGCGGCCGATCGGCACGGGCAGGGGCGCATGCGCAAAATCTGGATCGGCGCCGCGATCGCGGTGCTGCTGGCGGCGTCGGGCCCGGCGCGGGCGGATGCCCTCCAGGCCAAGCTGGACTCCTTCCTGTTCGCGCATCGCCTGCCCGGCGGCGTGCTCCTGGTCTCGGGGCCGGCGGGCCGCGCGGTCTATGCTGGCGGCCTGGCCAATGTCCGCACCGGCGAGCGGATGACGCCGAGCCACCGCTTCTACATCGCGTCGATCGGCAAGATGGCGGTGGCGACGTCGATCCTGCAGCAGGTGCAGGACGGCCGCCTGGCGCTTTCCGACAAGGTCCGGCGGCATTTGGGCACCACCGCCGGCTTCGAGCGCCTGCCCAACCTGGACGCCGCGACGCTGATCCAGCTTTTGGACCACAGCTCGGGCATTCCGGACTACCTGACCGAGTCGTTCAACGACACCCAGGCCAAGGATCCGGGGCGCATCTTCAAGCCGCAGGAGGCCCTGCACTATGCGGTCGGGGAGCGGCCGACCGGCCGGCCCGGCCAGCGCTATCAGTACTCCAACAGCAACTATGTGCTGCTGGGCATGGTGCTGGAGGCGACCGAGCACCAGGACCTGGGGGCGATCCTGCACCGCCGGGTGCTGGACCCGGCCGGCATGCACGACACCACGGTCGGGGCCGATCCCAGCGACCGCACCCTGGCCCACGGCTTCGTCGCCGACAGTGATGATGACGACGCCCCGATCACGGCCGATGTCAGCCTGGCGCAATGGCGGTCCATGACCGGCGACGGCCCGTTGGTCAGCACCGCCGCCGACCTGGAGAAGCTGCTGTTCGCGCTGTTCCGCGACCACACGCTGCTCGGCCTGGAGCTGTCGGCCAAGATGAGCGGCCGCAGCGCCGGCACCGACGAGTACGGCCTGGGCGTGGAGCGCAACAGCGACGACTGGGGCCAGAGCCTCGGCCACACCGGCAGCGCCGACGGCTTCGAGTCCGAGGCGTTCTACTATGTGCGGCAGAAGACGGCGATCGTGTTCCTGAGCAACGGCAATGCCGTCGGCGACGATTCCCTGTCCGATGCCGTCGCCGAGATCGTCTTCGGCGGCCATGCACCGGTATCAGGGGCGCCGGCATCCGAAGCGCCGGCGCCCGACTGCCGCCCCGGCTTGGCGCTGCAGGTGCTATCGGAAGGGACATGGTGGGCGGCGCATGTCACCACCGGCCGGACCGCCGATGGCCGCTGCGCGGTCCGCTATGACGGCTATGGCCGCGACGACGACGAGGCCGTGACCGCCGAGCGGATCCGGGCCGTCCAGTAGGCCCGCGTCAGGACGCTTCGGCGATCCGGTGCTCGCCGGCAGCCAGGCTGTGCTCAGCCTCGGCGATCCAGTCGGCATAAAACTGCGCCAGGTCATGATAGCCGCGCCCAGCCTGCTGCGCGCTCCGGGCCCGGACCGTGGCCTGGTGAAACTGGGCGCGCAGGTCGTCAATCAGACTCGGATAGAGTGTCGGGTCGATGATTGGCCTCCGTGGGGCCGATGTGGCCGCGGATAGGCCATCTGATAGCAGACATTCTATATATATGCAAACGAAAGCCCTACCGCATCGGGTTTAGCCGGATCAGGCGGCGCCCAGCAGGATCGAGGCGCCGCGGTCCAGGAACGTGCGCAGGAACTGGTCCAGGCGCGGATGCCAGGGCTTGGCGAACACCTCGGCGGCGCGGCCCTCCAGGAGAATCCGGCCGTGGTCCAGGAACACGATGTGCTGGGCGACCTGGGCTGCGAAGCCGATCTCGTGGGTGACCACGACCATGGTCATGCCGTCGGCGGCGAGGTCGCGCATGACGGTCAGGACTTCGCCCGTGAGCTCCGGGTCGAGCGACGAGGTCGGTTCGTCGAACAGCATGATCCGGGGCTCCATGGCCAGCGCCCGGGCGATCGCCACCCGCTGCTGCTGGCCGCCCGACAGCTCCGACGGATAGTGCCGGGCGCGGTGGGCGAGGCCGACCTTGTCCAGCGTCGCCAGGGCCTTGGCCTCGGCCTCGCGGCGCGAGAGCCGTCGCACCAGCCGCAGGGCTTCGGCGACATTGCCCAGCGCCGTCATGTGCGGCCACAGGTTGAACTGCTGGAATACCATGCCCAGGTGGCGCCGGACCCGCGCAACGTCCGTGTCGGGCAGGCGGCGGCGCTCGGCCGGTCCGGCGCCCGGCGCGAAGCCCATGGGCTCGCCGGCGACGGTGATGATGCCGGCGCTGTGCTCCTCCAGGAAGGCAATGCAGCGCAAGAGCGTGCTCTTGCCCGAGCCCGACGGGCCGATCAGGCAGGTGACCTCGCCATGGCGGATCTCCAGGTCGATATCCTGCAGCACGTCGGTCGCGCCGAAGCGCTTGCCGACGCCCGAGAGGCGGACCGCTGCTGCGGTCATGCCGACCGCTGATGCGGTCATGCCGCCAGCCGGTAGCGGGCCAGGCGCCGCTCGACCCAGCGGCCGATGGCGCCGGCCGCCTCCACCAGGCCCCAATAGACCAACGCCAGGATCAACAGCGATTCGGCAAAGGCGTAGTATTTGTTCCCGATATCGGTGATCGCATACATGATCTCAGGCACCGTTACCGTCGATAGCACCACCGTCTCCTTCAATAGAACGATGACCAGGTTGAAACAGGCGGGCAGCACCAGCAGCGCGATCTCGGGCACCAGGATCCGGCGCACGATCTGGCCATGGCTGAGGCCGACGGTTACCGCCGCCTCGACATGCCCGCGCGGGACGGCGTCGAAGCCGCCGCGGAAGATCTCGGCGAAATAGGCCGCGCCATAGACCGACAGCCCCAGCAGGCCGGCCTCGGTCGGCTCCAGGTCCAGCCCCATATAGGGCCCGCCGAAATACAGCAGGTAGATCTGCACCAGGAAGGGCGAGCCGCGCAGCACCGCGATCACCGCCGCCAGCGGCAGCGCCAGCACCGGCCCCCCATAGCGGCGGCCGAGCGCCACGGCGAAGCCGAGCGGCACCGCCAGGACGACCGCCAGCAGCCAGACCTCGATCGTCACCGCGGCGCCGCTCAGGAGATCCGGCAGCGACTCGCGGATCAGGCCCCAGTCGAGGGTCATGCGCCCCGCCACATCCGGCGGCCCAGCGCCGATCCGGCCGACACCAGCACGCCGTTG
Source organism: uncultured Comamonadaceae bacterium (assembly GCA_964511405.1). GTDB lineage: Bacteria > Pseudomonadota > Alphaproteobacteria > Elsterales > Elsteraceae > CAZEFK01. The sequence goes on along the minus strand of CAZEFK010000020.1, from coordinate 7,105 downwards.
AGCAGGATGTAGAACAGGCCGGCCATGGCATAGATCGGCAGCGGCAGGTAGGTGCTGGCCGACAGGTTGCGCGCGACCAGGGTCAGCTCGCCGACCCCGACCACCGAGACCAGGGATGACGCCTTCAGGATCAGGATCGCCTCGTTGACGATGGCCGGCAGGGTCAGGCGCACCGCCAGGGGCAGCCGGATGCGCAGCAGGATCTGGCGGTTGCCGAGCCCGACCATGCGGGCGGCCTCGACCAGGCCGGTGGGCACGTTGAGGAAGCCGCCGCGCAGGTTCTCGGCCTGGTAGGCGGCCGTGCACAGCGACAGGCCGACGACCGCCGCGGCAAGGCTCGGCAGGTCGATCCCGACCTGGGGCAGCAAGTTGTAGATCAGCAGCAACTGCACCAGCAGCGGCACGCCGCGGAAGAAGCTGACATAGAGGCCGCCCAGCCGCCGCAGCCAGGCCCGGCGGGCCAGCTGGGCGGCCGAGACCGGCACCGCGATCGCCAAGCCGGCCAGGATCGAGACGGCGCTGACCGCCAGGGTCATGACCGCGCCGGCCGCCAGCAGCTTGGCGAACAGCAACAGCTTGGCGGCCGGGATCATCCGCGCGTCTTGACCCGGTGCGGGCGGTCAGAACGCCGGCGTCGGCACGCTGTTCGGCGTGTCGAAGGCCAGCCCGAACCACTTCTGCTGCATCTTGGCCAGGCGGCCGTCGGCCTTGATCTTGGCAATCGCGCCGTCGATGGCGTCCATCAGCGCCTTGTTGTCGGCGTCCTTGCGGCCGATAAAGCCGAAATAGGACTTCTGGCCGAAGGGCGGCAGCACCACGGCGAAGGTATCGGGCCGCTGGGCTGCGACATAGGCGATGTTGGGCAGCGAGTTGCCGACGGCGACGATGCGCCCGGCCGCCATGTCGGCATAGGCCGTGCTGTTGTCGACATATTCGCGCACGGTGGTCTTGCCCGGCAGGGTGGCGGCGAACGCCTTCAGCTGGTCGAGCTGGGCCGAGGCCTTGCCGGCGCCGACCGTCTTGCCGGCGATGTCCTCGGGCTTCTTGATCGAGTCGTCCTTGGCGCGCTTCAGCAGCGCCACGGTCGCCTCGGCGATCGGCAGGGTGAAGCGGTAGCGCTCCGTCCGGGCCTTGGTGATGGTGGCGGGGCCGGCGACCATGTCGAACTTGCCGCCCTCCAGGCCGGGCAGCACGCTCTCCCAGGGCAGCGCCACCCAGGTGATCTTGACCCCCAGCTCCTTGCCGATCTCGGCGAACAGGTCGACGTTCAGCCCCTTGTGCTCGCCGGCGTCGATGAAGTCGAACGGCGCGAACTCGGTCTCGGTCCCGACCTTCAGCTCGCCGGCCGCCTTGACGCGGGCCAGCACGTCCTCGGCCGCGGCCGGGCCGGCCGCGAACGCCGCGGTGCCCAGGACAGCCGCAATCGCGGCAATCAATCGACGCATTCTCTCCTCCATGGCGGATCGGCACTCGAGAGCCGTCCGGACGGCGGCGCCGCCGGCGGAAACCCTTGCTTTTCGATCTTGCCGCGCCGGGTCGTGCTTGTAAAATCGTTTTGTATAGGCATTTGAGGACGGGCCCATGCTTCCCGTGATCGATCTCTCCGCCGCCCGCACCGGCGAGCCGACGGCGCTCCGCGCGGCCGCCGATGCCATCAGCCAGGCCTGCTGCAGCGTCGGTTTCTTCTACGTGTCGGGGCATGGCGTGCCCGAGGCGGTGATCGATCGCGCCACGGCCGAGGCCCGCGCCTTCTTCGCCCTGCCGCTGGACGAGAAGCGGCAGGTCGCGGTCAACGCCCGCCACCGCGGCTTCAATGCCCTGGGCGACGCCTTGATGTACGAGGCCAAACGCCCCGATCACAAGGAATTCTACAGCATCGGGCTGGAGCTGCCCGAGGACGATCCCGACGTCGCCGCCGGAGAGCCCTTGCGCGGTCCCAACAACTGGCCAGCCGGCCGCCCCGGCTTCCGGCAGGCGCTGACCGACTATTACGACGCCATGGGCGAATGCGGGGCGCTGCTGTTGCGCTGCGTGGCGATCTCGCTGGAGGTATCGCCCGATTTCTTCGCCAGTCGGTATGAAAAGCGGCTGCAGCGCACCCAGATCATCTATTACCCGCCGCAACCGCCCGACCTCGGCCCCGAGCAGTTCGGCGTGGCGCCGCACACCGACTTCGGCTGCATCACGCTTCTGTGGCAGGACGACAATGGCGGGCTGGAAGTGCTGGAACGCTCGACCCGGCGCTGGATCGACGCCCGGCCCGTGCCCGGCACGCTGGTCGTCAATGTCGGCGACCTGCTGGCGCGTTGGACCAACGACCGCTACAGCTCGACCCCGCACCGGGTGGTCAACCGCTCGGGCCGCGCCCGCTACTCGATCGCGACCTTCTATGATCCCGACTTCAAGGCGGTCGTCGACCCGCGGCAGCTGGGCGCCGATCCCGCCCAGTGCCGCTACGATCCCGTCGCCGCAGGCACGCATATCCTGGGACGCATCGAGCGCTCGTTCGGCTATCGTAAGCACCTGACCCAGCCGGCCTGAGCGCCGGCATGGCCGGGAGGCGGGCATGGATTCGGCGGACCTCAGGGTGTTCGAGGCAGTGGCGCGGCTGGGCGGCATGAATCGCGCCGCGGCCGAACTCAACACCGTGCAGTCGGCCGTGACAGCGCGCATCCGCCAGCTGGAGGACGCGCTGGGGGTCAAGCTCTTCCTCCGGCACAATCGCGGGGTCGCCCTGACCGCCGCCGGGCAGCGGCTCCTCCCCTATGCCACCCAGGTCCGCCACCTGCTGGAGGATGCCCGCCAGGCCGTGGCCGACAGCGGCCAGCCCACGGGCCGCCTGGTCATCGGCGCGCTGGAGACCACCGCCGGCGCGCGCCTGCCGCCGATCCTGGCCGCCTTTACCGGCGCCTGCCCGCTGGTCGACTTGGTGCTGCGCACCGGCACCACCGGCACCCTGATCGAGGATGTGCTGGAGCGCCGGGTCGAGGGCGCCTTCGTGTGCGGCCCCGTCGACCATCCCGACCTGACTGCCAAACCCATGTTCGGGGAAGAGCTTGTCGTGATCACCGACCGCTCGGTGCGCAGCCTGGACGCCTTGGCCGGCGTGCCCGGGCTGCGCAAGGTGATGTTTCGGGCCGGCTGCTCCTACCGCCAGCGGTTGGAGCGGCTGCTCGTCCGGCGCGGCGCCACGGTCGCGGGCGAGGTCGAGTTCGGCACCGTCGACGGCATCCTGGGCTGCGTCGCCGCCGGCCTGGGCGTGACCCTGCTGCCCAAGGTGGTCGCAGAACCCGCCTGGCGCGACGGCCGGGTCATGCTCCATGCCCTGCCGCCCTCGGAAGCCCGGGTCGAAACCGTGTTCATCCGCCGGCGCGACGCCTACCTCACCAGCGCGCTCGCCGGCTTCCTGGCTTGCGTCCGCGCCCAGCCGGCGGCGGTCGACGCCGCGGAATAGGGCCTCACCCCGCCCGGATCAGATCCGCCGCCTTTTCGCCGATCATGATCGCCGGCCCGTTGGTGTTGCCCGACGGCATGGTCGGCATGATCGAGGCGTCGGCCACGCGCAGGCCGGACAGGCCATGGACGCGCAGGCTGTCGTCGACCACGGCGTCGGGTCCGGGTCCCATGCGGCAAGTGCCGATCGGGTGGTAGGTCGTCTCGGACTTGGCCCGGATCCAGTCCAGGATCTGGTCGTCGCTGGCGACGGCGGCGCCGGGCGACAGCTCGTCGCCGCGATAGGGATCCATGGGCGGGGCGCCGACCAGCCGGCGTGCCAGGCGGATGCCGTCGACCAGGGTCCGACGGTCGACGGGATCCGCCAGGAAGTTGAAGCGGATCGCGGGCGGCTGCCGGGGGTCGGCCGAGCGGACATGGATCGAGCCCTGGCTCTCGGGCCGGAGCTGGTAGCAGGTCACCGTCATGCCCGGGAAGTCGTGCAGGCGGCGCGTCTTCGGATCCTTGATCGCGTAGGGCACCAGATGGAACTGCACGTCCGGGCCGGCCAACTCGGGCCGGGTCTTGAGGAAGGCCAGCAGCGGCGCCGACGGCAGGCCCAGGAAGCCGCCCCGGGTCGCGGCGTAGCGCACCACCTCGCCGGCCAGCCGGATGCCGCGCGCGCGGGTGTTGTAGGACAGGCGCGGATCGGTGATGCGCCATTGGATGCGCGGCCCGATATGGTCGCGGAAATGCTCGCCGACCGCGGGCAGGGCGTGCTGCACGGCGATGCCGTGGCGCTGGAGCAGCGCCGGATCGCCGATCCCGGACAGCTCCAGGAGCTGCGGCGAGCAGATGGCGCCCGCAGCCAGGATCACCTCGCGCCCGGCCCGCGCCTCGGCCAGGCCCGCCGGCGTCTCGTAGACCACGCCGGTGCAGCGCGTGCCGTCCAGCAGCACGCGGTGGGCGTGGGCCTCGGTCACGATCCGGAGATTGGGCCGGCCGCGGGCCGGGCGCAGATAGCAGTGGGCGGTGCTCATGCGCCGGCCGCGATGGATCGTGACCTGGGTCTTTACGACCCCCTCCTGGTCGGCGCCGTTGTAGTCGGGGTTGCGCGGGCAGCCGACCGCGGCGCCGGCCGCGAACAGCGCGTCATAGAGCGGGTTCTGGTCGGCGACCTCGGACAGCTTGAGCGGCCCGTCGTGGCCGCGTAGGTCGCCGCCATCGGCATAGCTCTCCATGCGCCGGAACAGCGGCAGCACGTCCTGCCAGCTCCAGCCGCGGTTGCCGAGCTGGGCCCAGCCGTCATAGTCCAGCGGCTGGCCGCGCACGAACACCAGGCCGTTGATCGCGCTGGAGCCGCCCAACAGCTTGCCGCGCGGCACCGGGATCACCCGGTTGGCGGTGCCGGGCTCGGGTTCCGAGCGGAAGCACCAGTTGGCGCGCGGGTTGTCGATCAGCAGGCCGAAGCTGACCGGCAGCCAGGTCAGGGGATGGTCGGCGCGGCCGGCTTCGAGCAGCAGCACCGTGACCTTGGGGTCCTCGGTCAGGCGGCTGGCCAGCACCGCGCCGGCCGACCCGCCGCCGACCACGATGTAGTCGTAGGCCATCACAGGACGCGATAGACCTGCCCGGTCTGGGCGCCCTCGACGCTGCGGCTGACCGCCAGCGCCGCGCGGGCCACCGGCACGGCCTCGAAGCCGCGGAAGAATGGTCCATAGCCCGGCAGCGACTCCACGAACACGCTGGGGCTGACGACGTTGATGCGCAGGCCGCGCGGCAGCTCGATGGCGGCAGCGCGCACGAAGCCCTCGACGGCGGCGTTGGTCAGCGTCGCGCTGGCGCCGCCGCGGATCGGATGGTCGGTCAGGATGCCCGTGGTCAGCGTGATCGAGCCGCCGTCGTTCAGGTGGTCGCGCGCCGCCAGCGCCAGGTTGACCTGCCCCATCAGCTTGTTGCGCAAGCCCAGCCCGAACGCCGAGTCCGGGATCGGCGCCGGGCGGATCGCGGCCAGCGGCGCGAAGGTGACCGCGCCCGCGACCGAGACCACGGCATCAAGCGGCCCGGCCTCGGCCAGGCCGGCGATGATGCTGGCGACGTCCTCCAGGTCGATGCGCACGTCGCCCGAGCTGCGGCCGGCGGTCACGATGTCGTGGCGCGGCGCCAGCTCCGCGAGCACCGCCCTGCCAAACGTGCCCGAGGCGCCGACCACCAGGACCTTGAGGCGCGGCTCGATCGTCTCGGCCATGGTTCCCTCCCCCGTTTTCGGGACAGGATGGCATCCGCCCGCAGCCGAGGACAAGGACGGCTATGGCGCCCTGACGCACCGCAGCAAGTCACCCCCGTTTGGGGCTGGCGGCCCTGCTTGCAGGATCTATCATCGCCACACGTGAAAGTGCGTAGATCATCCTTAGGTGCCGGTATCCGATCTATTCGGTACCGACTAGGAGCGAGTATGCAACTGACACAAGATGGCGTTACCGCCCACGCGGTGCGCGCGGCCGAGCTCCGGTTGGAGCGCGCCCTGCGGACGGTCCGCGCGATCCGCTTCCGCTGGCACTCGCGGGGCCAGGACTTGACGGCCGCGCTCGCCGCGGTGCTCTCGGCCCGGACCGAGCTCGAGGCGCTGGCCCCGGGCAAGACGGCCCCTGGAAAGACGGGGGGCCAGGCGTCGGACGGCTGCGACCCCGCCCCGCGATAAGCCCACCGTTACCCAGCATCCCCGGTCCCGCTGTGGTTGGGCCGGAACCGCCCGATCAGGCGATGGCGGTCGCCCGGATGCCACAGCCGGGCGAAGGTCACCGGCACCCGGCCGTTCCAGGTGCGCCGCTCGACCACCAGGCAGGCCGCACCGGGCCGGATGTCCAGGCGCTGAGCGATGTCGCGCGGGGCGGCCTCGGCCAGGATCGCGTGCTCGGCCTCGGTCCAGGCAACCTGGTCGAGCAGCCAGCGGCCCGGCGGCACCGCGGTGAAGTCGGCCTCGGCGGCGCGCGGCGCCGCGGCCAGGTTGATCACGCGCTCCTCCAGCTGCAGCGGCGCGTCGCCGGCGAAATGGCGGCACACCAGCCACAGGCCATGCGCCCCCTCGCCCAGCCCGGCCAGGCGCGGGTCACCCGCGGCCAGCAGGCGGCGCTCCAGGATGTCGAACCGATGCACGGCGCCGGCGCGCGCGACCTCGGCCGCGATGTCCCAGATCTCGAACACCGGGCGCTCCGGCGTGCGCGCCGCCACCATCGTGCCGACCCGGCGCCGGCGCTCGACCCAACCGTCCTCGGCCAGGCTGCGCAGGGCGCGGTGCACGGTCATGCGCGCCGCGCCGTACCGCGCCATCAGGTCGTGCTCGGACGGAATGCGCTGCCCGGGCGCCCAGGCGCCGCTCAGGATCGGCCGCGCGATGGCGCGGCGGATCTGCTGCCACAGCGGCCCTTCGCCGTCGAGGTCGGCCATGGGTGCGTCATCGACGATGTCGAGCTCTGCTGCCACCCGTTCCCTCTAGATCAAGGCACCTGTTGCGCGAAAGCGGGATCAATTGTATAGGCAATTACCGTTTCGGGATAGCCCGGGAGGACGACGTGACCGACAGGGTGACCATCCGGCCCGGCGCCACGCCGCTCGCCGCCTGGCGGGCAATCCTGGCCGGCGCGCCGGCCGCCCTGGCGCCCGGCGGGTAGCT
>CAZEFK010000019.1:0-47652 GCA_964511405.1 uncultured Comamonadaceae bacterium | reverse complement strand
GCAGCCTCGCCGATCACACCACCCAGCCAAAGGTGGGCGCAGAACAGCGCTTACGAACGCGTTCTCGCTGATCGTGCCGGACATCGACCTGTTCATCCAGATGCATGTGGTGAAGGAGGCGCAGACCTCCAGCCGGATCGAGGGCACCCAGACCGGCATCGACGAGGCGCTGCTGCCCGAAGACCTGATCGACCCCGAGAAGCGGGACGACTGGCGCGAAGTGCGGAATTATATCGACGCGGTCAACACGGCCGTCGCCGAGCTGGAGCGCCTGCCGCTGTCGAACCGGTTGATCCGGGAGGCGCATGCCATCCTGATGCGCGGGGTACGGGGCCAGCACAAGCAGCCCGGCGAGTTCCGGACCAGCCAGAACTGGATCGGCGGATCGAGCCTGGCGGACGCCGCCTTCATCCCGCCTCACCCGGACAGCGTGCCGGATCTGATGGCCGACCTCGAGCAGTTTTGGCACAACGACGGCATTAAGGTCCCCCACCTGGTCCGGGCGGCGATCAGTCACTACCAGTTCGAGACGATCCACCCGTTCCTGGACGGGAACGGCCGCATCGGGCGGCTGCTGATCCCGCTCTACCTGATCAGCCATGGCCTGCTGGCCAAGCCCTCGCTCTATCTCTCGGACTTCTTCGAGCGCAACCGGGCCAGCTACTACGATGCCTTGATGCGGGTTCGGCAGGCGAACGACATCGTCCATTGGGTGCGGTTCTTCCTGGCCGGCGTGGCCGAGACCGCCGCCAAGGGGCGCGAGGTGTTTCGCCAGATCCTAGCCTTGCGCACCGAGGCCGAGCATCTGACGATGAAGCTCGGCAAGCGCAGCCCGAACGCGCGGGCGGCGCTCAACATGCTCTATCGCAAGCCTGTTGTGACCGCAGCGGAATTGCAGGCCGAGCTCGGGGTGACCTCGCCGACCGCGAACGCCCTGCTGCGCGACCTGGTCGGGCTGGGCCTGATCCACGAGATGACCGGGCGCCAGCGGGGGCGGACCTACGTGTTCGATCGTTACCTAACGCTCTTCACAATGTAAGGGAAATGGCTTTCCCTTACATTACCGGTGTGCCTATGAAAGGCTGATCAGCATGCGCGGGCTCCACGAGGAGATCAGCTTCGAGGCCGAGATCTGCACCGTCCTCGCGGGTCGGGGCTGGCTCTATGCCGCCGGCGACGCCCAGGCCTATGACCGTGCCCGGGCGCTGTTTCCGACCGATCTGATCGCCTGGGTCCAGACGACCCAGCCAAAGGCCTGGGAGGCACTCCAGAAAACCCACGGTGCGGCGGCAGAGGCGGCCTTGCTCGATCGGGTCAGAAAGTCGCTGGACGACCGCGGCACCCTGGATGTGCTGCGCGCCGGCGTCGAGATGATCGGGGTGCGTGCGCCGGTCAGCCTGGCCAAGTTCAAGCCCGCTCTGGGCCTGAACCCCGACATTGTCGCCCAGTACCGGGCCAACCGCTTGCGGGTGGTGCGCCAGGTCCGCTATTCGCTGGCCAATGAGAACTGCATCGACCTCGTGCTGTTCCTGAACGGCGTGCCGGTGGCGACGGCGGAGCTGAAAACCGACTTCACCCAGAGCGTCGGCGACGCCGTGGATCAGTACAAGTTCGACCGCCTGCCGCGACCGAAGGCCGGCGCGGCCGAGCCGCTGCTGAGCTTCCCCTCCGGGGCGCTGGTGCATTTCGCGGTATCGAACCGCGAGGTGATGATGACGACCCGGCTGGAGGGGCCGGCCACCAGCTTCCTGCCGTTCAACCAGGGCAATGAGGGCGGCAAGGGCAATCCGACGCCGCCCTTCGGCCACCCGACCGGCTATCTGTGGGAAGAGGTCTGGCAGCGCGATAGCTGGCTGGAGATCCTGGGGCGCTATCTGGTCACCCAGAAGGACGACAAGAAGCGCATCAGCCGGATTCTGTTTCCGCGCTATCACCAGCTGGACGCCACGCGGAAGCTGCAGGCCGCCGTGCTGGCCGAGGGCGCCGGCGGCAAGTTCCTGATCCAGCATTCGGCGGGGTCGGGCAAGACCAACTCGATCGCGTGGTCGGCGCATTTCCTGTCCGAGCTGCACGACGCCCACGATGAAAAGCTGTTCTCCACGGTGATCGTCGTATCCGACCGCCGGGTGATCGATGCCCAGCTTCAGGATGCCATCTTCGATTTCGAACGCACCCAGGGCGTGGTCGAAACCATCAAGACCGACGGCGGCGGCAAGGGCGGCCAGCTCGCCAAGGCGCTGGCAGCCGGCAAGAAGATCATCGTCTGCACGATCCAGTCGTTCCCGACGGCGCTGGCGGCCGTGCGCGAGCTGGCGGCGACCAAGGGCAAGCGCTTTGCCGTGATCGCCGACGAGGCCCACTCCAGCCAGACCGGCGAGGCGGCTGCCAAGCTCAAGGAGGTGCTGTCGCCGGAAGAGCTGGCCCAGCTGATGGATGGCGGCGAAATCGACACCGAAGACCTGCTGGCCGCCCAGATGGCGGCGCGCGCCAGCGACACGGGCGTAACCTATGTGGCCTTCACGGCGACGCCGAAGGCCAAGACCCTGCAATTGTTTGGCCGGCCCGGGCCGGACGGCAAGCCCGCACCCTTTCATGTCTATTCCATGCGGCAGGCCATCGAGGAAGGCTTCATCCTTGATGTCCTGAAGAACTACACGCCCTACAAGCTGGCATTCCGGCTGGCGAGCGGCGGCCAGGAGATCGACGATGTCGACGTGGAGCGCAGTGCCGCTACCCGCGGTATTATGCAGTGGGTGCGGCTGCACCCCTACAACATCAGCCAGAAGGTCCAGATCGTCGTCGAGCATTTTCGCGAAGCGGTCCAGCCGCTGCTGGACGGCAAGGCCAAGGCGATGGTGGTGTTGGCCAGCCGCAAGGAGGCGGTGCGGTGGAAGCTGGCGATCGACCGATATATCCGCGAGCAAGGCTATGCGTTGGGCACGCTGGTGGCCTTCTCCGGTGAGGTGCATGATCCCGAGTCGGGCGAAGAGCCATACACCGAGACCAGTGCGGTGCTGGACCCGGGCCTGAAGGGGCGTGACATCCGCGACGCCTTCAAGGGCCCCGACTTCCACCTGCTGCTGGTGGCCAACAAATTCCAGACCGGCTTCGACCAGCCCCTGCTGTGCGGGATGTATGTGGACCGGCGCCTGGCCGGCATCCAGGCTGTGCAGACGTTGTCGCGGCTGAACCGGGCCCATCCGGGCAAGGACACCACCTTCATCCTCGATTTCGTCAATAGCGCCGAGGAGGTGCTGGCGGCCTTCAAGACCTATTACGAGACGGCGGAACTGGCGGGCGTCACCGACCCCAACCTCATCTTCGATATCCGCGCCAAGCTAGATGCGGCCGGACATTATGACAGCTTCGAAGTGGACCGGGTCGCCCAAGTGCTGATGGACCCGACATCGACCCAAGGCGCCCTGGTGGCCGCCATCGGCCCGGTCGCCGACCGGTTGCTGAAGCGCTTTGCGGCGGTCAAGGCAGCATGGGCGGCGGCCCAAGAGCAGGGTGATGGTAAAGAGGCGGCTGCAGCCAAGGACGCAATGGAAGCACTGGTTCTGTTCAAAGGTGATATGGCGAACTTCGTGCGCGTCTACACCTTTCTGTCGCAGATCTTCGATTACGCCAACACGGATATCGAGAAGCGCTTCCTGTTCTACAAGCACCTCGGCAAGCTGCTGGAGTTCGGACGCGAACGGGAGACCGTGGATCTGTCAGGGCTGGTCCTCACGCACCACACGTTGAAGAAACTGGGCAAGCAGCATTTCCCGCTGGGCGAGGGCGAAACGCCGAAGATCGCCCCGGTCGGCGATGTTGGCTCCGGCTCGGTGCAGGAGAAGCAGCGAGCGCTGCTGGCCGAGATCATTGCCAAGGTGAACGATCTCTTCGTCGGCGATCTCACCGACGGCGACCAGCTCGTCTACGTGAACGACGTGATCAAGGGGAAGCTCCTGGAGTCCGAGGCGCTGGTGACCCAGGCAACCAACAACACCAAGGCCCAGTTCGCCAGTTCGCCGACACTCGACGAGGCCATCATGGATGCGATTATGGACGCGCTCGATGCGCATCAAACCATGAGCCGGCAGGCGCTGGACTCCGACAAGGTACGCGCCGGCCTGAAGTCGATTCTGCTGGGGCCGGCACAGCTCTATGAGGCGCTGCGTGGTCAACACCCTGGCACGCCGGCGACATAGAAGCTCTCGAGGCAAGCATGGTATTGCGGCATCCGTCATGGCCGGGGCCGTAGCTGCTGCCCACGTCGCCAGCGGCATGACCGGTCAGCGAAGCATGAATGGGCTTATCGTGCCGGCCCGACGGCACGAACTCGGTGCACCCAGTTGCACAATCGCAGGGAGGTTGCCGAGCGGATCTGCGCGCGGTACACGTGGGGCTCCAACTGGCGCGTACCAACTGACCATAAGCCCTTGATATGGCTTGGGAATGGCGACGAGGCGGCATGTCCCGCCCCTTCCGCCATCCTGCTTCGCGCTTTCAGCGTTTCGCAGGACTTGTTCTGTCCCTTGATTAACATTAGTTGCCGGCAAAGCACCCGGTCTCGGTCCCGCCCCCCATGCGACCTCATGGCGCCATCGCCCGGGCCCCGCCTCGCGCCATCGCATTGGCGGTTCAATCGGCGGCGGACCCGCCCTAAGGTGCGGCCATGCTCGTCCGGTTCATCAACCTCGACCGCAGCCCGGATCGGCTCGCTCGGTTCCGGGCGGTCAATGACCATCTGGCCGAGGTCCAGCGCGTGCCCGCGATCGATGGCGCGGCCCTCGACCGGGGTGCGCTTGCCGCCGGCGGGCTGATCGATGCGACGCTGCCCTATTCGGCGGGCGCGCTCGGGGTCGCGCTCACGCATCTGCGGCTGTGGCAGGACTGCGCCGGCGCCGGCCGGCCGGCGACCGTGGCCGAAGACGATGCGATGTTCAACCGCGGCTTCGACGCCGCCGCACCGCGGCTGCTGGCCGGGCTGGACGGCGGCTGGGACATCGTGCTGTGGGGCTGGAACTTCGATGCCGAGCTCTGCTTCGACCTGTTGCCGGGAATCTCGCCCTGCGTCGGACGCTTCGACCCCAGTCTCGGCGGGTCTGCCGCCGATGGGTTCCGTGACCAGATGCTCACGCCCGGCCTATATCGGCTATGGCGCGCCTTCGGGGTGCCGGCCTACACGGTCTCGCCGGCCGGGGCCGCGAAGCTCCTGGCGCATTGCCTGCCGCTCAGGCCGGGGCTGGTCGAGTTTCCCGACCTCGGCCGGTCGATGCCCAACCTCGGCATCGACATCGCGATGAGCGCCGCCTACCCGGCGCTGAATGCCCATGTCTGCGTCCCGCCGCTGGTTCTGACCCGCAATGACCCGACGCGGTCGACCATCCAGGGCGGTGCTCCGGGGTTGCGGCCGGCCGGGCCATGACTGACCCTGACCCGGCGTCGGCACAGGTGGCGGATTTCGGACGGGCGCTCGTCGCGGCCAGATCCGGCCGCGTGGCCGACGCGCTCCAAGCGATGCAGCGGGTCGTCGATCGGACCGTCGCGCTCCGGCTGGACACCGAGCCTGTCCTGCGGCTCATCGAGACCCTGGAAGGCACGCTCGATCGGCTGGCGCGTCCGACCGGGCCGGCGACCGGCGTCCTCTACACCGTGCTCGGGACCGGTGCCTTGGCTGCCGGGCAGATCGAGGTCGCGATCGCCTGTGGCGCGGCGGCGGTCGCCCGCCTGCCGGACGATGCCGCGGCCCACCACATCGCCGGCGCCGCGCTGGCCAAGGCCGGCCGCGCCGCCGAGGCGCTCGATCCCTTGATCCGCGCGACCGAGCTTGCCCCGGGGATGGCGATATTCCATCAGACCCTGGGCGAGACGCTGCAGATGTTGGGCCGGAGCGCAGCGGCGATCGAGAGCCTCGGCATCGCCGTCCGGATCGATCCCAGTTCGGCCCTGGCCTATTTCAGCCTGGCGCACGCCCTGTCCGATGACGGGCAGGCCGCCCAGGCGTTGGCCGCCCTGGATCGGGCGCGCGCCTGCCATCCCGCGGCAGCGTCGGCCAGCATGCTGCGCGCGACCAACCTGCTGAAGGTCGGACGGTTGGCCGAGGGCTTCGCCGAGTACGAGGCGCGCCCGTTGCGTCCGGTCGAGGCGTTCCCAGGCAGCCAGATCCCGGAATGGACCGGGGGGCCGGTCGCCGGCCGACGGATCCTGCTGGTCAGCGAGCAGGGCCTGGGCGACCGCATGCAATTCGTGCGCTACGCCGCCCTGTTGCAGGTGGCGGGTGCCTGGGTCGCGGTTGCCTGCCAGCCGGCGCTCGCCCGGCTGTTCCAGCGCGCGCGCGGCGTCGACCAGGCGCTGGCCTATGGCACGCCCGCGCCCGAGCTCGACCTCTGGGCGCCGCTGATGAGCCTGCCGCACCGGCTGGGCACCACCGCGGAGACGGTGCCGGCGCCGATCCCCTACCTGTCGCCCGAGCCCGACCGGGTCGAGCACTGGCGGGCCTGGCTGGACGGCGTCGCCGGCCCGGGCCCGGCCTTGCGCGTCGGGCTCGCCTGGCAAGGCAACCCGCACAGCGGCAGCGAGGCCGGGCGCTCGATCCCGCTTGCCGAGCTGGCGCCGCTGGCGCGCCTGCCGGCGGTTCGGTTGGTGTCGCTGCAGCAGCAGCACGGGCTGGATCAGCTGGCGGCCTGGCCGGCCGAGTTGCCGCTCGCCCAGCCTGGCCCCGGCTTCGATGCCGGGCCTGATGCCTTCATCGATACTGCAGCGCTCATGGCGTCGCTGGACCTGGTCGTGACCACGGATACGGCGGTCGCTCATCTGGCCGGCGCCCTTGGCCGGCCGGTCTGGGTGCTGCTGCAGCGGCATGCGGAATGGCGCTGGATGGAGGACCGGCCGGACAGCCCCTGGTACCCGACCATGACCCTGTTCCGGCAGACGCGCCCGGGCGACTGGGCCGGCGTGGTCGCGCGCCTTGCCCGCGCCTTGGCGGCGCGGCGCCCGTGATCTACATCGTCGCCGATTTCGAGCCCACCACCATCGTCGGCGGTATCCGTGTCCTCTACCGCCATGCCGAATGGCTGGTCGAGGCCGGCATTCCGGCAGCGGTGCTGGCGCCGGCGGGGCGGCCGGTGTGGTTCGACTCGCCGGCGCCCGTGGTCGGCGCCGGATCGGTGACCATCGCGCCCGACGACCTGCTGGTGATGCCCGAGGCGGTCGGCCGCCACCCGCTCACCGACCTGCTGCTGTCGCTGCCGAACCGCATCGTGGTGTGCTGCCAGAACCACCTCTATGCGTTCCACGGCTGCGGCGTGATCGGCGCGCTCGCGGGGCGTCTGGCTGGGGCCTATACCAACGCGGCCGCCAGCGCCCGGGCGCTGGAACGGACCTTCGGCCTGGTCCGCGTGCCCGTGGTACCGTGCTCGGTCGACCCACGGCGCTTCCAGCCGGCAGCCAAGCAGCTTGCGGTGGCGGTCATGCCGCGCAAGCAGCCGGTCGCCGCCGCCTATATCCGCGGTGCCGTCGCGGCGCGGGCGCCCGATCTGGCCGCCATACCGTGGCTGGACATCGATGGCCGCACCGAGACCGACACGGCCGCCCTGCTGGGGCAGGCGGCCGTGTTCCTGTCTCTGTCCCGCGACGACTCGTTCGGGCTGCCGCCGGTCGAGGCGATGGCGGCCGGCTGCGTGATCGTCGGGTTCCATGGCGGCGGCGGCCGTGACTATGCTACGGCTGCCAACGGCGTGTGGTTCGGCGGCGACGACATCGACGCCTGCGCCGATGGCCTGATCGACGTCCTGCGCGCGCTGCGCGACGGACGGCGGCGGGGCTGGATCGCCAGCCTCACGGCCGGCGGCCGCGCCACCGCCGCCCACTATTCGCCGGCCCGCGCCAAGGCTGCATTGCTTCAGCTGTTCGGACCGGACGGCCGTTTTGGTGATGGCCGGGCGTGACGGACGTTTGCGGGTAAACGACGGGAGGCAGTCGGTGCCGGATCTCGAAGAACGCGTCGCTGTCCTGACGACACAGCTTTACGAGGTGGCGAAGTACGCCACCGCCAACCAGCTCGTCCTATGGGCGGCGCTGTCCGAGCTGTTCGCCGAGCGGATGCGCGACAGCCCCGATCCGGACGCCGCGGTCAAGTCGCTGGCCGACCAGTTGCATCGCCGGATCGACGAATGGCGGCCGACCGGCAACAATCCGGTCGAGCTGGAGAAGGTGGCGGAAGAGGCGCGCCGCCGGATCGAAGAGCTGCTGGCGGCCGTGCGGCGCGGGCTATGACAGCGGTCGCGGCGGGATTGCCGCCGCCGCCGTCCCGCACAGCTCCGCCGCCAGCATCCGCTCGGCCGCCAGCGCCGCTTCGCGCGCCGTCAAGCCGCTCGGCGCGGGCGTGGCAACCGGGGTCCGCGGCGCCCAGGCCAGCGGGATATCAGCATAGGCTGGCGCGCGCATCCGGGCTGGCACCGGCCGAGCGATCACCTCGGCCAGGCGGAGGCATAGCCAGTCGCCGGCCACCGGCAGGCCAAAGCTGATGCCGGCGTCCAACCGGTCGACCAACTGCGCCAGCGTCTCGTCGGCCTGAGGGTGGAACAGGGCCGCCGGGGTGTCCGGCCGGCCCCGCGTCCGGCCCAGGCGCAGCGCCTGCACCACCGCCAGGCCGCTGGGTCCGCGCAATGCCACCGCGCAGATCAGCAGGTCCAGCCGCCCTGCGGTCACATCAAGCAGATCCAGCGCATCGCGCCCGTGCTCGCCCTGATGCAGGCTGGTGCAGCCATGGTCGCGCAGGAGTCCGCCGATCAGCCGCCGCGACTGCGGATTGCTGTCGATCAGAAGGATCGTGCGTCCATCCAGGGCGTGGCGGGGGTCCATCATGGCCTTGCTTTCGTCGTTCGGCCGACGCTATAGGCCCGTCGCTTTCATGCGCTGTGAACGGCCTGTGAACCGCCGTCCACGGGGGTGTCGGCGGGGCGCTCAGGCGAGCCAGGCCGTCCAGTCCCGCGCCCGCGCCGCCCAGGTCTGGGCTTGGGCATAGCCGACCTGTGCCGCCAACTGTGTCTCGATGCCCTCGGGATCGTCCCGCCAGCGCCGCAGCACATCGCGGACCGCGCCGGCAAAGACCAGGGCATGGTGGAACGGGTTGGCCACGGGCTCGATCAGCAGCGCGTGGCCGGCGCAGGTCTCGGGCAGGGCGCAGTAGTCGCTGCTGACCACCAGGCAGCCGGCCGCCAGCGCCTCCAGGGCGGCGATGCAGAAGGTCTCGCCATAGATGTTGGGATAGGCCAGGACGGTGGTGGCGGCGAGCTCCGCCGCCAGCGCCGCCTGTCCCACCGACCCGGCATAGGTCACGCCGGGCATCGTTTGGCAGCGTTGATAGAGCGCCGCATGGGGGTCGTCGGCCAGGCCGATGCTGTGCGGCACCATGCTGCTGTAGACGTCCAGCCGGGCCTCGGGGAACTCCCGCTGGATGTGCGGGAAGGCCAGCAGCAGCCGCTCCAGGCCGCGGTGCGGCGCGCTGGTGTAGGCCAGGCGCGGCGGCCAGGCCTTGCGCGGCCGGATCGCGCCGGTGCCGGGCAGGGCCTGGAACGCCGGGCCGATGGCGTTGGGCAGCACCCGGACCAGCGCCGGCTCGACGCCGAGCTGCGCCGTCAGCGTGCCGGCCTGCCACCGGCTGACCGCGGCGATGCCGTCCAGCATCCGGCGCAGCGCGGGGTCCGCCAGCGCCTGGATCGGCGGCTGGTCCCAGGCGTGGCCGGTCCATAGCACCAGCTTGGCCTCGGGCTGCATGGCCGCGCGCAGGCTCTGATACAGGTCCGGGCGCGCCAGGTTGACCACGACCACCGCATCCTGGTCGGCGACTGCACCGATGCCGGCTTGGCCGACGCAGTGCACGCCGCGCACCAGCCGCGGCTCGCCGGCATTGATCAGCAGCACCTGATGGCCGAGGGCCGCCAGCTCGGCCGACAGATAGGCCACGGCCGATTGCGAGCCGCCGGTCGGGCGGACCAGCGGGGTGTCGGGATCGTAGGGCGTGTCGTGGAAGTCGAGGAACGCGATGCGCATGGCGGCGGATCATCGGCCAACGCCGGCGGCGGCGCCACCGGCAGGTGGATCCGGTCAGGTGGCGTTCGAGCGCAGGCGCGACTTGGTCTCGATCTGCCGGTCGATGGCGTTGCGCAGGTTCTTGGCGAACGCCCGCAGCATGTGCTGGACCAGCGGCGTCGATCGGCCGATGTGCTGGGCCAGGAGCCGCGACGACACCACCACGCACACCGTCGGCTCCATGGCGGTCGCGGTGGCGCTGCGCGGATGGTCGTCGATCAGCGCCATTTCGCCGACCAGCTCGCCCGGCTCGCGATAGCCGATGACGATCCGCTCGCGGTCCATCTCGAACGAGATCTCGATGCGGCCGCGCTCGACAATGTAGGCGTCGCGCGGGGCGTCGCCCTGCCGGAACAGCTCCCGCCCCGGGGCAAAGGACACGCGTTGGGTGAATCCTTTGGGATCGGCGATCGAATCGGTGGCGGGCATCGCGTCGTCTCCGACTGGATGCCCTACCTTGCCATCGCGAGGGCTAACCGTTGCTTAATCGGCAGGCTGAGGCAAAGTGTCGTCGCCGCGATCGGCGGTGCGCGTCAGCAGATCCGGCCGATCGACGGGGGCCACGCTGACCCGCACGGCGCGCATCGGCGACAGCTGCCCCGGCGCCAGGCGCCGCCGCGGCAGGGCGATGGTCGCCTCGCCGCGTCCGTCGAGGAACAGGCGGGTGGCGTCGATGGCGGCGGTTGATGTGATCGGCAACTGCACCGGCAGGCCGGCCCACTGCATGGTCTGCATCTCGATCAGGTCGACCACCACCAGATGCAGCGACAGCAGCACGTCGCGGCCGCCGACCATCGTCGGGGTCAGGGCATAGGAGAACCCGGTGGTGAAGGTGCCGGGCTTGGCGATGACCGCCTGGGTCCGCGGGTCCCGGCTCGCGGTCTCGACATAGCTGTGCTCGACCAGGTCGGTGCCCGGCGCCGGACGCCCGGCATAGGCGGTCAGCTGCGCCGAATGCAGGGTGGCGCCGCCGGGTTCGATCACGGTCAGGGTGACCCGCATCGGTTGGGCCGGCCGGACACTGGCTACGACCGGGGCGGCGACCGGCCGGATGCCGCTGCCGCCCACGGGTGCCGACGGGCCCGGCGCGCCGGCGCAGCCGGCCAGCAGCAGCGCGCCAGCCGATGCCAGGACCGAAGTCCTCGATCTCCAGATCCTTGCGATCATTGGGGCCACACCTGGTCAATGTCGTGATACGCATCGAAAACACCGGAAATTCGACAAAGGTTGCTGGCGTAGTCAAAGCATTCGAAGATCGAGGATCGGCCTTTATCAAACGAACTGTCCATCTCGTGAACAACTCGGCGATCGCCTTGCCCGGCCCGGCGGGTTGCGCCAGCGTGCTCCGGCCAATCGTCCCTGGAGGCTCCCGTTGATTTTCGGCCTTGCCCTGCACATCGTCGCCGCCGTCCTGTGGGTCGGCGGCATGGCGTTCGCCCACCAGATCCTGCGCCCGGCCGTTGGCGGGCTCGATGCGGCCGTCCGGCTGGCGCTGTGGCGCCGGGTGTTCCAGCGCTTCTTCCCGCTGGTCTGGGTGCTGATCGCGGTCCTGCTGGCCAGCGGCTACGGCATGGTGTTCGGCTATTTCGGTGGATTCGGCGGGGTCGGGCCGTACGTCCACGTCATGCAGGCGATCGGCATCGTCATGATGCTGCTGTTCGGCCACCTGTATTTCGCACCGTGGCGCCGCTTCCGGGCCGCGGTCGACAGGAGCGACTGGGCCGCGGCGGCCGGCCAGCTCGCCCCCATCCGACGCATCGTCGGCCTCAACCTGGTTCTGGGCCTGGCGACGGTGATCGTCGGCGCGACCGGCCGCTACTGGTGACCTAAGAGGTCGGCCCGGCCGGGCCGTCGCAGCGGCTCCAGGCCTGCAGCGGACCGGAGGCCGGCGGCGCGCCGAAGTCGTAGCCCATCAACCACAGCGTGCCGTCGGTGCCGAGCGCGAGCGTGGTCTCCGGCGACTGGCGCACCGGCACGGGCTGCGGTAGCGGGCGGTCCAGGCCCAGCGCCGCCAGCAGCCCGGGACCCGGCCGCCGCGGCGGCGCCAGCACCACCGGCGCGCCGACGAAGCGGCGGCCGTCGTCCAGCGTCACGGCGGCACCGGCGATGGTCAGGCTGTGACCGTCGCGGCACCAGCGCCCGTCCAGGTCGGCTGCCGCGGCCGGCCACAGCAGCGCTGCGGCCGCCAGCAGTGCGGCGATCACGGCTGGCCCTCGAACTCGGTCGTCATCGCGCGTTCCATAGCGCATGGCCAACCGGCGCACCACCGCGGGCGTGCTCGTGACCGACGGCGTTCGGCTGCTGGTGGGCCACGCCGCGGGGTCGCCGCGCTGGGATATTCCCAAGGGCCTGGTCGAGCCGGGCGAGGCGCCGCTGGCGGCGGCCTGTCGCGAGCTGGGCGAGGAGACCGGCCTGGCCGTGGATCCCGCCGCCTTGCGCGACCTCGGGACGCATGCCTACCTGCCGGCCAAGGATTTGGCGCTGTTCCTGTGGCGGCCGGCCGTGCTGCCGGACCCGGCCGGCCTGGTCTGCCGGTCGACCTTCGTGCGCAACGGCCGCACGCTTCAGGAATTCGACCGCTTCGCCCTGATGCCGTGGGACGACGCAGCGGCGCGCGTCGGCCGCAACCTGGCACGGGTGCTGGCGGCGGTGCGTGCCGCCAGCAGCTGGTGACGGCCGCCATGGACCCCGCACCGGGCCGCGGGCGTTTCGCCGGCAAGACCGCTGGGAGCCCATCCATGCCGACCGAGCTCGACGAGGCCCATGACGCGCTGCGCCGCGTTGCCGTCATTGTTCACGATTACCTCAAGCCCGACGGGGTGCCGGCCGCGGACACCCTGAACCGGCTGGTCAGCCTCCATCAGCATCCGGCCCTGCTGCGCGCCCAAGGCGTCCTGCTCGACCAGCAGCCGATGCGCGATGGCAGTCACTGAGGACGCCGGCCGATGCGGATTGCCGAGGTGATGAGCAAGCATGTCCGTCTGATCAACCCGGACCAGACCATCCGCGACGCCGCGCAGGAGATGGCGTGCCACGACATCGGCGCCCTGCCGGTCGCCGAGAACAACCGGCTGACCGGTATGATCACCGACCGCGATATTGCGATCCGCGCCGTGGCCGCGGGCAAGGGGCCGGATACGCCGGTCCGCGCCGTCATGACCGGGCCGGCGCGCTACTGCTTCGACGACGAGGATGTCGGCGCGGTCGCCCGCCTCATGGCCGACTTGCACCTGCGCCGACTGCCGGTGCTGAACCGCGAGAAGCGGCTGATGGGCATCGTGTCGGTGGACGACCTGGCCGTCCACGCGCCGCCGGCGGCCGGACGCGCCCTGGCCGGTGGGCCGGGCTGATCAGCGCTCGCAGATATATTCGCATGCTCAGCGATCCCGGCGAGGCCACCAGTCGACGAAGGTCGCGTCGACCGCCGCGACTGCCTGGTCGATGACAGCCTCATCATGGGCACAGGACAAGAACATATTGTGCCGTGGGTGGAAATAGACGCCGCGCTGCAGCAACTCGGCGCAGAAGGCGGTGCCCAGCCGGAAATCGTCGTCGCCGGCGAACTGCACCAGCGGCAGCTGGGGCGGGCCGCTCTGGATCAGCGGGATGCCATGGCGGGCGGCTGCGGCGGCGATGCCGTCGCGCAGCCGCTGGCCCATCGCGTGCATCCGTGCCGGCCCGTCCAGGCGCTTGAGCTCGGTCAGCGTGGCGACGGCGGCGGCCATGGGCACAGCCGTGCACCAGAACGAACCGGTCGTATAGACCTGGGTCGCAGCCTCGCGGAAGCGCTCGGCGCCGACGATCGCCGCCAGGGCGTGACCATTGGCGATCGCCTTGCTGTAGGCCGACAGGTCCGGCCTGATGCCGACCGTCTCCCACGAGCCACGCAGATCCAGCCGGAAGGCGGCGCGCACGTCGTCCAGGATCAGGGCGGCGCCGGCGTCGTCGCACAGCGCCCGCACGCGCTGCGCAAACGCCGGGGCCGGCAGCTCCAGCGTGCGGCTCATGTCGTGGCGGAAGGCGGTGACGATGATTGCGGCCAGGTCGCCCCTGGCCGAGTCGACAGCGGCGTCCAGGCTGTCGACGTCGTTGTAGTCGAAGGACACAAGGTGGGCGCGGTCCTCGGCGGTGACGCCGGCCAGCGACGGTGAACACCAGGGCACGGCGCCGTGATAGCTGCCGCGGGCGACCAGCACCTTGCGGCGGCCGGTCCCGGCCCGGGCGATGGTGACACACGCGGTGGTGGCATCAGTGCCGTTCTTCGCCAGCAGGCACCAATCGGCATGGGGGATCATGCCGACCAGCAGCTCGGCCAGGTCCACCAGCACTGGCGCCGGGCCGTTCAGGCAGTCGCCGGCCTCGGCCTGGCGGCGCGCCGCTTCGTCGACTGCGGGATGGTGGTGGCCCAGGACGATCGGGCCCCACGAGCACATGAAGTCCAGGTACTCGCGGCCGTCGGCGTCCCACAGCCGGCAGCCCTGGCCGCGGGTGAAATATTGCGGATAGCCGGGCGGCAAATTGGCCGCATTCATGTGGCCCCACAGGCCGCCGGGAATGACCTGGCGGGCGCGGGCACGCAGGGCGGCGTCGCGCGGATGATGCTGATCAGGCAAGGCTGGTCTCCGGGAGATCAGAAGGGCCGCGGGTCCAGGAAGCGCCGCAGCACGTTCCCGGTCACCTGGGCGACATTGTTGCGATAGCCGTGGCACGACAGGGCGCAGGACCAGGCGATCGAGCCCGTGGCGAACACCCCGCCGCCGGCCGCGGTCGGGAAGAACACCAGATCGGCGCGCACCTGCGCGTTCTGCTCGCCGGTGAAGCCGCGATGCAGCGTGCGCATCTCCTCCGGCGCCGGGATGCCGCCATAGCTCAGGCGGTCGGCGGTCGCCAGGCGGATCAGGCCGGGCGGCGAGCCCAGGGTCGGCTCGACCCGGTCGATCTCGATGCCGGCGGCGCCGCCGCCGCGCAGCCCGAAATTGCCGAGCGGCGCATCCAGGTCGACGCCGTCGGTCAGCCAGGCCAGGGCAGGCTCGCGGGCGGTGTCCAGCCAGCGATAGGGGAAGGATTCGGTGAACACCTGGCCGTCGAAGCCGACGCCGACCAGGCGCTGCGGCGGCCGGCCGTTGCGCCGCCACAGGCCCGACGGCTCGCCGGTGAACGCCAGGGCGTCCTCGCCGGCCTCGCTTTCCCAGGTGCGCAGGCCAGTCATGCCGCGCCGCATCTCGATGGTGTGCGGAATCGTCGGATGGTAGGCGATCCGCCAATAGAAGCCGTTGCCGCCCAGATACATGTGCCGGCCGCCGCCGCGCTGATAGGCGTCGAAGGCGTCCAGCATGCGCCGGCTGATGTATTCCGGGTGCGAGCCGGTGATGACGCATGCATAGGGGCGCAGCACCTGCACGCCATGCCGGTCGATGTCGTCATCGACGACGATGTCGTAAGGCTGGCCCTGCTGCTCCAGCCAGTCCAGCA
Source organism: uncultured Comamonadaceae bacterium (assembly GCA_964511405.1). Classification (GTDB taxonomy): domain Bacteria; phylum Pseudomonadota; class Alphaproteobacteria; order Elsterales; family Elsteraceae; genus CAZEFK01. The sequence goes on along the minus strand of CAZEFK010000019.1, from coordinate 32,097 downwards.
CATGGGTGTCGTTGCCGTAGTTGAACACCGCACCGCGCGGCCGAGTATTAAGCAGCGGCCGGCGGCCCGAGCTGATCGACCAGCCGCTGCCGTCACTGTGGGTGTCGTAGGTCGATAGGCCGAGCTCGCGGTGCGACTGCAGGTAGACGTCGTCGGGCGACAGCTGCAGCAGGCCTTCCAGCATCGCCTCGGCATGCACCTGGTCCAGCCGTAGGGCGCTGTTGGCGTAGGCCAGGAAGGTGCCGGTGCTGGCGACGAAGGCCAGCTTGGCCGTGGGCCGGCCGAGCGGCGCGCGGACGAAGAAGCCGACGAAGCTGTCCACCGGATCCGGCCCATCCTGGCGCGCACGCAGGCGCAGGGCATAGAAGCCGCTGCGCCAGCCGGCCGGCACGGTCAGGCTGGCAGTCGGTTGCCAGCCGGCGTCGGCCATGTCGTCGCTGTGGAAATGGATGGCGCCGTACTGCCACGGCGCTTCGGTCCAGCGGTCGGTGCTGGCATCCCAGTTGGCGCCGGTCATCGCCCGGGTCGGCATCTGGCGCAGCACGCCGTCCAGCCGGTTGGCCGACAGATCGGCGATCCGGTCGGTTTCCATGCCCTGCGAGAAGTCCCAGGCGGCGACCAGCCGGGGATCGCCCGGTGCCGGTTTCAGGGCCTCGCACAGGCGGTGCAGGGCGTCGATCGCCAGCGGCGCCGCGTAGAGGCGAGGCCGGTCGATCTTGCCGTCATAGTGACCGGCGAACGGATCCGCCTGGTGGGCCGCCATGGTCAGCGCAACCCCGGCCGGCCATGCGACGGCCGTCGGGCCGTCGGCCTCGGCGACGGCGCTGCGGTCGCGCCCGGCTTGCGGGTCCAGGCTTCGCACCATGACCGTCAATCGGCCGGCGGGATCCCAGGCGGCTCCGGCCAGCACCCATTCGCGCTCCTGCAGCGGTGCCGGCGTGGCGACGCGCCATTGCCTGCCGCCGCTGCCGATCACGAATTCCAGGTGGCCAGCGGCATCCAGGCCGAGCCGCCAGCCCTTGCCGTCGCGCCAGCGCGCAAGCACGGTCTGCGGGCCGCTGCCCGGCGTGGTCGGCCACAGGAAGGCGCCTGCCGTGAAGCCGGTAAAGCCGGTCAGCGCCGGCGCGTCGGCGACGATCGCACAGGAGCCGGGATAGAGCGGCTGGCCGGCCAGGGCGATCGGGCCGTCGAGCGGGCAGCCCGGCGCTTCCAGCTGCAGCCCGGGGCCGGCCGGGTCGGGGTCGGCGCAACGGACCCGGACGATGGTGGCCTCAGCCTTGTCCAGCACCGCGCTGGACAAATGGAAGGCCAGGGTTTCACCCGGTGACACGACCAGCGGCCACGCATAGCCGAGAACGGCGTTGGTATCGATCATCACGGCCTACAGGTCATCGGGCAACGGCTGGCCCGTCAGGGCCAGCCAGCGCAGCTTGAACACGTCCCATTCGGCATCGGCCAGGCTGGTGTAGACGCGATTGGGCATCAGCTCGACCGGGGCGCCGCGCCGGCGCGGCAGCCGGGCCAGCACCCAGCGGCGGCCCGGCTCCTGGACGACCAGCACATAGCGGCCCGGCTGGTCCGGATCGCCGGTCCAGCGCATGCGGTGCAGCAGCTTCTGCAGGTCGTCGCTGTGCGGGCCGCGCGGCTTCTGCCGGAACTCCCGGGCCAGATCGAGCCGCGCGGGATCGACCGGCCAGTGGGCGGCAGCGGGATCGTGGACCAGCATGGGCCCGCCTACTTGGTCAGCCAGGCGACCCAGCGCTCGCGCATCTTGGCGCGCTCGCCGGCGATCCAGTTGAAGTCGGCGACGACGAGCTTCTCGTAGTTCTCAGGCCAGCTGGGCCGGTACCGGCGTTGGTCGGCCGGGACCTGGGATGCTGCGTCCTTGTTGTTGGAATCGAAGCTGACGGCCTCGCTGAACGGCAGGTGCGAGGCCGGCGCCTGCACGAAGAAATCCAAGAAGCGCTGGGCGTTCTTGGTGTTCGGCCCGCCCTTCAGGATCGCCCAGTTGCCGGTGTCGCGGATGGCGCCGTTCCAGGTGAAGTCGAACTCGCCGCTCTTGGCCAGCGGCACGGCGCGGCTGGAATACAGCATGCTCATCACGGCATCGCCGCCGCGCAGGATCTGCATGGAATTGTCGCCGCTCTTCCACCAGGCGGCGATTTGCGGCTTCAGCGTATCCAGTTTCTTGTAGGCGCGGTCCAGGTCCATGGGGAACAGCTTGTCGCGGGGCACGCCGTCGGCCATCAGGGCCGCCAGCGGCACCCACCATTCGCGGTCGCCGGTGTCGGGCAGCGAGCGTGGGCCGGGGAATTTCTGGGTATCGAAGAAGTCGGCCCAGGACTGCGGGCCGCCGTTCGGGAAGGCTTTCTTGCTGAAGGTCAGCACCATGCCGCCGACGGTGCGCACCAGGCCCTTGTCGGTGCAGCTGCCGGGCAGGGCATTGGCGGTCATGCTCGGCGTGCTGCAATCCAGGCTGGCCAGGATCTCGGCATGCTGGATCAGGTCGGGCGGCGTGGCGGTGACCACGTCGAACGGCACGGTGCCGCTGCGCGCTCCGGCCTGGGCGCGGGCCCACTGGTCGGGCAGCTCGATCGCCACGGCGTGCACGCGGATGCCGGTCTCGGCCTCGAAGCGCTTGTAGAAGTTGGCCTGCAGGGCATCGGTCATCAGGCCGCCGGTGGTGGCGATGATGACTTCCCCGGCGCCCTGGGCACCGGCCCGGCGCAGGACCGGCAAGGTCGCCGCGGCACCGGCTGCGATCATGAGGCTACGACGCGTCAGGGTCATCGCGGGCTTCCTTCTGGTGGCAGGGTCAAGGGCTGTCCGTCCGCCGCTTCAGGGCGTGGCCGGCAATCAGGGCGATCAGGGTCACGGCGCTGAGCATGGCGGCGACGGCGGCCAGGGTCGGCGACACGTTGTAGTCGATGTCCTCGAACATCTTCCGGGGCAAGGACTTGCGGTCCAGGTCGGAAATGAAGAACGAGATCACCGGCTCGTCGAACGAAATGATGAAGGCGAACAGGGCTGCCGAGATCACACCAGGCGCAATCAACGGCAAGGTGATGTGGAAGAAGGCGGCCAGCCGGCCGGCGCCGCAGGACAGGGCGGCGCGCTCCAGGTCGGCGTCGAACCGGTAGAGCGCGGCCAGCACCGTGAAGACCACGAAGGGCAGGGCCAGCGCCGTATGGGCGACCACGAAGCCGACCGTGGTGCCGGTCAGGCGCAGCTGGTCGAACACCAGGAACATGGCGATCGCCAGGGCGATGTTGGGCACGATCACCGGCCCCATGACCAGGAGCTCGACCACCGGCTTGCCGGGCAGCCGGCCGCGCACCAGCGCCAGCGATACGCAGGTGCCGACGACGGTGGCCACGGCCGCGGTCAGCGCGCCGACCTGCAGGCTGAACAGGGTCGCCTGGATCCAGTCGGGATCTTGGAAATACTGGGCGTACCAGTGCAGCGTCAGGCCGTCGGGCGGGAATTTCAGATAGCGGTCGGGGCCGAACGACATCGGCACCACCAGCAAGGTCGGCAGCAGCAGGAACAGCGCCACCGCGTAGGCCGTCGCGCGCACCGAGAACGCGCCGGGCGAGGGAGCCGCCCTCACGCTTGCCCCACGAAGCGGTCCAGCCGGACCACTCGGTTGAACCCGATCGCCAGCGCCAGCACGAAGGCCAGCAGCGCGCCGACGATGGCGCCGGCGAACGGCCAGTCCAGCATCTCGGTCACCTGCTGCTGGACCAGGGTGGCCAGCATCATCTGGCGCGGCCCGCCGACCAGCGCCGGCGTCACGAAGAAGCCCAGGGCCAGCAGGAACACCATCAGGCAGCCCGAGGCGACACCCGGCAGCGACAGCGGCAGAATGACGGTGCGGAACGTGGCGAAACCGTCGGCGCCGAGCATGCGGGCGGCCCGGCTGTAGTCGTCGGGGATGCCGCGCAGCGCCGCATAGAGCGGCAAGATCATGAACGGCAGCAGCACATGGCTCATCGCCAGTACCACCGCGCCTTCGGTGTACAGGAATTGCACCGGGCTATCGACCAGCCCCAGCGACTGCAGGGCCTGGTTGATGATGCCGTTGCGCTGCAGCAGCACCAGCCAGGCGTAGGTGCGGACCAGCACCGAGGTCCACAGCGGCAGCAGCACCGCGGCCAGCAGCAGCCCCAGCAGCAGGCCCCGGCTGCGCGCCATCAGCCAGGCCAGCGGGTAGGCCAGCAGCAGGGTGACCACCGTGACCAGCGCCGAGATCCTGAGCGTGCGCAGCATGACGCGCAGATAGACCGGCTCGTCGAACACCTTGGCGTAGTTGGCCAGGGTCGGCGCCGGCACGAAGGCGCTTTCGCGCAGCAGCATCGCCAGGGGCAGCAGGAAGGCCAGCAGGATCACGGCGAAGAACGGCACCGCCAGGGCCAGGCTGGCGGCCGGGCTGTAGCTGCGGCCGCCGAGCAGGAACTTGGCCGGCCGGCCGCTCATGACTCCACCGGAAAGGCGCGGGCGTCCTGCGCCTGCCAGGTCAGCACGGCCGGCGAGCCGGGCGTCGGCTCGGCCAGGCCCAGTCCGGCCGGCAGCAGGGCGCGCATGACCGGGCCCTTGGTGCGCAGCCTCAGGGTGGTGACGCTGCCGGCATAGATCGCCTCCTCCATGTGCGCCGCCACGCCGAGGCCGCGGCCGGCCAGGCGGACGCACTCCGGCCGGACCGCCAACCGGACGGTGGCCCCCAGGGCGATCGGCGCGGCGGCGATGGCGGCGGCGGTCTCGCCGCCGTCCAGGGTCACGGTGACCGGCTGATCGGCTGCAGCGGCCGAAGCGGCGGTGCCCGACCAGAAATTGGTCTCGCCGATGAAGCCGGCGACGAACTCGGTGGCTGGCGCTTCGTACAGGTCGCGCGGGCTGCCGACCTGCTGCAGGCGGCCGTGATGCAGCACCGAGACCCGGTCGGCCATGGTCAGGGCCTCGGTCTGGTCGTGGGTCACGAAGATCACCGTGACGCCCAGCTCGCGCTGCAGATGCTTGATCTCGATCTGCATCTCCTCGCGCAGGTTCTTGTCGAGCGCCGACAGCGGCTCGTCCATCAGCAGCACCGGCGGCCGGTAGATGATGGCGCGCGCCAGCGCCACGCGCTGCTGCTGGCCGCCCGACAGCTGGGCCGGCTTGCGGTCGCCATAGCCGGCCAGCCGCACCGTCTCCAGGGCGGCGCGGGCGCGCGCCTCGCGCTCGGCCCGCGGCACCTTCCGCATCTTCAGCGGAAAGGCGATGTTCTCGGCCACCGTCATGTGCGGAAACAGCGTGTAGCGCTGGAACACCATGCCCAGCTCGCGCCGGTTGGGCGGCAGCCAGGTGACATCCCGGCCGTCAACCAGGATCTGGCCGGAATCCGGGAAGTCGAAGCCGGCGACGCTCATCAGGATCGTCGTCTTGCCGGAGCCCGATGGCCCCAGCAGCGCCAGGAACTCGCCGGCGCGGACGTCCAGGTCGACGCCGTCGACGGCGGTCACCGATCCGAAGCGCTTGACCAGGTTGCGGATCGACACCTGGCCCGTGGCGGCACCGTGGCTCACAGCGACAGGAAGTCCTTCACCAGGCGCATCTGCTGCAGCAGCATCTCCGTGCCGCCGACGGTCGGACAACCGCGTGCGGCAGCCGCCGCCAGCAGCGGCGTGACCGGCGGGCTCATGATCACGTCGGCGACGGTCATGCGGCGGTCCAGCCGCTCGACGTCCAGTGGCAGCTGGTCGCCGTCATGCATGCCCAGCGATGTGGTGTTGACCACCAGGTCCATGCCGGCGGGATCGGCAGTGCCGACGGCAGTCCGGCAGGCCGGGTGGGCGGCGGCAACGCCGGCCGCCAGGGCCCGGGCCTTGTCGACGGAGCGGTTGGCGATGGTCAGCGAGGCGGCGCCGGCGGCGGCCAGGGCGAAGGCGATCGCCCGGCCGGCGCCGCCGGCGCCGATCTGCAGGATCCGGCGGCTCTCGACGGGGGCGCCGTGCTTGGCCAGGCCGGCGGCGAAGCCGACGCCGTCGACATTGTCGCCGAACAGCGTGCCGTCGGCGTTGCGGCGCACGAAATTGACCGCGCCGACGGCGCGCGCCCGCGGCGTGCAGTCGTCCAGATGCGGAATGATCGCGATCTTGTGCGGAATCGTGACGCCGAAGCCGGCCACATTGTGGATCCGCCGCAGCATGCCGACGACGCCGCCCAGGTCGGTCGGGGCCACATGCAGCGCCGACACGGTGGCGTCGATCCCTTCGCCGGCGAAATAGGCGTTCAGCAACGCCGTGCCGACGATGTGGGCGACCGGGTCGCCCAGGATGAACATCACCCGGGTCCGTCCGGTGACCGTCGTTGATGTGGAGGGCAGGGTTGGGGGCATCGGCACATGGAGCTCGCTTGATCTCGGCGTCCCGGATATATCATATAAGTCGAGAGACGTTCGCAAGGCCTTCGACATGACCCGACCGCCTGTACTGGGTGCCATCGGCGACGACTTCACCGGTGCCGTGGAACTGGCCGGCGTGCTGGCGGCCGAGGGCGCCCGCGTGCTGTTCGCCACCAGCCCCGATGCCGTGCCGGCCGCCGTGGCGGATATCGATGCCGTGGTGGTGGCGCTGCGCACGCGCGTGGCGCGGCCCGCCGAAGCCGAGGCCGCGACGGCGCGCGCCGCCACGGCCCTGGAGGGGCTGGGCGTGCGCCAGCTGTTCCTGAAATACTGCGCCACCTTCGACAGCACCGATGCCGGCAACATCGGCAACTGCGCCGAACTGCTGGCCCGCCGGCGCGACGCCCGCTCGGTGCTGTTCGTCCCGGCGTTTCCCGAGGCGCTGCGCACCGTCTTCCAGGGCCACATGTTCGTCGGGGCGCAGCTGCTGGCCGAGTCGCCCAAGCGGCTCGACCCGCTGACACCGATGATCCAGTCCGACCTGGTGCGGGTGCTGGCGCCGCAGACCCGGCTGGCGGTCGGCCGGCTGCCCTGGACCGTGGTGGCGGCGGGCCCCGAGGCGATCCGCGCCCATGCCGTCGCCCAGGCCGGCGCCGGCACGCCGTTCCTGATCGCCGATACGATCACCGATGCCGACCTGGCGACCATCGCCGCCGCCAGCTGGGACTGGCCGGTCGGCACCGGCGGCTCGACGGTGGCGATGCATTATCCGGCGCTGTGGCGCGCCCACGGTCTGGCGCCGGATTGTGCGCCGCGGCCGGCCGGCACGGCCCGCGGTCCCGGCGCCGTGCTGGCCGGCAGCTGCGCCGACCGCACCCGCGAGCAGCTGGCCGAGTTCGCCCGTGCGCATCCGGTGCTGCATCTGGACCCCCGGGCCGCCGATCCGCTGGCGGAGGCCAGGGCCTGGATCGCCCGCCATCTGCCGGCGCCGATCGCCATCACCACATCGGCCGATCCGGCCGCGGTCGCCGAGGCCCAGGCGCAGCTGGGGCCAATCGAGGCCGGCCGGCGGGCGGAGCGGCTGATGGGGCAGCTGGCCCGGCTGCTGGTGGACATGGGCGTGCGCCGGCTGCTGGTGGCCGGCGGCGAGACCTCCGGCGCCGTGGTCCAGGCGCTGGGCATCGAGCGGCTGGACATCGCGCCCTATCGCGCTCTGGGCGTCGGCCGCTGCCTGGCCGAGCGGCCGGTGCGGCTGGCCCTGTGTCTGAAGTCCGGCAAGCTGGGCGCGGTCGATATGTTCGCAACCACCCTGGCGGCCATGGAGGACCGGTAATGAGCGACATCGTCGAGGTCGTGCGCGAGCTGGAACGCTTGGGCCTGAACAACGGCAGCAGCGGCAACGTCAGTCGGCGCCAGGGCGCCGGCATGGTGATCACCCCGACCGGGGCGACCGGCCGCACGATCTCGGACGCAGGCCTGGTCGCCATGGATTTCGATGGCCGGGTGACCGGCGCCGGCCGGCCCTCCAGCGAGTGGTCGATGCATGCTGCGATCTACCGCGCCGACCCGGCCGCGGCGGCCGTCGTCCACACCCATTCGGACGCCTGCACCGCCCTGGCCTGCCTGGGCGACGGCCTGCCGCCGTTCCACTACATGGTCTTGGGCTTCGGCGGCGCCGACGTGCGCTGCGCGCCCTACCAGACCTTCGGCACACCGGAGCTGGCCGCCGCCGCCGTGGCCGCCCTCGATGGCCGCACCGCCTGCCTGCTGGCCAACCACGGCATGATCTGCCACGGCCGCGACGTCTGGGCTGCGCTGTCGGCGGCGCTGCGGCTGGAAACCCTGGCCCGGCAGTACCTGCTGGCGCGGGGCGCCGGCCAAGTGAGGCTGCTGACGGCAGACGAGGTCGCCGCCGCGCGCGAGCGGTACCGGACCTATGGCGCGGCTGCGGCTACCGGATCGGCGTGAGCGGCGGCGGCGCGTCCAGCGGCGGCGCCGGGATGCTGGCGCGGAAGGCGGCCTCGTCGACGTCGCCGGCATCGATCTGCTGCAGCAGGCGCAGCAGGCGGGCGCCGCCCTCGCAGGTGTCGGCCTCGATCGCGGCGCGCACGCCGGCAGCGTTGCCGGCCCGCAGATGATCCATCACGTCGAGATGCCGGTGGCGTCCGGGATAGGTCGGCGGCGCATGAGGATACTGGTAGTTCAGCAGCGGCCCGGTGCGCAGCCACAGGCCTTCGATCAGGTTCAGCAGCTCCGGCATGTGGGCGGCCCGGTAGACGGTGCGGTGGAAATGCCAGTTCAGCCGGGTCGCATCGGACCAGGCGCCGTCGGCTTCGGCGGCCAGCAAGGCGTCATGGATGGTCGCCAGCCCGGCCAGATCGGCGGGTGTGATGCGCGTGGCCGCCTCGGCGCCGGCCAGCCCTTCCAGCTCCAGCCGGATCCGGCGCAGCTCCAGATACTGGTGGACCGAGAGCCGCGGCACGCTCAGCGAGCGGCTGCTCTGAAGCTGCAGGGCGCGCTCGCGCACCAGCTGCATCACCGCTTCGCGGACCGGCGTCTCGGAGACCTCCAGGATCGCCGCCAGGTCGCGAATTTTGAGGCGCTGGCCTGGCCACAGCCGGCCTTCGTGCAGGGCGGCGCGCAGCGCGGCATAGACCTGGGCACTAAGGTTCGCGCGAACCAGCGGCTCCAGCTCGGTTCGAACGGCGGCGTTGGACATCGGACATCCTTGCTGACGGCCGCCGGTGATGTGATCGAGCCGGCCGACCGCGTCAATGGCCAGGCGATATGATATATCACATACGAAGAGAGGAACGATGAGCGCAAATTCATCCCTGGAGCGCCAGCCGGCGCCGCGCCTGCGCGATGTCGACCAGCTGCGCCGGATCGCCTCGGGGCTGCGGCGGCAGGTGGTGCGGCTGGTGGCGCCGACCGGCCAGGGCTATGTCCAGCAGGGGCTGGGCGCGGCCGATCTGTTCGCAGTGATGTATTTCGCCGAGCTGCGGCTGGTGCCGGACGATCCCGACTGGCACGACCGCGACCGCTTCCTGCTGTCGACCGCGCACAACACGGCGATCTTCTATGCCACCCTGGCCGAGCGCGGCCTGATCGACGCGACCCGGCTGCCGACCTATTGCCAGGACGGCTCGCCGCTGGAGGTCAACGCATCGGAGCGCATGGGCACCGTGGTCGAGGCGACCTGCGGCTCGCTGGGGCAGGGCCTGTCTGTCGGCGTCGGCATGGCGCTGGCGCTGCGCCGGCGCGGTTCGCCGGCCCGGGTCCATGTGCTGCTGGGCGACGGCGAGCTGCAGGAAGGCCAGGTCTGGGAGGCCGCCCTGCTGGCCGGCAGCCTGGGCCTGGACAATCTGTGCCTGGTCATCGACGACAACCGGATGCAGGTCGAAGGCCATGTCGACACGGTCGTGCGGCTGGAGCCGGTCGTCGACAAATGGCGTGCGTTTGGCTGGGCGACCGAGGCGGTCGACGGCCACGACATCCCGGCGCTGCTAGCGGCGCTGGACCGGGCGCGCGGCTGTTCCGGCCGCCCGACCTGTCTGGTCGCCCGCACCCTGCCGGGCAAGGGCGTGCCGGCGCTGGAGGGCGTGCTGGCCCATAACCTGAAGCTGCCGCCCGAGATGGCGGCCCAGGCGCTGCAGGCGCTGGGAGAACCGGCATGACCGATATCCGCACGCTGGCGGTCCAGGACTTCAACGCCCGCGGCGCCGCCGGGGCGGCGCGCAAGCTGTATGGCGAGGCGCTGCTGGCGGCGGCCCTGGCCGATCCGCGCATCGTCTGCCTGACCGCCGACCTGACCCTGCCGACCGAGACCGACCTGTTTCGCGACGCCCTGCCCGGCCGCTTCCTGCAATGCGGCATCGCCGAAGCCAACATGATCGGCGTGGCTGCCGGCATGGCGCGCTGCGGCGAGGTGCCGTTCGCCCATTCCTTTTGCGTGTTCGCCACCCGGCGCTGCTATGACCAGATCGCCATGCAGGTGGCCTATCCCAATGCCAACCTGAAGATCGTCGGCACCATTCCCGGCCTGACCACGCTGCTGGGGCCGTCGCACCAGGCGATCGACGACGTGGCGCTGATGCGCGCCCTGCCCAACATGACCGTGGTCGAGCCATCGGGACCCGGGCAACTGGCCGCGATGGTGCAGGCCATCGCCGCCCATCCCGGGCCGGTCTACATGCGGATGAAGCGTGCCGACGGCACCGAACCGGCCGACCTGGCGCCGGAACCGTTCGCGATCGGCAAGCTGCGCCGCCTGCGCGATGGTGGCGACGGCCTGCTGGTCGCCTGCGGCCTGATGGTCGAAGCCGCCCTGAACGCCGCCGCCAGCTTGGCGGCCGAAGGCATCCAGGTCGGCGTCGTCGAGATGCCGACGGTCAAGCCGCTGGATCCGGCCTTGGAAGAGCTGGCGCGCGCGGTGCCCGTCGTGGTCACGGCCGAGAACCATTCGATCGTCGGCGGCCTGGGCAGCGCCGTCGCCGAGCTGCTGATGGAGACCGGCGTGCGCGTCGGCTTCGAGCGCGTCGGCGTGCGCGACCGCTTCGCCGAGGGCGGCTCCACGCCCTACCTGCTGTTCCGGTACGGACTTTCGCCCGGGGCCATCGTCGCGGCATACAAGGCGGCGCGGGCGCGCCACGGTTAGGAGCAAGCAGGGTGGATTTGAAGGCAGTCGAGCCGGGCAACCTGTCGAGCCGAGCCTATGCCGCCCTGCGCGACGCCCTGATCGCCGGCCGCTTCGACCCGGGCGAGCGGCTGGTGATGCAGGACCTGGCCGAGCAGTTCGGCACCAGCGTGACGCCGGTGCGCGAGGGCTGCCTGCGCCTGGTCAGTGAGCAGGGCCTGGAGGTCCGCTCCGGCCGCTTCATCGTGGTGCCGGAGCTGCGCCTGCCGCGCTACCTGGAGATCCGCGCGATCCGGATCGCGTTGGAGGGGCTGGCCGCCGAACTGGCGGTCCAGCATGCCAGGCCTGCCGACATCGAGCGGCTGGCCGCCATCCAGCAGCAGTTCGAGAGCCTGGCCGCCGCCGGCGATGCGGCCGGGGCCAACACCTTGAACCGGGACTTTCATTTCGGCGTCTACGCCCTGTCGGGCATGGACATGCTCGTCCGCCAGATCGAGACCATGTGGGTGTCGATGGGGCCGATCCTGAAGGTCTATCACGAGAAGGCGATCACCGGTTATGCGGACGCCGACGAGCATGTGCGCCTGATCGAGGCCCTGCAGCGGCGCGACGGCGCCGGGGCGCGCCGCGCCTTGGAGAACGACATCGTCCGCGGCGGCGAGGGCATCCTGCGCTATCTATCGACCCTCGGCGGCCGATCGCCGCCCTCATAGCCTACTCGTGTGCCATTCTAGCCGTCCACGCGCCGCCCGCGGCCGGACGCGCGCTGGCCGGCGGGCCGGGCTGATCAGCGCTCGCAGATATAGACGAAGGCCGGCGGCAGGTTGCGCCAGACCACCGGGCTCGTGCGCACCTGCGGGAATTCGGCCTGCAGCCGCCGCCGCAGCGCCCAGGCGCCCGGCAGCAGCAACCCCTGCAGATAGGCGAAGGTGGCGAACACCGCGCCCGGCTGGGTCGTCCGGCGCAGGGCCGCGAACACCCGGTCCTGCACTGGGATCGGCAGCGAGGCCCAGGGCAGGCCGCACAGCACGGCATCGACCGGGCCGAGGCCGTGCCGCGCCAGGATCGGCTCCAGGTTCTCGACGCTGTCCTGCTCGAAGCGCAGGGCCGGAAAGTCGCGGCGCAGCCGCTGGACGAAGGCGCCGCTGCGCTCGATGCCCAAATAGGCCTGGCCGGGCGCCAGCGCGGCCGCCACCAGCCGGGTGAAGGCACCGGTCCCGGGGCCGAACTCGACGATGGTCCGCCGCGATGGCAGGCCGATCGCCGTCAGCATCCGGCGCGCCAGGGCGGCGGAGCTGGGGGCGATGGCGCCGATGCTCTGGGGATGGCGCAGGAACTCGCGCAGGAAGACCGGACCCATGGCGCCCGACTGTTTGCCCGACCCGCGCATCCGGGGCAACGCTCAGGCGTCGGGCCGCCGCGGCTCGGGCCGCAGCCGCCCGTCGCCATTGCCGGCGGGCGGGCCCGGCTGGGGCCGGGCCGTGGTCAGCCGGTGGCGCGGCAGCGCCTCGGGCAGCTCTTGGTTCAGATACTCGACCAGCTGCTCGCGCACGGCGCAGCGCAGGTCCCAGGCCTGGCCCGAGCTGGCGGCGCTGACCAGCGCCCGAAGTTGCATCGTGGTCTCCTGCAACTCGGTCACCTGCAGGGTCCAGACCCGGCCGTCCCACAGCGGATGGGCCCGCACGATCTGCTCCAGCTGGTTCCGCACCCGCTCCACCGGCGCCGAATAGTCCAGGTAGAACAGGATCGGCTGGATCAGTTCGGTGGTGCGGTGGGTCCAGTTCTGGAACGGCTTCTCCAAGAAGTAGGCCAGGGGCACGATCAGCCGCCGCTGGTCCCAAATCTCGATCGCCACATAGGTGGCGGTGATGTCCTCGACATGACCCCATTCGCCTTCCACCAGCACGGCATCGCCGATGCGGATCGGCTGGGCGATGGCGATCTGCAGGCCGGCGATCAGGTTCGCCGCGACCGGCCGGGCCGCGACGCCGGCGACGATGCCGGCCACCCCGGCCGAGGCGAACAGGCTGACCCCGATCGCGCGCACGGTCGGGATCGCGGTCAGCACGAAGCCGGCGGTGACCAGCCCGATGGTCAGCACGCTCAGCCGCTTGAACATGCGCAGCTGGGTGCGGCGGCGCCGGCCGTCGACATTGGCCTCCTCGAGCCGGGCCGTGACGGTCAGCGCCACGTCGAAGCCGGCCGCGACCATGCGAACGAAGGTCCAGCCCAGCGTCAGCATCAGCGCGATCACCGCTAGCCGACTGGCCGATTCTTCCAGGGGCGGCGGCAGCCCGGCGGCCGGCAGGGCAACCAGCAGGGCCATGGGCACCACCGCCGCGCGCGACGGCCCGTGCGCGGCCTCCAGGGCCGCGCTGAGGCCGGTCGCCTGGTCGCGGCGGACGATCCGGCGCAGCAGGCGCGACAGCAGCCCGTGGCCGACCAGGGCCACGGCGACGGTTACAGCCACGGCGATCAGGTGCTGAAGCAGGCTCGGAAGGGGCACGCTCGCCGCAACGGCGCCCGCCCCGCGGCGGTTCCGGCGGCGCCGGCCGGGCCGGGTGCGGCGATCAACCCTTTCTTCAGTGCTTGACCGCTCAATCGCAGCAACGGAGTTGTTCGCGCGCCGGTCCCCCGATTCGGTTGGGACGCCGGCCTGTCAGCGAGGGCGCATGACCGTGCCGATGTACGTCCAGCCTGAGCGGGAGCTGGGCACCTTCACCTGTCCGCAGTGTGGCGCGCTCAGCCCGCAGGTCTGGCGCAAGTACTACCGGGAATCCCGGCGCGGCGCCCATGCCGAGATCGACTATTTCGCGGTCAGCATCTGCACCGGCTGCGAGGCGCCGCTGTTCTGGTTCAAGGACCGCATCATCGAACCCGACATTCAGTCGGCGCCGCCGCCCAACCGCGACCTGTCCGAGGACATCCGCCGCGACTATGCCGAGGCGGCGGCGATCGCCCCACGCAGCCCACGGGCGGCGGCGGCCTTGCTGCGCCTGGCGCTGCGCAAGCTGTGCCGCGAGCTCGGGCAGGACGGCCGCGACCTGTCGGCCGACATTGCCGTGCTGGTGGCGCGCGGCTTGACCCGGCGCATGCTCGACGTGCTGAACAGCGTGCGCGTGGTGGGCACCGACGCCGTCGGTCCCGGCACCGTCGACGACCGCGACGATGCCGACACCGTCGGGCTGCTGTTCACGATCCTGAACCTGATCGCCGACGAAATGATCTCGCGCCCCAAATATCTCGACCAGGCCTATGCCCGGCTGGATCGCCGGCCCCGGCCGATCGGCGAGCCGGAGGACACCGGCCCCGACAGGCCCTAACGGGCCGCCGCGGCCAATCTTCCCGGCTCGGCCGCCGGGCCTCCGGCAGCGTCCACGGCCTCGACGGCGTAGCGCTGCTTCAGCTCCTGCACCGCGGCACTCTCGCGCTGCATCCAGGCGTTGAACTCGGCGATGACCGGGCCATGGGCCAGGGTCGACAGGTGATAATGGCTGGCGGTATGGGGCAGCCGGGGGTCGTAGACCAGGGCGCCCGGCCGGTGCAGGACGTGCTCCAGCACATATTGGGTGACCGCGACATTGCCATAGGCGCCGTCGACATGGCCGGCCAGGGTCACGGTCAGCAGCGCCGGGAAGCTGGGATTCTCCATCAGCTCGACCGATTTGCCGGCGATCGCGTCGGCCCAGCTGGTCGGCGTGAAGCCCAGCACGGTCCCGAGCCGGCGGATCGGCGGCGGCGATGCCGCCAGGCGCGCGGGCAGCACGCTGACGCCGTCGACGAATCCGACCACCGGATCGCTGTACAGGACCGTCTTGCCGGCCTTCTCGCGGACCTGGAACAGGGGATTGTCCGGATATTTGAAATCGAGCTTGCCGCCCAGGAACTGCACGAACAGCCGCGCCACCGGCAGCGGCCGATAAACGAAGCGATAGCCCTGGGACTTGGCGAAACTGTCCAGCAGCGCGCGGGCGAAGCCGACATACTCGCCGTCGCGGACAGCGTATTCCGGATAATATTCGATGTTTTCGATGCCGACGGTGAAGGTCCGCGGTTCGCCGGCCACCGCGGCCGGGGCGCCTAAACCCGCCATCCCCAACGCCGCCATCATCGCCATCGCCGCCGCCGTCCTGCGCACGCCCGTCCTCCTACGGCCTCCCCGCCCGGGCGGATCATCGCCCACCGGCGTCCGCTTTCCAAGGTTTACGCATTGTTCAGCGCTGTCCGGTCATGACTGTTCCAGGCGCCGCGGGGTCCTTGACCGGTCGGGACTGGCGGTCGATGGTGCAGGGCGCAACGGAGTTTCGTCTCGAATGTGTCGTTGGCTTGCCTATTCCGGCTGCCCCCTGGCCATGGACACCCTGCTGTTCCGGCCCGGCAATTCCTTGATCCGCCAAAGCCTGTCGGCCCAGCGTTCGGTCGTGCCGACCAACGGCGACGGTTTCGGGCTCGGCTGGTACGGCGACCTGCCCCATCCCGGTCTGTTCCGTGACACCATGCCGGCCTGGAACGACGCCAATCTGCGCAGCTTGGCCGAGCAGATCCGCGCCACCCTGTTTTTCGCCCATGTCCGGGCCTCGACCGGGACGGCGACCACCCGGCTCAACTGCCATCCGTTCCGTTTCGGGCGCTGGCTGTTCATGCACAACGGCAAGATCGGCGGCTACGCCAAGGTGCGCCGCGACCTGGAGCTGGCGATCAGCCCCGACTACTACGCCCATCGCGAAGGGTCGACCGACAGCGAGGTGTTCTTCTATCTGTTGCTGGGCAATGGGCTGGCGGCCAATCCGCCTGGCGCGTTCGCCCGCACCGTGTCGCAGGTGCTGGCGATCATGGCCGCCCATGGCGTCCAGGAGCCGCTGCGCATGGCCGCCGCTGTGACCGACGGCCAGAACATCTACGCCCTGCGCTATTCCAGCGACGGCCAGTCGCCCTCGCTGTTCTTCGGCGAGGGCTGCGGACTGTCGGTGATCGAGGGCCAAGTCCAGTTCGAGGCCGGCGAAGGCTGTGTCCTGATTCTCTCCGAGCCCCTTGATTCGGTCAGCAGCAGCTGGACCGAGGTCGGCGAAGGCTCGTTCCTCCATGCCCAGGGAGGCGCGGTCGCGGTGTCACGGTTCGCGCCGGCCCGCCTGGACTTGGCTGCGGTGGGCTAACTCAAGGCTTCGTCGTGGTGGTTCCGGTGGTTCCGGCCGTTCCAGCCGGGCCTGGCACCGTCCGCGATGTCACGCTGCCATTGCCATAGGCGCCGGGCGCGGCTTCGTTGCCGCCGACCGGGCCGGTGTTGCGCATGGTGTACACGCTGCCGCGCTTCTGGTCGGACGGATAACGGTACTCGGGCATCGAGCGCAGCTGGTCGGCGGTCGTGTTCATGACCACGCGCTGGCCGTTGTCCTGGATCTGCAACTGGTTCCAGTCAATGGCGACCGGCTTCTGGCCGATGCCGAGGAAGCCGCCGACGCCCACGATCACCGACTTCACCTGGCCTTGCGGATCCAGGATCACGCTTTCGATGCTGCCGACCGTCTTGTTGTCCTGATTGATGACATTGCGCCCGATCAGCTTGTTGGACTCGATCGCCGGGCCGGTGGTGGTGGCGACCGTCCGGCCGTTGGTATCGGTGGTGGTCGTGGTCGATGCCGACGGGGCCGGCGTGGTCGACGACGATTGCGCGAACGCCGCCGACGCCAGTGACAGCGTCAGCGCGGTCGTCACGGCGAGAGACTTCAACATGATGGCTATCCCGTTGTCAGTCTGTGCGCACCCCGCAGGGGATGCGCTGCTCGCCCGGGCAACGGGATGCCTTCGCCCAAGTTCCAGCCCAAATCCTAGCCAAACTGGGCGCCAAAACGGTCACGGCCGTGGGCAGGCCGTGACCGGCGCCCAAGGTCAGCGCAGCCTTGGGGCGATCTGGCTGTTGTAGGTGTCGAGCTGGGCGCGCACCACCGGGTCCTTGCAGCCGACCGCGGCGACGATATAGCGCTCGGCCGCCCGCGCCAGGTTCTGCCGTGTCTCCATTTCGCCCACCGTATAGCTGCCGCCGGCGGCGGCATCGATCACCCGGGCGATCTGGGTCTCCTGATCGACATTGGCGATCGTGCTGGTGCAGAGCTGATAGGCCTGGACCGCCTGCTCCAGTCGGCCCAGCGTCTCCAGCCCGGCATTGGTGGTGGTCGGCAGCTGTGCCCAGCTCGGCGGCACGTAGGGAGCCTGGGCGGCGACCGGTTGGGCAGCACCGACCGTGGCGGCGGCCGCGACAACCAGCGCCAGCGCGGCAAAACGGCCGCGAGAGGATAGGATCATCACGTAAACTCTCCCGATCGAACCACGCTTCAAATTGCGCGTGTCGGGAACGATCAATCCGCCGATCCGTTCCGCCCCATCCCGTTCGGGCCCGTCGCGTTCCGTCCCACCTGCCGCCCCGGGCCGGATTGCCTGGACCGGATCGGCTGCGGGTCAGATGCTGACGTCGGTCAGGTTGCCCCGGGTGCGCCGCGGCGGAATCGGGCGCGTCGCCGCCTGGCCCGCTTCCGAATCCTTGTCGCCCTTGCCCTTGGTGCCGTCCCGCTTCTCGCCCGGCAGGACCGGCCGTGCCGTGACCACGGCCTGGGCCGGGGGTGCTGCGGCCAGCGCGGCGACGTTGATCGCGCCCCCCGGCGTCTGGTTGGCCGGCTGGACCACCGGCGGCATGATGGTGAGCGGCGTGATAGTCATGGCAGCGACCCCTCTCGCACACTTCAATATGCCTTCTTGACAAACAGAGTTCAATATCGCCGGGCGCGACTTGGGCCGCGCCGGGCTGCGGCAGATGATGCCATGGCCGAAGCCTTACGAAAATTTGATCCCCGCCCCGCTTGCTCGGGCGTTATAGTCCGGCCCGCCGCCGAAGCCGGTTCGCGCCCGGCGCCTCCGTTTCTCCTGGTGCTGCCGAGCCGTGCCTCCCGCGATCCGTCTGCTCAGGCCAAAGGACTGGGTGAAGAACGCCTTTGTCCTGGCCCCGCTGTTCTTCACGCCCGAAGCCGTCACCATGCGCAATATTTGGCTGGTGGCGCTGGGGCTGGTCAGCTTCTGCGCTGAATCGAGCGCGGTCTACATCATCAACGACTATGTGGACCGCGACGCCGACCGCCGGCACCCCGACAAGCGCATCCGGCCGCTGGCCGCCGGCACGGTCGGGCTGCCGCTGGCCTTCGCCATGCTGGCGGCGCTGGCGGCCGGCGGGCTGGGCCTGGGGCTGGGGCTCGACCTCAAGTTTGCGGGCATCCTGGCGACGTACCTGGCGGTCAACCTGGCCTATTCGCTGCGCCTGAAGCGCCTGGCGATCGTCGACGTGTTGCTGGTGTCGGTCGGGTTCGTGCTGAGGGTCGAAGGCGGGTCGGCGCTGATCGGGGTCAATCCCAGCGTCTGGATCATCGTCTGCACCGGCTTGCTGGCGCTGTTCCTGGCGCTCGCCAAGCGCCGCGACGACCTGGTCAAGCAGCTCGACGCCGGCCACCGCGCCGCCCTGCGCGGCTACAACCTGGCCTTCGTCGACACCAGCATCACGGCGGTCCTGGGCGGGCTGCTGGTCTCGTACCTGATCTACACGACCGATCCGCAGGTGATCCAACGCTTCGGCACCGACCGGCTGTACCTGACCGCGCCCTTCGTCATCGCCGGCGTGCTGCGCTACCTGCAGATCACCATGGTCGAGGAGCGCTCGGGCTCGCCCACCGCGATCGCCCTCAGCGACCGCTTCCTGATCCTGTCGGTGTCCGGCTGGGTCGTCACCTTCGCGGCCCTGATGTATGGCTGAGATCCGCACCGCCCTCGACAGCGTCGGCGGCCGCCGGCGCCTGGACTATCTGGTGGTGGCCGCCCTGGCCGGCTTCACGGTGCTGGTTGCCGCGGCGTCGATCGTCGCCGGTGCCGGCGCGGTGTGGGCGCGCATCGTCTCGCTGCCGGCCGACCTGGTCGTCCAGCTGCTGCTGCTGTCGCTGGTCAATTACGGCCTGCGCTGCTGGCGCTGGCAGCGCTTCGGCGACGGCCTGGGGCTGCGTGTGCCGGCCGGCCGCAACGCGCTCTATTTCGTCGCCGGCTTCGCCATGACCACGACCCCGGGCAAGGCGGGCGAGGCGCTTCGGCTGTGGCTGCTGGAGCGCTGCCACGGCCTGGCCTATGAGCGCGTAACGCCGATGTTCATCGGCGACCGGCTCAACGACATGGCGGCGGTCGTGCTGCTGTGCCTGGCCGGGGTCGGCGCGTTCGCCGGCTACGCCCCCTATGCCGCGGTCGCCGGGGTGTCGATGCTGGTGCTGCTGGGCCTGTTCCTGCGGCCGGAGCTGCTGCTGGGCCTGGTCAACCGGCTGTGGGGCGCCTTCGGCCGCCGGGCGCCGCGCCTGTTCGCCAGGGCGCGCGCCACCATCCGCGATACCCAGCGGCTGCTGACGATCCGGCTGTTCGGCGTCGGCCTGGCGATGGCGCTGGTGGGCTGGGGGTGCGAGGCGCTGGCCTTCTACCTGCTGCTGCACGCGCTGGGCGGCGACATCGGGTTTCGCGCCGCGACCTTCACTTTTACCTTCGCCATGGCGGCGGGCACGGTAGCGCTGCTGCCGGGCGGGCTCGGCGGCACCGAGGCGATCATGGTGGCGCTGCTGTCCGGGCAAGGGATGGCGTTCGACGCGGCCGTGGCCGCGACCGCGGTGATCCGGCTGACCACCCTGTGGTTCGCCAGCGGCCTCGGCTTTGTCGCCCTGCCCTTCGCGATGCGGCTGGCCCGCCGGCGGTTCGTTCGGCCCGTGGCGGCATGAGGCTGGCCCAGGGTGCAGGACATGCGGGCTAAGCGCCTGCACCTGGCCGGCTGGGGCCGGTTCCCGGTGGCGCGCGTCGACGCCTACCGGCCCGAGCGCGTAGCCGAGGTCGGGCGCTGCCTGGCGGCGGCACCAAGTGTCATCGCCCACGGTGCCGGGCGCAGCTATGGCGACCAGGCGCTGAACGATGGCGGCGCGGCGATCCTGACTGGCCGCCTCGATCGCATGCTGGCGTTCGATCCGGCGACCGGCGTGCTGGAATGCGAACCCGGCGTCACCTTCGCCGACGCGCTGGCCTGCTTCCTGCCCCGCGGTTGGCAGCTCCCGGTCAGCCCGGGCACCGGCTATGCCACCCTGGGCGGCGCCGTCGCCAACGACGTCCATGGCAAGAACCACGATGCCAAGGGCTCGTTCGGCGACCATGTCCGCTGGCTCGACCTGGCGCTGCCGAGCGGCGAGATCAGGCGGGTCGAGCCCGGCACGCCGCTGTTCCGCGCGACGGTCGGCGGCATGGGCCTGACCGGGATCATCGTCGGGCTGGCGGTCACGCTGATGCCGGTGCCGTCCAACGCCGTCGACCTGACCGAGCGCCGGGCCGGCGACCTTGACGCGTTCATGGCGGCCCTGGCCGAGACGCGCGACCGCTATGCCTATTCGGTCGGCTGGATCGACGCCCTCGCCACCGGGCGGGCGCTCGGGCGCGGCATCGTCGAGCTGGCGGACCCGGCCCCGGCCGGCGTGGACGCCCGGGCGCGGCCCCGGCGCGCGATGCCGCTCGATCTGCCCGGCTTTGTCCTCAATCCATGGACGGTACGGGCGTTCAACAGCTTGTATTTCCAACGGGTCCCGGCAGCTGGGCGGCAGCGCCGGGTGGCCGCGGCGCGCTTCCTCTACCCGCTCGATGCCATCGCCGACTGGAACCGCATCTACGGTCGGCGCGGCTTCCACCAGTTCCAGTGCGTGATTCCCGATGCCGAGGCGCGGGCCGGCCTGGTGCGTCTGCTGGAGGCGGTGTCGCGCGCCGGCGCCGCTTCGTTCCTGGCGGTGCTGAAGACCATGGGCGGCCCGGGGCCGGGCATGATGAGCTTCCCGATGCGGGGCTTCACCCTGGCGCTGGATTTTCCGCACCGGGCCGGCACCCTGGAGCTGCTGCGGCGGTTGGAAGCCATCACCCTGGACCATGGCGGCCGCGTCTACCTGGCCAAGGATTCGGCGGCGACGGCGGACGCGGTCCGGCGCATGTATCCCGAGCTCGACGCCTTCCGGGCGGTGCTGGCCGAGGTCGATCCGGCCGGCCGGATGGCCTCGGACATGGCGCGGCGCCTGGGCATCCGGGCCGCGGCATGAGCGGGCGGACCTGGCTGATCCTGGGCGGCTCGTCGGCGGTGGCGCGCGCCTTCGCCCGCCGGGTCGCGGCCGATGGCCATGCCGTGTGGCTGGCCGGCCGCGACCGCGCCGACCTGGAGCGCACCGCCGCCGACTGCGCCGTGCGTCATGGCGTGGTCACCCGGGTCCTGGCCTTCGACGCGCTCGACCGCGCCAGCATCGCGGCCCTGGCTGCCGAGGCCGAAACGGTGCCCGCGGGCACGCTCGACCTGTTCCTGGCCTTCGGCCTGATGCCCGACCAGGCGGCGATCGAGGCCGATCCGGCCCTGGCCGCGACCGTTATCGCGGCCACCTATACGGGCGCGGTCGAGCTGCTGCTGCGGCTGGCGCCGCGGCTGGAGTCCGGGCGGGCCGGAACCGTGATCGTGCTGGGCTCGGTCGCCGGCGACCGCGGTCGCCTGAAGAACTATGTCTATGGCAGCGCCAAGGCTGGGCTGGCAGTGTTCGCCGCCGGTCTGCGCAACCGCCTGGGCCGCGCGGGCGTGCATGTCATGACGGTCAAGCCCGGCTTCCTCGATACCGCCATGACCTGGGGGCTGCCGGGGATCTTCCTGGCGGCGGCTCCCGCCACCGTCGCCGACGCCCTGGCCAAGGCCGCCCGGCGCCGCCGCGACGTGATCTACTATCCGGCGTTCTGGGCGGTGATCATGCTGGTGATCCGCCTGATCCCGGAACGGCTGTTCAAGCGGCTGTCGATTTGAGGGGCTGTTCCGCGTGTATAATTGGCGGCGGCGATATACACCGGGGTCGCTGATGCGCACGAACATCGAGATCGACGACGAGCTTCTTCGCGAAGCGATGGCGGCGACCGGGCATGCGACCAAGCGGGCGACGGTCGAGGCGGGCTTACGGCTGCTGGTCCGGCTTCGCCGGCAGGCAGACGCCGTCGAAGAGCTGATCGGACTGGGATGGGAGGGCGATCTCGATGCCTCCCGCGACGGTCGGTTTGGGTAAGGAGACGAGCCATGGGCTGCTGTGAGACGCGCTGGGTGCCGGAAGCGCCGCTGCCGGCCGCCGGGGCCGCGCCGGAGGTGCCGCGGCGGGCCGTCCTGACCGGTGCCGTGCTGGGCCTGGGCATGATGGCGGCGGGCGCGCCGGCGCGCGCCGCCGACGCGAAGAAGATCCGCCTGGCCTTCTGCAGCCAGCTCCTGTGCGTGATCCCGTACGAGGTCACCCGTGCTCGCGGCCTGTTCGCGGCCCACGGGCTGGAGGTCGAGCTGGTCTACAGCCGCGGCGGCAACCAGGCCATGCAGGCGCTGGTCGGCGGCGCCGTCGACTATGCCGCCACCGCCTTCGACGTGGCGCTGCAGGCGGCGGCCAACGGCGCCGACATCAGGCGCTTCGCCTCGACCGGCCGGCTGCCGCTGTTCGCCTTAGCGACGGCGCCCGGCCAGGCCGCGACCCTGACCACCGTCCCGGCCCTGGAAGGCCACACCGTTGGGGTCTCGGGCCTGGGCAACGCCGACCACGCCCTGATGCTGTATCTCCTGAAGAAGGTCGGCGCCGATCCGCGGCGGGTGCGCTTCGCGGTGCTCGGGCCCAATATCTCCGAGGCGCTGCGGCTGAACCAGATCGACGCCGCCATGGTGCAGGAGCCGGCGCTGTCGCGGGCCCGGGCGTCGGGCAGCACCGTGCTGGTCAACTTCATGGACATGGCCGACGCCGAAAAATATCTGGGCGGCCCCTACGAGTTCATGGGGGTGGCGGTGCGGGCCGGCGAGATCGCCAAGCGCAAGGACGAAATGGCCGCCTTGGCCGCTGCACTCGGCGAGGGGCTGAAGACCATGGCCGGCCTGTCCACGTCGGACCTGATCGCGGCCCTGCCGCGCGAGCTGATCGTCGGCGCCGACCGCGACGAGCTGGTCGGCGCGGTCGACCACTATCGCCGCTCGCTCTATCCGACCACCGACATCATCGACGTCGCCGCCTGCGACCGGGTCGCGGAGTCGCTGAAATCAGCGGGCCTGATCAAACCGGACATCAAGGCGGCCGACATCCTCGACCTGCAGGTCGTGCAGGGCTGATTTGCTGGACATCCGCGGCCTTTCGCTCGCCTATGGCGGCGAGCCGGTGCTGGCCGGCGTCGACCTCGAGGTCGACGCCGGCCAGTTCGTCAGCTTGGTCGGGCCGTCGGGCTCGGGCAAGAGCAGCGTCCTGCGCGCCGTGCTGGGCCTGCAGCAGCCGCTCGCCGGCAGCGTGAGCCTGGCCATCGAGCCTCGCGACCTCGGCATGCTGTTCCAGGACGATGCGCTGCTGCCCTGGCGCACGGTGCGCCAGAACGTGATGCTGGGCCTGCGGATTCGCGGCACCGCCGCGGGCCCGGCGGGCGACGAGGCCGACCGCTGGCTGGCGCGGCTGGGCCTGGCCGGCTTCGGCGACCGCTTTCCGCGGGCGCTCAGCGGCGGCCAGCGCAAGCGCGTGGCGCTGGCCCAGGTGCTGGCCTTGAAGCCGCGCCTGCTGCTGATGGACGAGCCGTTTGCATCGCTCGACGCGATCGTGCGCACGCGCGTGACGCAGGACGTGCTGAGCCTGGTCGAGGAGGACCGCATCAGCGTGCTGCTGGTGACCCATGATCTGGAAGAGGCGCTTTGCCTATCCGATGCCGTCTATCTGCTGTCGGCCGGGCCGCGGGCCCGGATCCGGCAGCGCTATGCCGTACCGTTCGAGCGGCCGCGCGACCTGATCGGGGTGCGGGCGCGCCTCGACTTCGGGCCGCTGCTGGCGCGGCTTTGGCAGGATCTCGCCCGCGAGGTCGAGCCGGTGCCGGCATGAGTGCGCGGTTCGCCCGCCAGCTCGCGGCCGGGGTCGCCGGGCTGGTGCTGTGGGAGGTGCTGGCCCGCGCCGGGCTGCTCAACGCCCTCTATTTCCCACCGCCGACCCGCGTCGCCGGCGCCTTGGCCGGGCTGTTCGCGACCGGCGATATCTGGAGCCATCTGGCCGCGACGCTGTCGGCCGGCGTGCTGGGCCTGATCGGCGGCATCGCCGTGGGCATGGCGCTGGGCATCGTGGCGGCGCTGGTGCCGCGCCTGGCCGAGCTGCTCGAGCCGGCGATGATGCTGCTGAACGCGGTGCCGCGGGTGATCCTGGCGCCGCTGTTCGTCATCTGGTTCGGCATCGACGTCGGCTCCAAGGTCGCGCTCGCCTTCGTCCTGGTTGCCGTGCTGATGTTCTTCAGCGTGTTCACCGGCGTGCGCGACGTCGACCGCCGGCTGGTCGAGCGCGTGGTGACCCTGGGCGGCGACCGCCGGGTGCTGCTGCGCGAAGTTTACCTGCCGTCGATCGCCGCGTGGGTGCTGGGCAACCTCAAGGTCGCGGTCGGCTTCGCCTTCACCGGCGCCGTGGTCTGCGAGTTCGTGGCCTCGTCGCGCGGGCTGGGCTACCTGCTGTCCTTCGCCCAGAGCACCTACAACGCCGCCCTGACCATGGCCCTGGTCCTGCTGATCATGGGCTTCGTGCTGCTGCTGTTCGGGCTGGCGGGCCTTGCCGAGCGGCGGCTCTTGCGCTGGCGGTAGGCGCCCGCCTCACCCCTGGGTTTGCACCGCCAGGCCGGCCGGGGTCGGCCGCACCGGGTCGAAGAAGTCGCGGGCGACGGCGCCGGCGACCGCACCGAGCTTCATCTGCACATGGTCCAGGGCTTCGTGCAGCCCCATGCGCAGGAAGTCCTCGATCGGACGGTCGGCCATGAAGCTGCGGATCTCATCCAGGCTTTCCAGCGCGGCATTGCCGCCGCGCAGCCCGAAGCGCAGCCGCAGCTCATGGATCTGCTGCTCGGCCGCCGCAACGCAGGTGGCGACCGAGCGCGGGAAGCCGGGATGCAGCAGCAGGAAGCCCGCGACCGACGCCGGGCTCATGCCGCTGGGATGGACGCGGCGGTAGGCGTGGTAGCCGGCCGCCGAGCGCAGCAGCGTGTTCCACTGGCTGACGTCGATCGGCGAACCGACGTCGGTCGGCCGCGGCAGCAGCTGGTGGTACTTGATGTCGACCATGCGGGTGGTCTGGTCGGCGCGCTCGAGCATCCGGCCGAGCTGGTAGAAGTACCAGCTCTGATCCCGGAAAAAGGTGCCCTCGGTAATGCCGGTATGGGTCTGGCAGGCTTCCTTGATCCGGGCGAACAGCCGCGATAGCGCCGACGGCGACGCCTGCTCGGCGGCGAGGCCGCGCAGCCAGTTGTAGAAGACGTTGAGATGCGCCCACATCTCGGTCGAGATCAGGGGCCTGAGCGCCCGGGCGTTGTCGCGCGCCGCCTTGACCGAGAACAGGATCGAGGTCGGGTTGGTCTGATCCAGGAGATAGAAGCGCACGACATTGGCTTCGCTCGGCTCGTCGTGGCGCTCGAAGAACCGGGCCTCGTCGGCGTTGATGTTGACCACCGACAGCCAGTTGTGGTCGCCGCGGGAGTCGCGGCTGAAGGTCTCCTGGACGTCGAGCACGCGGGCCAGGTTCTCGGCGCGCTCGATGTAGCGCGCCATCCAGAAGATGCAGTCGGCGTAGCGGGCGAGCAGGGTCATCGCGCGTCTCCGGTCAAGACCCAGGTGTCCTTGGAGCCGCCGCCCTGGCTGGAATTGACCACCAGCGAGCCCTCGCGCAGCGCCACGCGAGTCAGGCCGCCGGGCAGCACCCAGGTGTCGCGGCCGGTGATCGCGAACGGGCGCAGGTCGACATGGCGGGGCCGGATGCCGTCGGCCATCAGGGTCGGGCTGACCGACAGGTCAACCACCGGCTGACTGATGAAATTGGCCGGGTCATGGCGCAGCTTGTCGCGCAGGTCCTGCAGCTCGGCGCGGCTGGCCTTGGGGCCGATGACGATGCCGTAGCCGCCGCTCTCGCCGACCGGCTTGACCACCAGCGTCTCCAGATGGTCGAGGGTGTAGGCCAGGCCGTCGGGTTCGCGGCAGATGTTGGTCTGGACGTTGGGCAGGATCGCGTCCTGGTCCAGGTAGTAGCGGATGATCCGCGGCATGTAGGCGTAGACCGCCTTGTCGTCGGCGGCCCCCGTGCCGACCGCGTTGGCCAGCGTGACCGTGCCGGCGCGGTAGGCGCGCATCAGCCCGGGCACGCCCAGCATGCTGTCGGGGTTGAAGGCCTCCGGGTCCAGGAAGTCGTCGTTGAGCCGGCGATAGATGGTGTGGACCGGTGCCAGGCCGTGGGTGGTCTTCATGAACACCCGGTCGTCGATCAGCACCAGGTCGCGGCCCTCGACCAGCGGCACGCCCATCTCGCGGGCGAGGAAGATGTGCTCGAAATAGGCCGAATTGAAGGTCCCGGGCGACAGCAGCACGACCTGTGGGCTGTCGACCCCGGCCGGCGCGACCTCGGCCAGCGCCGCCTGCAGGCGCGGCCCGTACTGGTCGACCGGCCGCACGCCGATATTGGCGAACAGCTCGGGATAGGCCCGCAGCATCATGGTGCGGTTCTCGATGACATAGGACACGCCCGAGGGCGTGCGGGCATTGTCCTCCAGCACCAGGAACTGGCCGCTGCCGTCGCGCACGATGTCGATGCCGCAGATGTGGACATAGGTGCCGAGCGGCACGTCGAGCCCGACCATCTCCGGCCGGTAGTTGGCGTTGCCCAGCACCAGCTCGGACGGCACCACGCCGTCGGCCAGGATCCGGCGCTCGTGATAGATGTCGTGGATGAACAGGTTGAGCGCCGCCACCCGTTGCTTGACCCCGGCTTCGATATGGCTCCACTCGGCGGCGGTCAGGACCCGCGGGATCAGGTCGAAGGGCAGAATGCGGTCGATCGCGTCGCGGTCGGAATAGACCGTGAAGGTGATGCCCAGATTGTAGAGCTCCTGCTCGGCGGCCTGGGCGCGCTGCTGCAGCTCGGCCAGCGGCATCCCGGCCAGCCGCTCCAGCAGCATCTGCCGGCAGGCGTCGGCTTGGGGATGCGACGGCGACCCCAGCATCTCGCACCAGAAGCCGTTCGGATCGTAGCCGTCGAGCTTGGTCATCCGGTTTCCTCCTCATGCGCGGTCACGTCGACCGCGACGTCGACGGCCTGGCGGCCGCCGCCCAGGATCACGCCCTTCAGCGGGCTGACGTCCGCGAAGTCGCGGCCCCAGGCGACCACCACATGGGCGTCGACGGGCATCAGGTCGTTGGTGGGATCGGCTTCGATCCAGCCGGCCTCGGGGCACCACACGGCGATCCAGGCGTGGCTGGCGTCGGTGCCGGCCAGGCGCGTCCTGCCCGGCGGCGGCCGCGTCTCGATGTAGCCCGAGACATAGCGGGCGGCGAGGCCCAGGCCGCGCAGGCAGGCGATGGCCAGATGCGCGAAGTCCTGGCAGACGCCGTGGCGTTCGGCCAGCACTTCGGCCACCGGCGTTGCAATCGACGTCGCCGAGGCATCGAAGCGGAAGTCGCGGCGGATGCGCGCCACCAGGTCGCGCACCGCGGCCAACAGCGGCCGCCCGGGCGGGAAGCTGGGCCGGGCGTAGTCGACCGCTTCAGGCACCACCGGTACATGGGCCGACGGCACCGTGAACTCGGCCGCCTCGGCCAGCGCGGGATCGGCCGCGAGCTGCGCCGCCACGGCCTCCCAGCTCGGCCCGGCCTCGAAATCCAGGTCCGGGGGCGCGGTCACGGCGACAGTGGTGACGGCCTCGACCCGCAGCTGGTCGTGCGGAACGTCCAGCTCGAAATAGGTTGTTTCGTTACCGAAATAGTCGGTGCTGTGGTCGATCAGTCGCGGCGGCGGGTCGATCGAGAGGTCGAAGCCCAGGCAGCGCTGCTGCGGCGTCGCGCGCGGCGCCAAATGGGCCAGATGGTGCGACAGCGTGACGGGCGTGCTGTAGCGGTACAGGGTGCGATGCCGGACCTGCCGGATCATGGCCCGCCGTCCGGCTGGGAATGCCACAGCTCGGGTCCCAGATAGCGCTGCGCCAGCAGGTCGGCGACGCCCGCCACGTCCGCCGCCAGCGCCGCCAGCTCGGCGGCCGCGGCGCTGCGGTCGCGGAACGGCCGTGGTTGGGCGAGCCAGCGCCGCCGCTGCTCCAGCACCCGGATCGCCGGCGTCAGCCGGTTGCGGTCGCCGGGCAGGGCGCGCAGATGCTCCAGCAAGGCTCCCAGCTGCACTCCCACCGAGCGCGGGTTGGCCAGGTCGCAGACCACCTGCTCCAGCATCAGGCCCAGCTCGGGCGGGCCGCCCGAGCGCCATCGATGGGCGGAGTCGACCAAGCTCAGCATGGCCGCGGCGGCGCCATGCGGCGGCTCGCCGGCGGGCGCGGCGAGCATGGCGGCGGCGCCATCGATCGTCTGCATCGCCCGTTCCAGGCGGCGGCCGGCATGGAGCAGCCGCCCGCCATGGGCCCGCGGCATCGAATCCTGGATCATGCCGCCGATGGCACTGGTCAGCACCCGCAGGTCTTCCAGCCGCAGCGCCAGGGCGGCCGGATCGCGGGCCGGCGTCGCCACGGCACCGGCCAGGTCGGCGACCAGGCGGTCGAGGTCGGGCGTCAGCCGGTCGCGCAGGTCGACCGCCAGGCGGCACAGCTCGGCCACGGCGCGACCGAAGCGTCCGCCATGGCTGAGGGCGATCGCGGCCGCCAGCCCCAGGTCCTGCCGGTCCGGGTCGAGCGGCATGTCGAGGCGGGCGAGGGCGCGGGCCAGCGCCGCCAGATCAGGCCCCCAGCCGCCGTCGCCGAAGCGGGCCAGCGCCGCCCGCGCCAAGCGCACCGCGGCGTCGGTGCGCTCGGCATAGCGGCCGAACCAGAACAGGTTGTCGCCGACCCGCTTGGACAGGTCGATGGCGGATCCGGCCCGCAGGGTCGCGATCGGTACAGGCGCCGACGGGGCCGGGTCGGCGCTCGCCGGGACCAGGACGTCCTTGCTGCCGCCGCCGCGCTGCATCGACAGCAGCGGCTCGTCGATGTCCTGGCCGTAGCGCACCAGGCCGCCGGGCATCACCGCCCAGCCATCGGCGCCCTGGCCGACCAGGAAGCAGCGCAGCACGATCGGCCGCGGCTGGATACCGCCATCGACCAGAGTCGGCGCCGTCGACAGCCGGACCCGGGCTCGGCCGACCCAGGCCTCGGGCCGCTCGCGCAACTGCGCGAGGAGGTCGGCGCGGTCGGCCTCGGCCAGGGCGGCGGGCCGGATCGGCGGCCGGTCGCTGCCCGATGCGGCGACGATCCATCCGGCGGGCTCGGCCGCCACGTGCTCGGCCAAGCCGTCCGGGCCCCACAGCGCGTCGACCATCGCCAGGCGGGGCGGTCGCCCTAGCAGGCGCTGCGCGGCCTGGGGCAGCCGGCCGGCCAGGGCGCGGCTGTCGATCAGCCCGGCGCCCAGCGGATTGGCGATGGCGACGCCGCCGCGCCGCACCGCTTGCAGCAGACCGGCCACGCCAAGCTGGCTGTCCGCGCGCAGCTCCAGCGGATCGGCGAAGCTGTCGTCGAGCCGGCGCAGCACGGAATCGACACGAATCGGCCCGGACAGCGTGTCCAGGTGCAGGCCATGGTCGCGCACCGTCAGGTCCAGGCCGCGGACCAGCGGGATGCCCAGCAGCCCGGCCAGGTAGGCGTGCTCGAAATAGGTCTCGCTGTAGGGGCCCGGCGACAGCACCACCGGCAGGGGAGCGGCGGGCGATTGGCCGGGCCGCTCGGCGATGGCCGTCAGCATGCCGCCGAGCGCCGCCAGGAACCCGGTCAGCGGCGCCGGTTGGGCGGCCTGGGCGACGGCCGGCAGCACGCGCTCGGACAGCCCGCGGTTGAGCAGCGCGTAGCCCAGGCCCGACGGCGCCTGGGCGCGGTCGGCCAGCACGCGCCAGGCGCCGTCGGCGCCGCGCACCAGGTCGACCGCCAGCAGGTGCAGCCAGCGCCCGCCGGGGGGCGGTACGGCGTGGCAGGCGCGCAGGAAGCCCGGGTCGGCATGGAGCAGCCGCGCCGGGATGACGCCGTCGCACACCAGGGTCCGGTCGCCATAGAGGTCGCGCAGGACCGCTTCGAGCACCTGGGCGCGCTCGATCAATCCCGCCGCCAGCGGGCCCCATTCCGCAGCCGAGATCGGCAGCGGCAACGGATCGAAGGCCCAGGGCCGTTCGCCGCCGCCATAGACGGTGTAGGTGGCGCCGCCGTCGCGGATCGCACGCCGCGCCTCGGCCTCGGCGCGCTTCAGGCGGGCGGCGTCACCGATGCCGCCGAGCAGCGGCCGCCACGCCGCCCGGACCTCGCCCTGGCCGCCGACCAGCTCATCGAAGCCGCCGGCGCTGCGGTAGCCTGCAAGCCATGCCGGCCGGCGCGTGCCGATGTCGTCGGCCATCCCACCTCTCACTGGAATCTCAGGTCCAGCGTATGGGGGAATGCCGGATTGGTCGAGCCGAGCGGCGCACCGACCGGACCCGGACGGTGCCCTATGGGCTCGAACCGGGCCAGGCGCCGGCTCTCGGCCTCGAAGGCGTTGACCGGTTGGCTCTCGTAGTTGCGCCCGCCGGGATGGGCGACATGGTAGCGGCAGCCGGCGATCGCACGCTCCGACCACAGGTCGATCAGGTCGATCGTCAGGGGCGCCTGGACCGGGATCGTCGGATGCAGCGCCGATACGGGCGCCCACGCCTTGAAGCGGATGCCGGCGACCGCCTCGCCCGGCACGCCGGTCGGCTGCAGCGGCACGCGGCGGCCATTTGCCGCAACGGCGTACCGACGATCGGCGAAGCCCGTAACCTTGACCTGCACCCGCTCGACCGAGCTGTCGACATAGCGCACGGTGCCGCCGGCGCCCGGCTCCTCGCCCAGCACATGCCACGGCTCCAGCGCGTGGCGCAGCTCCAGCTCGATGCCCGAGGCGGCGATGCTGCCCAGGCGCGGGAAGCGGAACTCCAGATGCGGCGCGAACCAGTCGTCGGCCATGGCGAAGCCCGATTCGCGCATCTCGGCCAGCAGGTCGCGGAAGTCCTGGGCCACGAAGTGGGGCAGCATGAACCGGTCGTGCAGCGCCGTCCCCCAGCGCTGCAGCGGGCGCTCGTAGGGGCGCTCCCAGAACCGCGCGACCAGGGCGCGCAGCAGCACCTGCTGGGCCAGGCTCATCTCGGCATGGGGCGGCATCTCGAAGGCGCGCAGCTCGACCAGCCCCAGGCGACCGGTCGGGCCGTCGGGGCTGTACAGCTTGTCGATGCAGAACTCGGTGCGGTGGGTGTTGCCGGTGACGTCGACCAGCAGGTTGCGCAGGAGGCGGTCGACCAGCCAGGGCGGGGCGCTGCCGTCCCGCGCGGCGTGCTGGGCCATCTGCTGGAACGCGACCTCGACCTCGAACAGGGCGTCGTCGCGGGCCTCGTCGACGCGCGGCGCCTGGCTGGTCGGACCGATGAACAGGCCCGAGAACAGGTAGCTGAGCGACGGATGGTTGAGCCAGCAGCCGAGCAGGCTGCGCAGCAGGTCGGGGCGGCGCAGCACCGGGCTGTCCGCTGCGGTCGGCCCGCCCAGGGTGACATGGTTGCCGCCGCCGGTGCCGACATGGCGGCCGTCGACCATGAATTTTTCCGCCCGCAGCCGGGACTGGCGGGCTTCCTCGTAGAGGGTGCGGGTGGTGTCGACCAGGGCGCCCCAGCTGGCCGAGGGCGCGACGTTGACCTCGATGACCCCGGGGTCGGGGGTGACCGAGAAGCTGGCCAGGCGCGGATCGCGGGGCGGTGGGTAGCCTTCGACCAGCACCGGCTGGCCCAGCTCGCCGGCGGCATGTTCGACTGCGGCGACCAGCGCCAGAAAATCCTCCAGCGCCCGCACCGGCGGCAGGAACACCGCCAGCCGGCCGCCGCGCGGCTCGGCGCACAGGGCCGTGCGCACGACGTCGCCGCCGTCCCACGTCATGCCGGTGAGCGTCGCGCGCGGCTCCGGCGCGCCCGGCACGCGCAGCGCCCGCCGCCGGTCGGCGTCGAGCGCCTGGCGGCTGGGCAGCGGGCCCCGCGGCTCGAAC
>CAZEFK010000018.1:0-47841 GCA_964511405.1 uncultured Comamonadaceae bacterium | reverse complement strand
GACGCGGGCGTCCACGTCCAGGCCCAACGGCACCTTCTTCATGTGGACCTTCAGGATCTGCTCGCGGCCCGCGACATCCGGGTTGGGCACCACGACCTGGCGGTCGAAGCGGCCGGGGCGCAGCAGCGCCGGATCCAGCACGTCGGGCCGGTTGGTCGCGGCGATGATGATGACGCCGTCGTTGGACTCGAAGCCGTCCATCTCGACCAGCATCTGGTTGAGCGTCTGCTCGCGCTCGTCATTGCCGCCGCCGAGGCCGGCGCCGCGATGACGGCCGACCGCGTCGATCTCGTCGATGAAGATGATGCAGGGCGCATTCTTCTTGCCTTCGGCGAACATGTCGCGGACGCGGCTGGCGCCCACGCCCACGAACATCTCGACGAAGTCCGAGCCCGAAATGGTGAAGAACGGCACGCCCGCCTCGCCCGCGATGGCGCGGGCCAGCAGCGTCTTGCCGGTGCCCGGGGGGCCGACCAGCAGCACGCCCTTGGGGATCTTGCCGCCGAGGCGCTGGAACTTCTGCGGGTCCTTCAGGAAATCGACGACCTCCTGCAGCTCCTGCTTGGCCTCCTCGATGCCGGCGACGTCGCTGAAGGTGACGCGGCCGCTCTTCTCGCTGAGCAGCCGGGCCCGGCTCTTGCCGAAGCCCATGGCCTGGCCGCCGCCACCCTGCATGCGCCGCATGAACCATACCCAGACCCCGATGAACAGCAGCATCGGGAACCACGACAACAGGATCTGCAGCAGCGAGCTGTTGTGCTCGACCGGCTCGGCGGTGATGCGCACGCCGGCGCTGGTCAGGCGGTTGACCAGTCCCGGATCGTTCGGCGCGAACGTCGAGAAGCTGGCGCCGTTGCGCAGCCGGCCATGGATCGACGGGCCCTGGATCGTGACCTCGGCGACGTTGTGCCCCTGCACTTCGGTCAGGAAGTCGGAGAAGGCGATCTGGCGCGCGCTCGGCCCGCTCGATTGCCCCTGCAGCATCCCGAACGCCACCACCAGGACCAGGCAGACCACGATCCAGATGGCGAGATTCTTGACCGGCGCGTTCATGTCAACCAGCACTCCAGACCGGAGAGACCCATTGCCCCCGTCCTCTCAAGTAGGGTTCCCCCGACCAGAGTGTCAGACCGGCGCACACGAAAAAACCTCCCAACCCGCGGCCGTGACGCCGCACTGCCGTCAACGCGTCCCGCGCCCTCGGCGTTACCCGGCGCCCACCACCCGGCCGACGTCGTGGGTGACCACCGGATGCTCGGCCGGCGGCCGGTGGAACCAGTGCGGACGTCGCAACGCCTCGACCGTGTCGCGATAGCCGGCGTCCCAGTGCTCGACCATCGCCAACCGGGAGAATTCATAGTCCTTCGAATGGGTTTCGTAATTCTTTCGACGATAGATCAGGTGAATGATCGACATCGAGGCCGCGCAGGCCATCTGGCGCAGGGCCGCCAGCTCGGGATCGGCCTGGGCCTCGGGCGGCAGCTTGGCCAGCAGGTGGGCGATGGCGCGGCGCAGGCGCTGGCCGCCCACCACCGAGTCGGTGCCCTTGCGGGTGCGGCTCGAATAGCGGATGTCCTTGTCGCGCTCCAGCACGTCGCCGATCGTCCGCGGGGCCAGGCCATGGGCGCTCCACAGGTCGACCTGGACGATCACCCGGTCTTGCCGCGGCTGGTCGTCGAAGACGTATTCCAGGGGCGTGTTCGACACCAGGCCGCCGTCCCAGTACGCCTCGCCCTCGATCTCCACGGCCGGAAACCCCGGCGGCAGCGCGCCGCTGGCCATGATGTGCTCCGGCCGGATCCGGCAAAAATGGCCGCCGCGGTGCTGCTCGCTGCGGTGGCCGGTATCGAAATAGACGAAGTTGCCGGTGCGCACCTGGACCGCCCCGACCGACAGCCGGATCTCGCCGGCATGGTTGATGCGGTCGAAGTCGACCAGCTGCAGCAAGGTGTCGCGCAGCGGGGCCGTGTCATAGAAGCTGGTCGCGCTGGGCTCGCCCGGCGGCGCCAGGAAGGGCGACGGCAGGCGCGGCCGGAAGAAGTTCGGCTGGCCGCTGACCAGCGCCCGTGCCGCGGCCATCTGCCCGATCGCCGCCAGCGCCGGCATCGGCAGGTTGTCGAGATCGACCAGGCTGGAGAGCAAGGGGTCCGGCGGGCAGACCGCCTCCCAGAACTGGCGCAGGCGCTCGACCCGGCGTTCCGGCGGATTGCCTGCGATGATCGCGGAATTGATCGCGCCGATCGAGATGCCGGCCACCCAGTTGGGCTGGATCCCGGCTTCGGCCAATGCCTGATAGACGCCGCCCTGATAGGCGCCCAGGGCGCCGCCGCCTTGCAGCACCAGGGCCATGGGCGCGAACGGCACGATCGCGGTTGCGGAGATCGAGGACCGAGGCATCTATTGGCGTCCTTTCCTGGGAACGACGGTCGGCGGCATGGCTGGCCGCTTCGATATAGGGCACCGGCGCGGTCCCGGCGATGAGGGCATCCGCATGATTTACTACCTCTGCCACGACATCGCGCATCCGTCGGGCGGCGTGCACGTCCTATATCAGCATGTCGAGAGCCTGAACCGGGGGGGCCTGGCCGCGACGATCCTCCATGGCCGGCGCCCGGCGATCGACTGGTTCGCCAGCGCCGCCCCGGTCGTTGCGATCGCCGACGGCGCGGCGCCCGGCCCCGGCGATGTCCTGGTCATCCCGGAGGACCATGCCGAGGGGCTGAGTCTGTTCCGTGACCGCGCCTGCCGGCGCGTGCTGTTCTGCCAGAACCAGTTCTACGCTGCCGCCATGCTGCAGGCGCACGGCGATTGGCGGCGGAGCGGCATCGAGGCCGTGCTGTGCTCGAGCGAGAGCGTGCGGCACTTCGCCGCGCAAGCCGGGTGGCCGAATGCCCCTCTGGTGCCCTGCGCCCTGGACCTCGACCGCTTTCGCCTGCGCCCCAAATGCCGCGCCGTCGCCTACATGCCGCGCAAGCGGCCGGACGAGGCGGCGCTGGTGACCCGCGGCCTGATGCTGCTGCATCCCCGGCATGCCGACGTGGCGATGGTCGCGCTCGATGGCGTCGGCGAGGCGGCGGTTGCGGCGGCGCTGGGCGAAGCAGCGGTGTTCCTGGCGCTGGGCCGGCACGAGAGCCTGGGCCTGCCGGTGCTGGAGGCCATGGCCTGCGGCACCCTGGTGGCCGGCTTCCACGGCGACGGCGATTTCGCGCTGCCCTCGGCGCAGGACCTGGGGCTGTGGGCAGACACCGCCGCCGCCTGCATCGAGCAGCTGGCAACTGCGCTGGACTGGACCGCGACCGGGGACCCGCGCGGCCGCGCCATGGTCGAGCGCGCTGCCCGCCATGCCGCCGCCTTCACGCCCGACGCGCGCGATGCCGCCCTCCTCGGCTTCTGGCGCGGCTTCCTCGCTGGTTAGTGGGCTGGTCCGTAGGCTGGCTAATGGCTGAGATTGGCGAACAGGGCGTCGATGTCGACCTGTGACACCCCCTTGCCTTCCAGTTGGGGGCCGTTGAGCAGGTCGGCGTCGGGGCGGCCGTCGGCCGGCCCACCCTCGATCGGCGCCACCGCCGACAGATCCTCGTTGCCCCAGATCTGGACCATGGAGTTGATCCGGGTCTCGAGATAGCGCAGCACATTGACCACCTTGGTGATGCGCTGGCCGGTGATGTCCTGGAAGCTGCACGCCATCAGGATGTCCATGGCCGCCGCCTCGATCGCGGACGCCAGGTCGCCGCCGCCCTCCAGCGCGCCAACTTGGGGCGCCGCCTCGGTCAGATACTCGGCCTTGGCCAGGATCTCGTTGGTGGCGCGCTCGGTCGCCGTGACGATGGCGTCGAGTTCCTCGGTCGCGGTCATGATGCGACTGCTGGACGAGGCGCTCTGCTCGGGCTTCAGCGCCGCGATTTCGCGCTTGGCCTGCATGATGATCGCCGACATCTCCTGCAGCTCGCGCCGCAGCACGTCGAGCGAGGTCTCGCGCAGTGCCCCCTGCTGGGCCGTCAGCTGCGCCTTCATCCCGGCCACCGTGGCCGACAGATGCCGGAGCTCCAGGGCGACCGGATCGCGCAGCGGCACGAGGTCGACCCCCATCTCGCGCAGCAGGTTGGCCAGCGCGTCGGGCTCCTCGATCAGAGCCTGCCCCTGCGGCGTCCGCAGCAGGACCCGCAGCACCTCGCGAACTTCCTTGGTTTTTCCAGCCATTGACCTCTCCGCACGCGGCGACCGCGATCATTCCCTTCCGGATCCGCCGCCGCGATCCGACCGGTACTCCCGTACCGGCTGTCCAAGCAACGCGATTGGGCCCGGCGTCCTTCGTCTTGTAAATCTACCGCCAAACCGCGGCGGATTCGACCGTTCCGGCGCCGCGCGAGGCGGATCGACGCACGCGCTTGCCCTGACCGGCCGCTTGCATTCGACTCCAACCCGCCTCACGTCTGGGCGCAAGGGTCCTCAGAGGAGTGTATCGCGTGACCAGGATTGCCGTGTGGTTGGGGATGGGAGTCGCCATGCTGGCGGCCGGCCAGGGGTGGGCCCAGACCCCGTTGCCGACCGACCGAGTGCCCAGGGACCAATCGGCGACCGCCGGATATGACTATACGGCGTGGGGGATGAAGAACGGGCAGATCGAGGACGGCTTCCTGGACAAGGTGCTGAAGGGCGCCCAGGCCGACGGCTCGATGCCGAGCGGCCTCAACGAGCTGCAGGTGGTCAACGGCAAGGTCGCGATGCCGGCGCCGCCGCCGGTCACCCCGAACGGCATCCCGGGCGCCATGCCCCGGGGCACCGGACGCGGCAGTGCCGAAGGGCTGGTGATCGGACCCGACGGATTGATCCACCGTGGGGCCGGCAGTGCCGCCGATGCCGCCCTGCTCGGGCTCGGCCCCGACCAGGCGCCGACCCAGGCCGCCGCCGTCCAGCCGCCCTTGGCGCGGCCGGCGACCGCCGCCGCCGATCCGTCGGCCCGGCGCATCACCGCGGCGCTCAATGCGCTGCAGGCCGCCGGCTACCTCAACATCAAGGATCTGGAGGCGCGGGGCGACGGCGTCCACGCGACGGCGAGCCGAAACGGGGCCCGCGCCTCCGTCATCGTCGATCCCAAGAGCGGTGCGATCCGGACCGGCAGCTGAGTGAAGGTTCTCGGCCTGGCGGGCTGGAGCGGCAGCGGCAAGACGACGCTGATCCGGGACCTGCTGCCGCGCCTGATCGCCGATGGCCGATCGGTCTCGACGATCAAGCACGCCCATCACGGCTTCGACATCGACCAGCCGGGCAAGGACAGCCACCAGCACCGCCAGGCCGGCGCCGCGGAAGTGCTGGTGGTGTCCGAGCGGCGCTGGGCGCTGATGCATGAGCTGCGCGACGAGGCCGAGCCCAGCCTCGACGCCTTGCTGGCCCACTTGGCGCCGGTCGACCTGGTGCTGGTGGAGGGCTTCAAGCGCGGCGCCTGGCCCAAGCTCGAGGTGCACCGTCCGAGCCTGGGCAAGCCCCTGCTCGCAACCGAGGATCCCCATATCCTGGCGGTCATCGCCGACGCCCCGGTGTCCGGGCTGCGGGTGCCGCGGCTCGATCGCGACGACCTGGCGGCGATCGTGCGGTTCGTCCAAGGTTTCCTGGACGGCTGAGCGGCTGTCGCAGGATGGGAGATGCCGGGATGGATGACGGCCGGACCCTGGTCTCGATCCCGCGCATTGCGGTCGGTCGCCGGCACGGCCCCACCACCGCCGCGGCGCAACCGGACGCCCTGCGGGCCGTGATGGCCACCGCGCGCCGCCTGTATGGCCGGGTCGGGATCCTCGCCGGCGACCGCGTATCGGCGGCGTGGCTGGCGCGGAGCGAGACCCCGTACGCCGAGGAGTTGCGCCAAGTCGCGGCCGGCCTCGGCCGACGCGGCGCGATCCTGCTCAACCTCAGCTACGAATGGGGCTGCACGACCGGCGCCGTCGACGATCGCGAGCATGGCGGCCCGACCATGCTGCGGGTCCTGGACTGGCACTTCGACGGCCTCGGCACGGCGCTGGTCGCGGCCGAGGCCGAAGGCGATGCCGGCCCCTATCTCAGCCTCACCTGGCCCGGCTATGTCGGCGTGCTGACTGCGCTGGCGCCCGGACGGTTTGCCGGCGCCATCAACCAGCCGCCGCTGCCCGCCACCGGGCTCGGCCGCGGCGTCGACTGGCTTGCCGCCCGCCATGCCGTGTGGCGGTCGACGGCGCTGCCGCCGGCCCATTTGCTGCGCCTCGCCTTCGACCGCTGCCGGACCTATGCAGAAGCCGTGCGGCTGCTGGAAACCACCCCGATCTGCAGTCCGGCCCTGTTCAGCCTGTGCGGGACCGAGCCGGGACAGTCCTGCGTCATCGAACGGACCGAGCGGGCCGCCCGGACGCGCCGGGGTGCGGTGGCAAACCATTGGTCGCCGGACTTCGGTCGCGGCCGGCCGCGCGGCGACGACAGCCATGGGCGCCACGAGCAGATGGAGGCCATCCTGGCCGCCGGCGCGACCTGGGACCATTCGTGGCTGGCGCCACCGATCCTCAACCGCTGCACCAAGGTCGTTGCCATGTTCCACCCGCGCACGGGCGCGGCGATCGTGACCGGCTGGGAGCATGGCCGACAGGTAACGGCCCCTCTGCGGGTTCCGGCGCGGTCCCTCGAGGCGACGGCGGGTTAGGAGCGGCCGAAGCCCGGTACCTGGGCCTTGACCGCCGCGACCAGCGCGCCGACCACGGCCTCGTCCGCCGCCAGGAGCGGGTCGCGGGCGACCAGCTTCAGCCGCAAGGCATGCAGCAGCGCCGTGGCGACCAGGACGTCGCGGCGCGCGCAGCGGTCGAACAGCCGCCACAGCTGCTCCGGCGTCAGGCCGAGCGCCTCGACCATGACCAACGGGGTGAACGGGCCGAAGCTGCCGGCGGGATCGACGGTCGCCTGGGCCTTGACCAGCGCCGCCAGCGCGACCGCGGCGCCCTGGTGGTTGCCGGCCAGCTTCAGCACGGCCTTGGCCGGGGTATCGTCGATGCCGATGCGCCCGGCCCGCGCCGACGGCCGGCCGGCCAGCGCCGAAAGCGGCAGCGGCTGCGGTTTGGGCGGTGGCCGGCGCGTCATGCGGTCCTGGTCTCCGACCCGGGGATCAGGGTAAGGTCAGCCATCGGGGACGAAGGAGCAGGCATGGCGGTCACGAATCGAACGTGGACGGCGGCGATCGTCGTCGTGCTGGCGGCGGTCGGCGCGGGGCCCGCCGCGGCCCAGGACGCCGACCCGCTGATGGCCGCGGCGACCGCGCTCGCGACCCGTGCCCTGGGCGGCGGTGCGGCGGCACTGGGCAACCGGCCTGCGGCGCAACCTGGCCTGCGACCGCCCGCCAGCGCGGCGGCCGCGGCGCCGATCCTGCCCAACCGCCGCATCGCCACGGCGCCGTTGCCGCCCGCCGCCACGGCGACCGACCCGACCCCGCCGGCACCGCCCACCACGGGTGCCGTGCCACCCAACCCGCCAAAATCCGGTGCTGCCGGGCCGACGGCCGGGCCCGCCCGGGCGGCCCATGTCGCGCCGACGCCGTCCTCGGCCCATCGCGTGCTGCCGCCGCTGCCGATGGCCACGGCGGGCCGGTACGGCCCGATCAAGCCGATCCAGTTCTGACCGGACCGGCTGCGGCCTGATCGGGGACGGCTCACTCGGCCGCGCGCGGCGCGCTCTCGGGCCAGTTCGGCATCAGCTCGTTCGACGGCCGGCTGGGGTCCAGCAGCTTGCGCGTGGTCTCCGCCCCCGCGACCGGCAGTCCCTTGGCGTCGAGCAGGCCGATCTGCACCAGCACCGAGGCCTGGTCCCAATAGATGTGCTCGTTGAACAGCTTGTCGCCGCGGAAGCAGACGATGGCGACCAGCGGCACCTCGACCCGGCGGCCGGTCGGCTTGATCCCCGGCAGCATCCAGTCGATTTCCATGTCGTGGGTGAACGAGAACACCATCTCGTCGACGACCCGGTCGATGCCGACGGTGCGGCTGATCGGCGTGAGCGCCGTGTCGGCCGGGCAGCGCGGGATGAAGTGATGCTTGTAGAACCGGTAGAGGTCCTTGTAGCCGAAGCCGCCGGTCATGGTCGGGATATGGTTGACGTAGGGCTCGGGCACCATCGTCGCCATGGTGTCGTCGACGTTGCGCGTGCCGAACTCGTACAGGCAGTGCTTCTCCCATAGCGCCACCAGATCGTAGTGCGGCCCCAGCACCCCGCGCAGCCGGGCGATGGTGCGGCTGTGGGCGAGCGTCGCGGCGGGCTTGCTGTAGGCCGGGCGCGCCGGGTTGTTGAAGGCGTGGTCGACGCCGGGATAGACGAACACCTCGACGTCCGGGCGGCCGGCGAACTTGGCCTGGACCCGTTCGACGGCGGCCGGCGGCACCAGCTTGTCCTCGGCCGCGAAGTGGAAGGTCATCGGCACGGCCAGCGGCCGGTCGAGGGCGTCCTCGATGCCGACGCCGTAATAGGCCACGGCGCAATCGACCTGCCCCGCCGTCGCCGACAGGAAGGCGAGCTTGCCGCCCAGGCAGAAGCCCAGCACGCCGATCTTGCCCCGGACCGCCGGCAGGCTGCGCATGGCCGCGACCGTGGCGCCGATGTCGTCGACCGCTCGGGCCACGTCCAGCCGCTGGTAGAGGCCGAAGGCCCGCGCCATGTCCGCCTCGGAATGGCCGAGCTCGACCCCGGGCTCCAGACGCCAGAACAGATCCGGCACCACCACTGTGTAGCCCTCCTCGGCATAGAGGTCGGCGACGGCGCGCATATGGGCGTTGACCCCGAAGACCTCCTGGGCCAGCACCAGGCCGGGGCCCGAGCCGGCGGCCGGGACCGCCAGATAGCCGTTGAACCGGCCGCCATCGGCGGCGGTGATGCTGATCGTCTGGCCGGTCATCGGGGCACCTCCGGGAATGGACCGCCGCACGATACCGGGATTGCCGCCGGGCCGCCAATGGCGCTCACCGCGCCTGATTTTTCGCATCGGCGCGGGAATAGATCGTCCGGGCGGCCGGTCTTGATCTCCGAACCCGCCCTGTTGCGAGACCCAGGAGATGAGCATGTCCGATGAATTCGACCGCGCGTCCGGCCCGTCGCGCCGGACGCTGCTGCGCTGCATGATGTGGGGAGGCGCCGGCGTGGCATGGGCCGTCGTCGGCGGCGTGCCGCGCCAGCTCGAGCTGGGCGGCGCGGCCCAGGCGGCCACGGCCGGCAGCTTCACGTTCATGCAGATCAGCGACACGCATATCGGCTTCAAGGGGGCGGTCAATCCCGACCCCGGCGCGACCATGCAAGCGGCACTCGCCAAGATTGCCGCGGCCAAGCCCGCGATGCTGCTGCACACCGGCGACGTCAGCCACCTGAGCAAGGCCGAGGAGTTCGCCGCGGCGGCCGAGCTGATGAAGACGGTCCACATCGACACCCACTACGTGCCGGGCGAGCACGATACGATCAACGACAACGGCAAGCTGTTCTTCGAGCGCTTCGGCCAAGCGAAGAACACCGGCGGCTGGTACAGCTTCGACCAGGGCGGCGTGCACTTCATCGGCTTGGTCAACGTCGTCAACCTGCGGCCGGGCGGGTTGGGGTATCTGGGCCCCGACCAGCTGAAGTGGCTGGAAGCGGACCTCAAGGGAAAAGGCGCCAGCACGCCGGTCGTGGTGTTCACCCACATGCCGCTGTGGACGGTCTCGTCCGACTGGGGATGGGGCACCGACGACGGCATGCAGGCGATCACGCTGCTGAAGCGCTTCGGCTCGGTCACCGTGCTGAACGGCCACATCCATCAGGTGATCCAGAAGGTCGAAGGCAGCGTCGCGCTGCAAACCGCCTATTCGACGGCCTTCCCCCAGGCCGCGCCGGGCACGCCGGGGGCCGGCCCGGGCCCGCTCAAGGTCGCAGCCGAGCAGCTGCGCTCGATGCTGGGCGTGCGCCGCGTCGACGTCGCGCCGGGCAGCCGCGCGACCCTGACCGACACCACGCTGGCGTGAGGCGGCCGATGATCCCGGTCCGCATTGCGCTCGCGACGGCCGCCATGGCCGTCCTGATGGCTTCGTGGCTCGGCTGGCGCGCCGCCGCCGCCACGGCGGCACCGCCGGCGGTGACGATCCAGGACTTCAGCTTCGGCCCGGCCGTCCTGACGGTCGCCCGCGGCACCCAGGTAACCTGGACCAACAAGGACGATGACCCGCACACCGTCGCCAGCGCCGACGGCGGCAAGCTGTTCAAGTCGTCGGCGCTCGACACCGACAACAGCTATTCCTTCCTCTTCACCGAGGCCGGAACCTTCAAGTACTTCTGCACGATCCACCCGCGCATGCAGGGAACCGTGGTCGTTCAATAGGCCGATCGCCGGGGCGCCACCCTCCCCGCCGCCAGAGAGGCCGGCAGAGAGGGTGGACGCCGGCAATTTGCGGAGTAGCCTCAGTCCCGACGGCAAGGGTGACGGTGGGAGCGCCGCTTGGGACGGCCGGACGACAGGACCAGACGGTTCGAACAGCTGGCGCTGCCCCATCTGGACGCGGCCTATTCGCTGGCGCGCTGGCTGACCGGACGGCCGGAGGACGCCAAGGACGTGGCGCAGGAGGCGCTGCTGCGGGCGTTCCGCTATTTCGATGGCTTCGAGGGAAGCGAGTTTCGACCGTGGCTCCTGAGCATCGTGCGCCGGACATCCTATACCTGGCTCGCCCGCAATCGCGGCGGGCCGGTGGACTGGGACGTCGAGGGCGAGGTCGCGGCCGAAACGGCGCCCCCGGACCCGTCGCCGACGCCCGAGATGGCAGCCTTGTCGAGCGCCGACCGCGCCCTGCTGAACCGGCTGATCGCCGAGCTGCCCCTGCCCTTCCGCGAGATCCTGCTCCTGCGCGAGGTCCAGGATCTGAGCTACCGCGAGATCGCCGATGTCGTCGGCGCCCCCGTCGGCACCGTCATGTCGCGCTTGTCCCGGGCGCGCGACCTGCTGCGCCGCGCCTGGTCCGCGGCGACCCAGGAGGCGGGCGATGACTGAGACGGGCGAGCATCTCGGCCCCTGGCTGGACGCCTTCGTCGATGGCGAACTGGACCCCGGCGCCGAGGCCCGCTGGCAGGCCCATGTCCAGCGCTGCGCCGCCTGCCGGGCCGCCGTCGCCGACCGGCGGGCATTGAGCGCCGCAGTGCGCGCCCAGGCCGAGCGCTTCCAGGCGCCTGATGCGCTCGCGGCCGATCTCGGCGCCGCGCTGGCGGCGCTCGGCGCCGATGCCCCGGCGCCGCCGCGGCGGCAATGGCTGGCCGGCCCGCGGCTATGGCTGGCGATGGCGGCGAGCGTGGTGCTGGCGGCCGTGCTGTCGGCGGCCATCACCGCGGGCGTGCTGCGGGGCCGCGCCGACGATCCGGTCATCGACGCCCTGGTCGACGGCCATGTCCGCGCCGTCATGACCGGGGACCTGATCGCCGTCGCCTCGTCCGACCAGCATACGGTGAAACCATGGTTCACCGGCCGCGTGCCGCTGGCGCCCCCGGTCCGCGACTTCGCGGCCGAGGGCTTCCCGCTGGTCGGCGGCCGGGTCGACTATGTCGGCGGCGCCCCGGTCGCGGCCCTGGTCTACCGGCGCAACAAGCACGTCATCGATCTGTTCGTCGGCGCCGCCACGCCGGACCAGGCCGCCGGTCCGGTGCGAACCGAGCGCCACGGCTACACCGTGATCCGCTGGCGCGACCAGGACCTGAGCTTCGCCGCGGTCAGCGACGCCGAGGGCAGCGAGATCGAGGCGCTGGTCAAGCTGGTGCGGGCGCCCTAGGAGCGGAATATGCATCAGATGGAATCGTCGTGATTCCCCCTCCACCCAGCCTCCTCCCACAAGGGGAGGAGGAGTTCTGTCGCGGCAGCTTCGCCCCTCCTCCCCTTGTGGGAGGAGGTCGGGTGGAGGGGTGCCACACGTCGGTAAGAGGCTTTCGTGAGCCGGTCAACCTGATCTCATCCCGCCCTAGCCCTGAGTCCAATCAGCCGTGGGGCTCCTGCTCCAGGTACTGCAGGAACGCCTCGGGCGGCAGCGCCGGGCTGAAATAGAAGCCCTGGCCCTCCTGGCAGCCGAGCTGGCGGAGCAGCGCGAACTGCGCCTCGTCCTCGATGCCGTCGGCGGCAACCACCACGTCGAGCGCCAGGCCCAGGCCGATCACCGCGCGCATCAGGGTCGCGGCCTCGCCGCCGTCGACCGCGTCGCGCACGAACACATGGCCGATCTTCATCTTGTCGACCTGCAGCCGGCGCAGCTGGCTCAAGGACGAGAAGCCGGTGCCGAAGTCGTCGATCGACAGCCCGATGCCCAGACCGCGCAACGCATCCAAGGTCGCGACCACCGTGTCGACGTCGTCGAGCATCACGGATTCGGTGATCTCGAATTCCAGGCGTTCGGGCGCGAACCCGGCGGCATCCAGCAGCCCGCGCACCTGCTCGACCAGGCCTGCATCCTGCAACTGGGCCGCCGACAGGTTGACCGCCAGGCGCAGGTCGCCCCAGCCGGCTGCCTCCCAGGCACGGGCTTGGTCCACCGCCCGGCGCAGCACGTGCATGCCCAGCTCGCCCATCAGCCCGATGCGCTCGGCGACCGGCAGGAACTCCATGGGGCCGATGTCCCGGCCGGCCGCCGACCAGCGTGCCAGCGCCTCGGCGCCGACCAGGCGGCCGTCGACCAGCGAGATCTTGGGCTGGAAATGG
Organism: uncultured Comamonadaceae bacterium; assembly: GCA_964511405.1. Taxonomy (GTDB): domain Bacteria; phylum Pseudomonadota; class Alphaproteobacteria; order Elsterales; family Elsteraceae; genus CAZEFK01. The sequence continues at coordinate 35,150 of CAZEFK010000018.1, read as the reverse complement.
ACCGCGATGCCGCCCGTCGCGACCGCGGCCCGCAGGTCGGCCTCGACCTGCAGGCGCTGCGAGGCCTCGGCATTGAGCGCCGGCGTGTACAGGCGGAACGTGTTGCGGCCCTCGTTCTTGGCCCGGTACATGGCCATGTCGGCCCGCCGCATCACGTCTTCGATCGTGTCGCCGCCCTCGGGAAAGAAGGTCGCGCCGATGCTGACCCCGATCCGGATGGAATTGCCTTCGATCGAGAAGGTGCGCGACAGCACCGAGATGATCCGCTCGGCGTGGGCCGCGACCGCGTTGGGCGAGGCCGTGGTCGAGTGGATGATCGCGAACTCGTCGCCGCCGAGGCGCGCCACCACCTCGTTGCCGCGGGCGGTGCGCAGCAGCCGCCGCGACACCGCCTGCAGCAGTTGGTCGCCGATGGCGTGGCCCAGCGTGTCGTTCACTTCCTTGAAATGGTCGAGATCCAGGAACAGGAGCGCACCCCGCCGCTCCGGCCCGGCCACCTGGAAGGCCTCGCCCAGCTTGTCCAGGAACATCTGGCGGTTGGCCAGCCCGGTCAGGAAGTCGTGCTTGGCGATATAATTGATCTCGGCGGTCTTGCGGCGCTCCTCGGTCGCGTCGCGGCCATAGATGTTGAGGTAGTCGCCGGCGGGGACCGGCACCAGGCTCAGCACGAAGACATGGTCGTCGACGGTGACTTCGATGTCCTGAGGCGCACCGGAGTCATAGGCGCGGGCCACCTCGGCCGCGCGGGTCAGCGGCAGCTGGGCGCCGACCGCGGTGCGCCAGCTGCGCAGGATTCCCGTCGCCGCTTCGTTGGCATAGAGGACGCGGCCGTCGCGGGCGACCCGGGCGACCGGCGCCGGGCTCTCGCTGACGAATTTGGCCAGGCTGGCGTTCTCCAGCGCAAGGGCCCGGTTGTCGGCGTAGAGCCGGTTCATGATGCTGAGCCGGCCGAGGCTCTCGACCAGCATCACCGAGGCCAGCGCGAAGCCGAAGGCGGTGTTGGCCCGCACGAAGGCGCGGCCGGCCTCGCGCGGCACGATGAACAGCGTGCAGCGCTCCAGCGTGGTGATGGTGACGTCAGGCGGCTCGTCGCGGAACAGCGCGCCCTCGCCGAAGAACTCGTCGCCACCGAATTGCTTGATGAAGTGCCCGTCCTGCTCCAGCCGCAGCCGGCCGTCGCGGACCAGGGTCAGGCCGTCGGCCAGGACGCCCGGACGGCAGACCACCTCGCCCGCCTCGACGCCGTGGGAGCATCCCAGGGCCAGGAAGGCATCGAGCAGCGGCCGCTCGACCGGCCCGATCCGCCGCAGGAAGGACGCCACGACGTCCGGATCGGCGCACCCCACGTCGCCGGCCCGCATCGCGACCTCCGACATCACGGCGTCCGACATGCCGCCCCCCTCGCCTCCGCCCTCGCGGCGGTAGAGAGGGTCTTAGCACGATTGCATAAAAGTCTCTATAATTCTGCCATCGTATCAGGACAGTCAGTGGCAGCTTTGGTACGGTCTTCCCCAAGCGTCGTAATAGACCTCGCACACCGGTGCATAAGCATAAGGCGGCGGATAGGCATAGACGGGCGGCGGCGCATAGACGACCGGCGGCGGGGAATAGACGACGGGGGGCGGGGCATAAGACACGGCTCCCCCGCGATCCGGCGACGAAAACAGCGATTCGGCCAGACCGAGGCCGACGATCCCGGCACCGGCGCCCAGCAGGAAGTTGGTCGTGTGATTGTTGCGCGCGCTGGCCGGAGGGGCGCCAAGCGCGGTGGCCGCAACGATCGCCGAAATGATCAGGGGCGCTTTCATGGCCGCAAACTCGTAGGGGAAACAGCCTCAGACTGATAAATAGTCCCTGGCGACGTTGCTTTCAAATTAACTCGCGGTAACCGCCCAGGCCCCCGTCAAAAGCTTGGTTGGAAGACGCCGCTACCGCGCGCGGCGGCGGGCGATCGGGTAGGATCGCCCCCGATGAGCTTCGCCCCGCGTCCCGAGACCGTGGTGCTGGCGCGCGTCGGACACCGGCTGCAGCCCGGCGACGCCGACCCGGCCCACCATGGCCTGACAGCCTGGGTCGACCAGCAGCTTCGCCCCGATCCGGCGCCGGAGCCGGCGCTGGCGGCCAAGCTCGCCGCGACCCGGCTGCCGATCAAATATCCGGCGACCGCCGACTATCCGGCGGTCGACGAGGTCCGCCCGCTGCGCACGCTGGACCAGCCGATCGAGCAGCTGTGGCCCTTGAGCGACGGCAAGAAGGCGGCCGGTGCCGAACGCAACCGGATCCGCACCGAGCTGGTCGCCGCCACCATCTTGCGCGCGGTCTATAGCCGCTGGAGCCTGCGCGAGCTCCTGGTCGACTTCTGGCACAACCACTTCAACGTCAGCGCCTATGTCGACGGCCGCATCGCCGTCGCCCTGCCGGCCTACGACCGCGACGTCATCCGTCGCCACTGGGCCGGCAACTTCCGCGAGTTCCTGGAGGCCGTGGCGAGCAGCGCCGCCATGCTGGCGATGCTCAACAACCGGTCGTCCCGGGCCGGCGCGGCCAACGAGAACTATGCGCGCGAACTGTTCGAGCTGCATGGCCTCGGCCGCGGCGCCTACCTCAACGCGCTCTACAACCGCTGGCGCGAGGTGCCGGGCGCCCTGGACGGCCAGCCGGAGGGCTACATCGACCAGGACGTGTACGAGGCGGCGCGCGCCTTCACCGGCTGGACGGTCGAGGACGGCCAGGACATCGGCGGCGGTCGCCGGCTGCCGCAGACCGGCCGCTTCGCCTATGTCGAAGGCTGGCACGACGGCTATCAGAAGCGGGTGCTGGCCACCGAGTTCGATCCGTTCCAGGCGGCCATGGCCGACGGCCGCAAGGTCCTGGACCTGGTCGCGGCCCATCCGGCGACGGCGCGCTATGTCAGCGCCAAGCTCGCCCGGCGCCTGGCCGGCGAGGCCGCGTCGCCGGCCCTGTGCGCCGAGGCGGCCGCGGCCTGGACCCAGCACCGAAGCGCCCCCGACCAGATCGCCCAGGTCGTGCGCGCGATCCTGCTGTCGCCGGAGTTCCCGCGCACGCCCGGCGTGCGGGTCAAGCGCCCCCTGGAGCTGCTGGCCGGCTTCGTCCGCGCGACGAGCATCGACCTGACCGTCAACGAGCGGCTGATGCAGCAGCTGGCGGCCTGCGGGCAAATGCATTTCATCTGGCCGTCGCCGACCGGCCACCCCGACCATAGCGCCTATTGGCTGGGCACCAACGCCATGCGCCAGCGCTGGGCGCTGCTGGCCGGCCTCGCCGACGGCAGCTGGGGGACCGGCGCGTTCCAGCCGTCGGCGCTGGAGGCGCCCGACCGCCCAGTGTCCGTTCTCGGCGTGGCCTGGCTCAGCCGCCTGCTGCCGGGGCTGATCGCACCGGACGAGCAGGACCGGCTCGGCCATGCCATCGCTCAGGGCATGGCGCTCGATCCGCACGCGCTGCTGACCGCCGAGCCCGATGCCGAGGCGCGCCATCGCCGGCTGGTGGCCTATGCCGCCATGTCCGAGCCCTTCCAGATCCGGTGAGCTCATGACCGTCTCCCGGCGCACCTTGCTTGCCAGCGTCGCCGCCTCGGGCCTCGCCGTGGTGCCCGGGGTCGGCCGCCTGGCCTTCGCCGCCGACGCCGCGCCGTCCGGCGTGCTGGTGGTGCTGTTCCAGCGCGGTGCCTGCGACGGCCTGAACCTGGTCGGCCCGGTCAACGACCCGGGCTATGTCGCCGCCCGCATCCCCGAGCTGCGGGTCCTGGACAGCGGCGACCGCCAGGGCCACCGCCTGGACCGCGGCCCCGACCGCACGACCGAGTTCCGGCTCCATCCCGACGCCGGCGCCCTGGCCGAGCTCTATGCCGACGGCGCGCTCGCCATCGTCCATGCCGCCGGGCTGGTCAACGGCACCCGCAGCCACTTCGTGGCGCAGGACATGATCGAGCGCGGCGTCGCCGCCGATGGCGAGCTCAACCGCATGACCGACGGCTGGCTCGGGCGCGTGTTGGCCCTCGGCCCGGCGCCGCGACGCGTGGCGGCGCTGTCGACGGCGCAGTCGCCCGACGCGGCACTCCTGGGCTATCCCGCCGCGATCGCGGTGCCCGATCTCGGCGGCGGCCTCGGCCTGGCCGGCGGCGACGAGCCGCAGCGCGTGCTGTCGGCGCTCTATGCCGGCGCGCCCGGCCCGGTCGGCCAGAGCATGCGGACCACGCTCGGCATCCTGGCCGCGGTCGACGGCCGCCTGCCCCGCGGCCCGGGTGGCAAGCCGCTGCCCTATCAACCCGAACCGGGCCCCGCCTATGAGGGCACCGAGATCGGCCGCGCGCTCAAGGTCGTCGCCCAGCTGGTCAAGCTGGACCTGGGCCTGCGCGTGGCGTGCGTCGACATGGGCGGCTGGGACACCCATGAGGGCCAGCCCGGCCGCTTCGCCAACCTGGTCGGCCAGCTGTCGCAGGGGCTGGCCGCCTTCCACAACGACCTCGCCCGCTGTCCGACGCCGGTCACCACCCTGGTCATGACCGAGTTCGGCCGGCGGCTGCGCTCGAACTTCAGCCAGGGCACCGATCACGGCCATGCCGGCGTGATGCTGGCCCTGGGCAGCCGGATCAAGGGCGGCCGGATCTACGGGCGCTGGCCGGGCCTGGCCCAGGAGCAGCTGGACCAGGGCGTCGACCTGGCGGTCGCCACCGACTACCGCGCCGTGCTGGCCGAGCTGCTGGAGGCCGTGCTCGGCGTCCGCGACACCGCGGCGGTGTTTCCCGGTTTCGCTCGCCCCGCGCCGCTGGGCCTGGCATAGATCGCTCCCGCTACGGAAAGGGAGGGCCCAGCCATGGCCAGCGCCCCGCTGATCGCGGTCGTCGGCAGCTACATGAGCGACCAGATCATCTCGGTCGACCGCTTCCCGCGGCCGGGCGAAACGCGCACCGGCCACGGTTTCCTGCGTGCCCATGGCGGCAAGGGCAGCAACCAGGCGGTCCAGGCGGCGCGGGTCGGCGGCCGCGTGGCGCTGGTCGCCGCGGTCGGCGCCGATCCGGCCGGCGCCGCGGCGCGCGAGATGTGGGCGGCCGAGGGCATCGATGTGCGCGCGGTGACGGTGGACGCCGGGCAGCCGACCGGCATCGCCATGATCACCGTTGATGCGGCGGGCGAGAACCAGATCATCATCGATCCCGGAGCCAATCGCCGCCTGGCGCCCACCGCCCTCGCCGCCTGCCCGGCGCTGGCCGAGGCGGCGGTGGTGCTGGCCCAGCTCGAGACCCCGGTCGAGACCACGGCCGCAGCCTTCGCCGCCGCGACCGGCCTGACGGTGTTCAACCCGGCGCCGGCAGCCGCGGTGCCGGACGGCTTGTGGGACGGCATCGACATCGTGATCCCGAACGAGACCGAAGCCGCAGCGCTGAGCGGCAGTGACGGGCTGGAGGCGGCCGGCGCCGCGCTCCTGGGCCGCGTCCGCCGCGCCGCCGTGGTCACCGCCGGCGCCCGCGGCGTCATGTTGTTCGAGCGCGGCCAGGCACCCCGGCTGGTGGCGCCGCCGCCGGTCCAGGCCGTCGATACCACCGGCGCCGGTGACGCCTTCGTCGGGGCCTTCGTCGTGCGCCTGGCCGAGACCGGCGACCTAGCCGAGGCCGCGCGCTGGGGCGTCGCCGCCGGTTCGCTGGCCTGCACCGCCCGCGGTGTGGTGCCGGCGCTCGCGGGTCGCGACGCGATCGCGGCGCTGGCGGCGACGCTGCCCTCCTAAAGCGGCGCGGCGCGCTCGCCACATTTTGATGCTTTTTTGAGGCGCTTGCGGACGCCGCCGGGACGGCGGCGGGCCATTGTCGACGGGCTGCGGCCCGGCCGCGGTTTCACCGACGGAGGCCCGCCATGGAATCCGAACTCGTATCCGTATTCATGACCCGCATGACCGCCCTCGACCGGGTCGACGAAATCATGGAGGCGCTGGACGAGCGTCTGCCGCCGCTGCCGACTCGGACCGACATCGAGCGCTTCCGGCTGCTGGTCGACGAGGCCAACGACCTGTTGGACGCGCTGTCGCGGCTGCACTGATCCCCGTCCTGGGAGATCCCCGATGTCCCTCGCCTTGCACGACCTGGTCGATCGCGCCGACGCGCTCGGCCGCATCGATGCCCTGCTCGACGCCGTGGTCGACCGGCTGGGGCAGGTGCGGTCGCCCCGCGATCTGCCGCCGCTCTACGACCTGCTGACCGAAATCGGCGTCCTGTTCCGGGCGATCGATGGCGAGCCGCCCGGCCATGACTGCGGGCCGCGCCTCGTCGATCACTGACCGGAGACGGCGCGGACCACGGCTTCGACCACCGGCGGCCAGTCGCCCAGGGTCGGCTGGCGGATCAGCCGCATGGTCGGGTACCAAGGCGAATCCGGCCGGTCGACCATCCAGCGCTCGCAATGGGTGGCGTGGAGCATGACCAGCACTGGCCGCCCGGTGGCGCCGGCCAGGTGGGCGACCGAGGTGTCGACCGTCACGACCAGGTCGAGATGGGCCATGATCGCCGCGGTGTCGGCCATGTCCCCGATGTCGGGCCGCCGCACCGCGGCGATGCCGTCGCCCTCGCTCAGGGCCGGCCCCTGCTGCAGCGCCCAGACCGCGGTCCCCGGCTGCTGCCACAGCGGCGCCAGGGCGCCGAGCGGCAGCGAGCGGTGGCTGTTGAACAGCACCGAACCCGGAATGTGGTCGCGCCGGCCACCGGCCCAGGCGATGCCGATGCGCCGCCGGGCGGGCCCGGCGGCGGCAAGCCGCGCGCCCCAGGCCGCGACCAGCGCCGGATCGGGCGCGACATAGGGCACCTCGGCCGGGATGCCGGCGAGATCGTCGGCGAACCCGGCGGCCAGACTGCCCGTGGTGGTCCACAGATCGAACGGCGGCAGCGGGTCGCCCTGGCCTAGCACACCAGCCACCCCGGGCAGGCGCTGGAACAGCCGCTGCAGCGGCGCCGGCGCCGTCACCAGCACGCGGGCGCCGTCGCGGGCGGCTCGGACCAGGTAGCGGGCGGCCTGCAGCATGTCGCCGAGCCCGGCCTCGCCGATCGCCAGCAGGGTCCGGCCGGCCAGCGGCTCGCCCTGCCAGCGCGGCTGCCGAAAGCCGAAATCGGGGGCGCCCGGCATCCGCCAGCGCCACTCGGACTCGGCCGCCCCGTCGCGCAGGTGGCCCAGGCGGATCAGCAGCCGGCCCCGGACGAGATGGGCATAGGGCGCCGCGGGATCGAGCGCCAGCGCCCGGTCCAGCCGCTGGAACGCCTCGTCGAACTGGCGTCGGTCGACATGGGACGCCGCCATGCGCGCCAGTAGCTCCGGCGTCTCGCCGCCGAGCCGTGCCGCCTCGGCATAGCTGGCGAGCGCATCGGCGGAGCGGCCATGGGCCTGCAGGTCCTTGCCGCGGTCGAGCCAGTCTTGGGCCGTGAGCATGGCGACAGAAGGGCGCCGGTCTCGGCCCGCCGTCAAGCCGGACGCGGGCGGGGATGAGACGACCCCCAGCGCCGTAGCATAAGCGGGGCATCGCGGTCAGTCGACACCCGCCATTGGCAAGCATTCGACACTGGGAATTTATTGCCTGCTCTGAAATTTATTTTTTGCGACGGGGATGCGGCAATAGTTTTCTCCGAAGAACGAGAAGAAGACAGACCCCCTTCTTGAGAGAAGCCATGACCATCTTGAATGGCACACCCGGCAACGACCGCTTCCAGCTCGGCACCAGCCAGGGCAGCTTCGTCATCAACCTGGGCGGCGCGGGACAGGACACGATCAGCTATCAAGGCTTGCCCAATGCCCTGTCGCTGACCGCCGGCACCGGCGTCGTCACCAAAGGCGCCATCGGCACCGACACCATCACCGGCTGGGAAACCCCGCCGGGCGATTATCTGTATGTCATCGGCTCCAACAACGGCGACAGCTACGACATGCGCGGCTTTCCGGGCCGCTACCTGGACATCCAGGCCGGCACCGGCGCCAACACCGTGATCGGCGACGCCAACCCGCGCATGAACGGCTGGGGCCTCAACTATCCCGACCAGCAGGTCACCTACATGGGCAGCAAGACCGCGATCGTCGCGAATCTGGCGACGGGCACGGTCAGCCATGACGGCGTCACCGACCAGCTGACCAATGTCGAGCGCCTGATGGGCGGGCCGGGCAACGACGTCATCATCGGCGGGTCCGGCAACGACATGCTGGGCGGCGGCCCCGGCAGCAACACGATCACCGGCGGCGGCGGCTTCACCATCCTGAACTACGGCCTGGCCGACACCAGCAACGGCGCGGTCGGCGGCGCCCTGGTCAACCTGTCGACCGGCACCGCGACCAACCCCTGGGGCGGCACCGACACCCTCGCCAACATCCAGGGCGTGCGCGGCTCGAAGTTCGCCGACACGCTGATCGGCTCCAATGCCGGCTGCTTCCTCGCCGGCGGGGACGGCAACGACTCGCTGGTCGGCGGCACCGGTAAAGACACGCTGGTCGGCGGTGCCGGCAACGACACCTTCACGGGCGGCAGCGGCACCGACATCATCGACGGCCGCGGCGGCGCCAACACCGCCATCTTCGGCGGCGCGAGCGCGAACTACAGCATCCTGATCCTGGGCAATCGCGCCCGGGTGAAAAGCCTGGACGGCACCACCAACGACTATCTGCGCAACGTCCAGACCCTGCAGTTCGCGGACAAGACCCTGACCCTGTCGATCACCCCGACCACGTCGGAGACCGACGACGCCGCGGCCGGCGGCACCACCGGCATTTCCGGCGGCTTCGACCGCACCTACTATCTGATGCAGAACCCCGACGTCGCCGCCGCCGGGATCGATCCCCTGACCCATTACCGCCAGACCGGCTGGCGGGAGGGGCGCAACCCCAACGCCCTGTTCAATGTCAGCCAGTACCTGGCGGCCAATCCCGACGTGCGCGCCGCCAACATCGACCCGCTGATGCACTACGAGACCACGGGCTATCTGGAAGGCCGGCAGATCGGCGCCAGCTTCAACGCCGCCGGCTACCTGGCGGTCAACACCGACGTGCGCAACGCCCGCGTCAACCCGCTCGACCACGCGCTGCTCGCGGGCCTGGCGGAGCGGCGCGCCGGCTTCTGAGCGGCCTTGATCCGGCACCCGCGGCGGCGGCAGGCTGGGCATCGGTTTCCGGAGGATCCCGATGCCCGTTCCCCTCGCTCCCGCGGCGCCGGCCGAGTGCGGCCTGCGCACCGACCAGCTCGAGCGCCTGGCCGCCCTGATCGAGCGCCACATCGGCGACGGGCGCCATCCCGGCGCCCAGGTGGCGATCGCGCGCCATGGCCGGCTGGTCTTCGACCGCACCTTCGGCGCCGCATCGGTGACGCCGCCGGCCTCGGCCCGCCCCGACACCCTGTGGCTGCTCTATTCCAACACCAAGGTGATCACGGCAGCCGGGCTGTGGCTGCTGGCCGAGCAGGGTGCGCTGCGCTTCACCGACCGCATCGCCGACCATGTTCCGGAGTTCGCCCGCAACGGCAAGGGCGAGATCACGGTCCTGCAGCTCATGACCCACCAGGCCGGCTTCCCGAGCGCGACCATCCCGAAGCCGGCTTGGACCGATCATGAGCTGCTGCGCCGGGTCGTCTCGGACATCGGGCTGGAATGGACGCCCGGCTCGCGCTTCGTCTACCACCCCAGCGCCGCCCACTGGACCGCGGCGGTGCTGATCGAAGCCCTGACCGGCCAGGACTATCGCCGGTCCCTGCGCGACGCCCTGCTGGCGCCGCTCGGCCTTGACGACGACCTGATGCTGGGAGTGCCGGAGGCGGCGCTCGGCCGCTGCGCCGACATGCTGCATCCCGATCCCCAGGGCTACCGCCGCGACGCGACCGACTGCGAACCCGACTTCCGCATGGCCGGCACGCCGGGCGGCGGCGGTTTCGGCACGGCGCGCGGCCTGGCCGCCTTCTATCAGATGATCCTGGCCGGCGGCGCGCTCGGCGGCCGCCGGGTGCTGTCGCCGCGCACCCTCGCCTACGCCCTCCGCGATTGGACGCCGGGCAAGACCGATCCCGCCGGCATCGCCGTGCATCGCGCGATCGGCCCCTATCTGCGCGGCTCCGACGAGCCCGCGAGCGGGCTCGGCGCCTTCGCCGCGCCCGCGACCTTCGGCCATGGCGGCGCCGGCAGCTCGATCGCCTGGGGCGACCCGGACTCCGGCGTCTCCTTCGCCTATGTCACCAACTGCCTTCAGGTCGAGCCCTGGCACAGCCGGCGCATGGACACGGTGTGCAACCTGGTGCACGCCGCGATCCTGTAACGGTCAGTCGTGCACCCAGAAGCCGGCGGCGAAGTGCCAGTCGTCGCCGTGCCGCTCCCAATGCGGGTGCTGGTAGTGGTAGCCGACGCGCACGGGCTCCCAATGGCCGCCGACCCAGACATGGCGGTGGCCGTCCCAGCGCCAGTAGCCGCGGGTCCAGACGAAGCCCGGCCGCGGTGCCGGCTCGACCTCGACGATCGGCGCCGGCGGCGGCACCCGGATCACGACCTGCTCGACCGGCGGCGGCGGGGGCGGCTCGCGCACCACGACCCGCTCCACCGGCCGCTCCTGGACCACGCAGCCGCCGAGAAGGATCACCGCCGCCGCCATCGCTGCCCACCGACCCCGCATCATGCTCTCCCACTTCGGTGCGGCCCGCGGGCCGCGCTGAACATGGTACGGGGGCACCGATCGCGGCATCCACGGGCAGGGCGGAACACCGACGATCCGGCTCGCCGGTCCGGCGGGCTTTGATCGGGCCTCGGGCGACCTTGTAGGCTTGGCCCAGACGGGGAAGGCCGGGGATGCTACCGACAGGCGGGCCCCCGGGTCACTTTGTGCCCTCCCGCCGCCGCTGCTCGCGCTCAGCTTCCGCGAAGATCAGCTCACCCACTGGCCGGCCGTAGCGCTCGTCACAGATACCGGCGGCCGTCGGCGCATTCGACCGCACCGAGCTCGATCGACGCGAGTCAAGCGCCCTGGGTCACACCCGCCGGCGCCTCTGATCGTCGAAGTTCGTCCTCAACATCTCGGCGATCTCTGTGCGGGTCACGATAAGGCCCTGGGCGAGCATGTTGTCGAGATAGTGTCGCAGGTGCGGCCGTGGTTGAGCGCCCACTCCCTTTCGTAGCACTTGAATGGCGTGCCAATAACTCTCGGTCGCCACAATATCGGCGCCTTGCAGGGGCAACGAATTCGTTACCTGCGCCCAATCGATATCGGGCATATGCGAATTCCAAGGCGGTCGGCCAAATCCGTCGACCACCTTCTGAGTGTCGATGTTACGGATGCCCTGGTCGATCACGGCGGAAATTACTGCGCCCGGTGTCGCGGGCCCAATAGCGATCCGGATGGTCTGAGCAATGCTGTTCTCCAGGCACCTTCCCAAGGCGAGAGGTGGCCTGGGGAATTCGGACAAGGGGATGAGTGGACGGTCTGCCTGAGACCCGAGCGTCGCGGAATATGGTTCGACAACCAGCTCATCCCAAGCTCGTTTCTCGATCGCGGCGGCGACGCTGGTGAGTTTGGCGTCGATAATGATGCGTCGGAAATCGTGAATCACGGCATTTTGTTCTGCTTCGGAATAGCTGACGAATTCACCCGCTTTTGAGTTGCACTCTGCCAGGTGAAACTTGCTGAGCGGCGGCTTTCCTGGAAGTGGCTGCGCCAATTTGGCGGCCCAAGCGCGCTCGAATCTATCCCATTGTTCGGCCGACCCAATAAGCTCCCCTATGACCACGGCTTCGCTATTTTTGTGGGTCCCAGCGTCATCATAGGCCGCCCTGATCTGAATCATTGCGCTAGATCCCGATCTTTTCGACCGGCACCACCAGCTCGCCGGCATTGGCTGCCGGCAGCGAGGCGCCGACCACCGGAACCAGCGCGCGGCTCATCCCTTCATGACCTTGTTCCAATCGATATCGTAGCCGGCTTCCTGCAGCTCACCACCCAGTGTCATTTGCCAATCACGCCCATTGTCGAACGGGACGTACACCACGCCGCTGAAGTCGGACGGGATCTCGACGTCGCCGCGCCTCAGCGCGCAGACATGTTTTCGCCCGAGGAGGCCGATGAAATAGCCCAGCTCCAGGATGACGTTCTGGCGAGCGCGCGGCCGCAGCGTCTCTTCGGAGCTTGCGGACCGGCCCATGTCGTCCGGAGTCAGCAGCACCACGGCGAAGCCGACGTCGCTATGGTGCTCGATCTTTTCGATGATGGTCCGGTTGGCACTCGCTTGTTCGTGCAGGACCACTGGCATCAGGTCCAGCCTTTCCAAGAACCGGGCGACAGCTTCGCGTGCGCCGTCGTCATGGCCATGAATGACGAACACTTTTCGATTGCCGGCTGCGGCCGGCCGCTGACCGGACGCGATCTCGGCTGGCCGGTCCGATTCGTCGGCCAGCTCTTCTTCAAAGTTCGCGACGAGCTGATTGAGTAGAGCGAGGGCTTCCTGCTTCCCATTCGTCACGTACCGCCGTGCCTCGGCGGCAATTTGCGCCTGGCTCGGCTCATGCCCACCAAAGACCATGGACCATCCCCCTTTGTCCAATTGGGAGGCGCGGGAATAGCGCCGGTGCCGGTCCGTGCCGTCCCCGAGCGCTGCGGCGAGCACGTCAGCAATGCGAGCCTCTAGTGCCATTACGCGTGGATCGTTCCGCTGCTGAAGGCAGTTCGGATCGAAAGCCTCAAGTTCCTCGATGCAGCGCTTCAGGCGCCCGACGACCCTGACCTTATCGTCGCGGGACAGGACCAGAGGCGGGGGTACGGCTGCGGGGCGACTTGGTGCGCGTGCCATTGGCAATACTCCGGCGTGTATTCTACGATAGGCGCAGTCCCACCGCCTGTTCACGTTTGATTCTAGCGGCGTCGGACTTTGCACGCCAGCGCTCGAGCCGGCCAGCTGGCCAGCAGCCATAGAGGAGCTTCGCCAGGATCCCCTCGTCCGGATCACCGAAGAGGATCTCCTGGAGACGCTGCCCGCCTTCCATCGTGGTTTTGCCGATGCGCCACCCGCAGGCCGCGTTCGTGGCACGAATGGCATCCAGTAGGGGTTTCGCGGCCTTTAAGAGCGGGCTATCCGGAATAGGGAATGTGACCGAATGCTCCATGTTACTCACCCGTCGTGTCGCCGAAAAAAAGCCCGCCTCACGGCGGGCTTAGTTTCTAATGTTGTAAAAGAAGTACGGCTTACGCCGCGGTACAGAGATCGAGCGCCCTCAGGACTGCATCGGGCTCCCGTTCAATGATCCGCATCAGAACACGGGCGGAGGGATCCGGACGACGTCGCCCTTGCTCCCACCCGCGCACTGTTGCGAGCTTAAAGCCGAACCGTACCGCGAACTCGGTCTGGCTTAGCCCAAGACGCTTACGCACACTTTTCACATCGACTTCCGGTACTTGGACCCGCACCTCCTTTGCCGCTGACCGCTCGCCAGCGGCATGAGCAAGCGCGTCATGCAGCCCCGCGAGGATCTTGTCTTCCATGGCCATCTTCCTCCTCAATCCATCCAATCGGCCCGATGGGGAGGGCTGCAACCCTCCCCCAATCGAATGACCTAACTAATCGTCCGCTTTCTTTCCTTTCCCTTAAGCGCGTTGAGAATTTTCTCGGTCACCCGGTTGTACGCTTTAAGCTGATCCGCGCTGATTTTGATCTGCTGCCCTTTCTTATAGAATCCCACGCAGTAGATCGGGGAGTCGGTATCGTGCACGTAGAACGTGATCACGCGCCCACCGCCTCGCTTCCCCTTTCCCCCGACCGGGACCCGCAGCTTGCGCAGCCCGTCGCTGCCTTTGATCCGATCGCCGCTTTCGGGGAATTCCCCGAGCAGCGATGCCAGCGCTTCCAGTCCTTCGGTACCCAATTCCGGCTCGGCATCCTTCAGAAACGGCGCGGTGAACACCACGACCCGCCACTGCGACTTCATCGTCGTCACTCCTCAGTTTGACGTTTGGCCATCTGCACCTCCACTCCAAAAGGGTCGGCTATGGACGGGGCGAGTCCCGCCTCGCTGCCAATGTAAGACGCTGACGCAGTATGTCAAGGCCGCAGTCATGCAATGTCGTAGTGAGACGTTGACGCAGGCAGGCCCGCACACTTTCCCATACATAACGTCGTTATGTATGGCGGAGTCGGAGTAGAGGCCCGCGCACAAGAGCCCGCACGGACGCACGGACGCTTGACAGGCCGCCTCGTCCGCGCTGCAATAGGGGTGCTGATACGTATTAGCGACATCGCCAATGGCTGACGACAGCACAGGGAGGAAGGCCGGCCGGCTGGGCAAGGTGACCAGCCTGGACGTGGCGCGCCGGGCCGGCGTGTCGCAGCCGACCGTGTCGATGGTGCTGAGCGGTGCCGGGGTGCGGGCCCGGCTGTCGGCCGACACCATCGAACGGGTCCGCGCCGCCGCCGCCGAGCTCGACTACATGCCCAACCATGCCGCGCGCAGCCTGCGCCAGCGGCGCACGGGCATCGTCACCATGATCCTGGCCGGGCTCGACAATCCCTATATCGCCGAGGTCGTCGGCGGCGCCCAGCACGCCGCCCTCGGCCGGGGCTACTCGCTGCATCTGGTGGTCGCGCCGGACGAGGCGTCGGCCCTCGCCGCCCTCGGCAGCCTGCGCAGCGGCGTCTCCGACGGCGTCGTGATCACCGCCCGCTCCCAGCCCATCATCGACGAGGCGCAGCGGCTGTGGGACCGCGGCTTTGCCGCCGCCCTGCTGATGCATCGCGGGGCGCCGCTGCCGATCCCGTCGGTGACGGCGGACCTCGACCTCGGCGGCTTCCTGGCCACCGACCACCTGCTCCGCCTCGGTCATCGGCGCATCGCCCACATCATCGATCAGGCGCCCGCCGCCGAGCATGCCGCCGACCGCACCCAGGGCTATCGCCGCGCCTTGGCGGCCGCCGGCATCGCGCCCGACCCGGACTGGATCGTCGCCGCCGAGAACAGTTTTGCCGGCGGTGCCGCGGCGATGCAGCAGCTGCTGGCCGGCCCGCGTCCGACCGCGGTGTTCGCCTACAACGACCTGATGGCGGTGGGCGTGCTCCACGCTCTGCGGACATCGGGCCGGCGCGTGCCCGACGACGTCGCGGTCGTCGGCTTCGACGGCATCCAGCTCGGCGCCTACGCGGCGCCGACGCTGACCACCATCGACCATCCGCGCGATGCCCTCGGACGGCTCGCCGTCGAGATGGTGATCGACCGGGCGGAGGGCACCGAGCCCGCCCGGCTGGAGCATGTGCTGCCGGTGCGCCTCGTCGTCCGACAATCCTGCGGCGCACAGATCGCCGCAACCCCGGGGAGGAAGTTATGACCGACCAGCCGCCGGCCGAGGCCGGCTCCGTCACCCGCCGCGCCGTCCTCAAGGCCGGCCTCGCCGCCGGCGCCTGGGTCGCCGCAGCGCCGGCGGTCCACGCCCAGACCGAGACCCGGCTGGTCATGTCCAGCTGGGGTGCCAAAGCCGAGATCGACGGCTTCAACGACGTCATCGCTAAGTACCAGGCGAGCCATCCCGGCGTCACGATCAAGCTCGAAGTGACGCCATCGGCCAACTACTACCAGGTGCTGGACACCCGCTTCGCCGGCGGCCAAGCGCCTGATCTGTTCCGGTGCCAGTATCAGAAGATCGGCCCCTATGCCCATGCCGGCGCGGCGATCGACCTCAGCCGCTATCTGGAGCCCGGCTATGGCGAGCAGTTCGTGCCCACCTTCTGGAGTGCCGCCAGCTTCGACGGCAAGGTCCACGCCCTGCCGCACCACACCGACACCTTCGCGCTCTATTACAATGTCGATCACTTGGCCAAGGTCGGGATCGAGCCGCCGGCCGCGCTCGACAAGAGCTGGAGCTGGGGCGAATTCATCCAGGCCGCCGAGGCGCTGAAGAAGGCCGGGACCGCGCCCTATCCCTTCGCCATGGGCTGGCAGTTCTCCAACGCCTATCGCTGGCTGGTCTATCTCTACCAGCATGGCGGCCGCATGCTGGACGACGACGGCCGGACGCCGCTGATCAACACCAAGGCCGGCATCGAGACCATCGCCTGGACCCAGAGCTGGTTCACCAAGGGGCTGGTGCCGCCCAACACCTCGCTCAAGAGCACCGAGGCGACCCAGAACCTGTTCGCCAACGGCACCATCAGCATGCTGCTGAACGGCAACTGGCAGATCCCGTTCCTGGCCGAGCAGATGACCAAGTGGAAGTGGGCCGTCACCTACATGCCGCGTGATGTCGCCATGGCGTCGGACCTGGGCGGCAACTGCGTGGCGGTGTCCAAGGACAGCAAGAAGCCCGAGGTCGCGGCCGATTTCCTGAAGTTCCTGGTCGACGAAGCCAATATGCGCAGCTTCATCACCACCGGCATGTTCCTGCCGGTGCGCAAGTCGCTGATGGCGGAGAATCTGGCCTATCCGACCCGGCCGGAGCTGATGACCGTGTTCAAGGAGCAGGCCAAGACGATCCCGGCCGACATGGCCAAGACCGAAGTCCTGCCAAAATGGAAGGACGTCAACCAGAAGATGGCCGACCAGCTGGACCTGGCCTTCACCTCTGGCCAGTCGCCCGAGGACACGGCCAGGAAGATCGAGGCCTCGATGCGCACGATCCTGGTCTGAGGCGATGGTCGTCCAGCATCTGGCGTCGCGCGGGCTCGCCGGCCCGCGCCAGGCGCGCCGGCGGCCGTTCCGGCCGGCGCGCTGGGCGCCCTACCTGTTCATCGCCCCCAACCTCACGCTGTTCGCCGCCTTCACGTTCCTGCCGCTGCTCTACGCCGCCTATATCAGCCTGCATGAATGGTCGCTGCTGGGCGACCCGGAGTTCGTGGGCGGCGCCAACTATCTGAGGATCGCCAGCGATCCCCTGTTCTGGCAGGCGCTCGGCCACACCGTCGTCTATTCGCTGGGCACGGTGCCGGCCAGCCTGGCGCTGGGCCTGGCCCTGGCGCTGGCGCTCGACCGCCGGATGCCGGCGCGCGCGCTGATCCGCGGCACCTATTTCCTGCCGGTCGTGATCTCGGGCGTCGCGACCGCGACCATCGCCGCCTGGCTGTTCAACGACAATTACGGCGTCATCAACGCCATCCTGCAGGACCTGGGCCTGGCCCGCGTGCCCTGGCTGTCGTCGCCGGCCTGGGCGCTGCCGTCGCTGATCCTGACCACGCTGTGGGTGCGGCTGGGCTTCTGCATGGTCGTCTATCTCGCGGCGCTGCAGTCGATCAACAAGGACTACCTGGAAGCGGCGGTGATCGACGGCGCCGGGCGTTGGGCGCAGTTCCGCCATATCGTCTGGCCGCTGCTGTCGCCGGCGACCTTCCTGCTGCTGATCCTGAACGTGATCTATTCGTTCCAGGTGTTCGACCTGATCTATGTGATGACCGGCGGCGGCCCGGGCTTCGCCACCACGATGCTGGTGCACTTCATCTACCAGTCGGCGTTCGTGACGTCCGAGATGGGCTATGCCAGCGCCCTCGGCCTGGTGCTCTACGTCCTGATCCTGATCTTCACGGTCCTGCAGTGGCGCATCAGCCGGCAGGCCGACACCGTCAATTGAGGGGGGCGGGGATGAAGTACAGAGAAAGGGTAGCGTCGGGATTCCCCCCTCCACCCGACCTCCTCCCACAAGGGCCAGAAAAATGGGGGGAGGAGGGGCGAAGCTGCAATGACAGAACTCCTCCTCCCCTTGTGGGAGGAGGCTGGGCGGAGGGGGACTCCCTGCGCTGGGCATTATTTATGGAGCACGGCCAGGAGGCGCGCCCGTGATCGCCCGTCCCCTCGCCCGCCGCGCCGAGACCGGGGCGATCTGGCTGGCGCTGATGGCCGGCGGCCTGGTCATGGTGTTCCCGGTCTATTGGATGTTCGCGACCGCCGTGCGCCCGCGCTCGGAAGTGTTCGGCGACCTGCCGCGCCTGATCCCGTCGGCCTTCGTCTGGCAGAATTTCGTCGACGCCTGGACCCGGCTGCCGTTCCTGCAATGGACGATCAATTCGGTGATCATCGCCGTGGTGGCGGTGGCGATCACGGTCACGATCAACCTCTTGTGCGGCTATGCCTTCGCCAAGTTCCGCTTTCCCGGCCGCGACGTGCTGTTCTTCGTGGTGATCAGCGCACTCATGATCCCGATCCAGGTGATCCTGGTGCCGGAGTTCCTGATCGTCTCGAAGCTGGGGCTGCTGAACAGCTATTGGGGCGTGATCCTGCCGCGCTGCGCCGAAGCCTTCGGCATCTTCATGGTGCGCCAGTTCATGGTCGCGATCCCGGACGAGCTGATCGAGGCCGCGCGCATCGACGGCGCCGGCGAGCTCAAGATCTTCTTCCGCGTGGTCGTGCCGCTGTGCAAGCCGATCATCGCCGTCCTGGTGATCTTCACTTTCATGTGGCGCTGGAACGACTTCGTCTGGCCGCTGATGGTGCTGACCGACCAGGACCTGTTCACCGTGCAGCTCGGCCTCAACCTGCTCAAGGGCCAGTACAACACCGAATGGACGAACATCATGGCCATCGCGCTGTTCTCGCTGGTGCCGATGTTCGCGATCTTCCTGGTCTTCCAGCGTCACCTGGTGCGCGGCATCGCCGGCACCGGCCTCAAGTAACCGGAGCATCTCAGATGATCAAGATCGCCATGATCGGCGCGGGCAGCGTCGTGTTCGTCAAGAACCTCTTGACCGACATCATGGACCTGCCGGAGCTGCGCCAGGTCACCTGGTCGCTCCACGACATCGACGCCGAGCGCCTGGACACCGCCGGCCGGATGGCGCGCTGGACCGCCCAGGCCCTCGGCGCCGACGCCAAGGTCGAGGAGCATCTCGACCGCCGCAAGGCCGTCGACGGCGCCGACTTCGTCATCAACATGGTGCAGATCGGCATGCACCCGGCGACCCTGATCGACTTCGACATCCCCCGGAAATACGGCCTGAAGCAGACCATCGCCGACACCGTCGGCATCGGCGGCATCTTCCGTGGCCTGCGCACGATCCCGTTCATGGTCGAGCTGGCGCGCGACATGGCCGCGGCCTGCCCCGGCGCCACCCTGCTCAACTACACCAACCCCATGAGCATCCTGACCAAGGCGGTCTATGACGCCGTCCCGGAACAGCGGGTGGTCGGGCTCTGCCACAATGTCCAGTTCACCGCCCGCGACCTGGCGCAGTATCTGGGCGTCGACATGAGCCGCCTCAGCTATCGCTGCGCCGGCATCAACCATATGAACTGGTTCCTGGAACTCAAGATCGACGGCGAGGACGCTTATCCTAAGCTGTGGCAGGCGATGGAGAATCCGGCCGTCTACAACGAGGACCGCGTGCGCTTCGAGCTGATGCGCTGCTTTGGCAAGTTCATCAGCGAATCGAGCGAGCACAATGCCGAATACACACCCTACTTCCTGAAACGCGACGACCAGATCGCCGAGTTCGACGTGCCGGTCGACGAATATGTCAGGCGCAGCGAGCGCAACCTGCAGCGCTACCAGGAGGCCCGGCGCAAGCTCCTGGCCGGCGAGCCCTTCCCGCTCGACCGCAGCCTGGAATTCGGCTCCCTGATCATCCACGCCATGGTCACGGGCAAGCCCCAGGTGATCTACGGCAATGTCCGCAACGACAAGCTGATCGCCAACCTGCCCGAGGGCTGCTGCGTCGAGGTGCCTGTCCTGGTCGACCGCACCGGCCTCCGCCCCGTGCGCGTCGGCACCCTGCCGGCCGAACTCGCCGCCCACTGCTCCGCCCACACCTGGGTCCAGCAGCTAACCGTCGAGGCGGCGCTGGAAGGCAACCGCGACAAGGTCTACCGCGCCGCCTATCTCGACCGCCACGCCGCCAGCGTGCTGAGCCTGGCCGAGATCCGCAGCATGGTCGACGAGATGATCGCGGCTCATGGCGACGCCATGCCGGCGGGGATCCGGAGCGCCTGACGCTCAGACCGGCCGCTCGCCGCGCACGGTCACCCGGTGCAGCAGTCGGCGATAGCGCTGGCGATCGTACTCGGTCGCCCGGTGCAGCAGGCCATGGTTGTCCCAGATCACCAGGTCGCCCGGCTGCCAGCGATGGGCATAGATCCGGTCCGGCTGCACCGCATGTGCCAGCAGTTCGTGGATCAGCCGGTTGCTGGCTGCCTCGTCCAGGCCCAGGGGCAGCGACGTGTTGGGCCCGAGATAGAGCGCCTTGCGCCCGGTCCCGGGGTGGGTGCGCACCAGCGGGTGGATGACGTCGGGGAAGCGGCGCTTCTGCTCCTCGGTCAGGGGCGCCGCCCATTTGCGGGTGGCGTGGAGCACGGCGTAGCTGTGCCTGACCTGGATGCGGTCGAGCTCGGCCCGGCGGTCGGGCGGCAGCGACTCGTAGGCGACGAAGCCGCTGGCGAACTCGGTGTTGCCGCCCTCGGGCGGCGTCTCCAGCGCATAAAGGAAGGTGTAGGCGGTCGGATGCTCCAGGAAGCTGAGGTCGGTGTGCCAGGCAAAGCCGTCATAGGGATTGCCCACCGGCCGGCCGTTCTCGACGATGTTCGAGATAACGTAGACGTCGCGGTTGGTCGGCAGCTGGTAGTCTTCGCGCACGCCATATTCGACCGGACCGAACCGGCGGCCGACCGCGACCAGGTCCTCGGGCGACAGGGACTGGCCGCGCAGGACCAGGACCCCGTGCTCGTGCAGCGCCGCCTTCAGGGCCGACGCCGTGGCGTCGTCCAGACCTCGCGCATCCACGCCCTGCGCCTCGGCGCCAAGCCAGGGGGTGAGCGGCCTGATCTCCATGGCCGGCCTCACTGCAGCGCCTGCGTCCAGCGCTCGGCGAACTCAGTGGCGTGCTCGTTCACGAAATTCCAGTCCCAGGTCAGGATCGAGGCCATGCGGTCGCCATAGATCGGCACGTCCTTCTGCAGGTCGGCCGGGATCTCGACCTTGCGGTTGACCGGCGACACGAAGAACTCGCGCGCCATCACCTGCTGGATCTCCGGCGACAGCACGAAGTTGATGTAGCGGTAGGCCAGGTCCTTGGCCTCGCCGTTCTTGCAGACATTGAAGGTCTGGTCGAACATGATCATGCCCTCCTCGGGCACGACGCAGTCGACCGGCAGGCCCTGGTTGCGCAGCCGTGCGATCTCGCCGAAGTCGAAGGGCGCGACCACGATCTCACCGGCCGACAGCGCCGTCGACAGGTTGAAGTCGACCTGGACGACGCGGCCGAGCTTGCCCAGGGCCTTGAAGCCGGCATCGACGTCGTACTGGTCCTTGCCGAAGATCTTGGATGCCAGCAGCAGCTCCATCTTGCCGGCGCTGTTGGCGAAGTTGTAGAGGCCGATCCGGCCCTGGAACTCCTTGTTGTCCCACAGGTCGCGCCAGCGCTTGGGCGGCGTCTTGACCAGGTCGGTACGGTAGCCGATGCCGATCGGCGAAATGGCCCCGACCACGCCCCAGCCGTCGGTGCTGCGGGCGATCGGGTAGGTGTCGGCATAGTTCGGCAGCTTGGCCAGGTCGAGCTTCTCGAAATAGCCCTCCTTGCGCAGCACCGAGGCGAAGACCTCGTTGACCATGATCATCGAGTAAGGCGGCGACGCCATGCCCGCCACCCGCATGTTGGCGGTGTAGGTGCGGCCGTTGCCGACGTCGACCGCCAGCTCGGCGCCGGGCTCGGCCTTTTGGAAGGCGGGGATGACGGTGGCGCGCCAGAACTTCTCCCAGACCCCGCCCAGGGTCGTGATCACCAGCCGGTTGGGGTTGGCCCGGGCCGGCCGGCCGAGCAGGGCGGTGCCCGCCAGCGCGCCGAAGGTGCCGAGGATCTGTCGTCGCGTGGGCATGGGTGCACCTCCATCAGGCCGGGCCGAAGGCCTGGCGCGTCTTCAGGGCGATGTAATCGGCATAGGTGGTCGGCGCGAACCGGGCCGGCCGCTCGGCCGTGCAGAACGGCTCGAGACAGCGGATCTCGGCGTCCGGATCGGGGTTCAGGAAGAAGGCGATCGACTGCCGGCGGGCGCCGGCGTCGGGCGGGTTGACAACCCGGTGCGGCGTCGACACCCAGGCGCCGTTGGTCCAGCGCATGACGGCGTCGCCGATATTGACGATGAAGGCGTCGGCCAGGACCGGCGCGTCGATCCAGTCGCCCGACCGGGTCTGCACCTGGAGGCCGCCGCTCGACGCCTCGGCGCGCAGGATGGTCAGGAAGCCGTAGTCGGTGTGCGCCCCGGCGCGCAGCTGCCCGGGGCGCGCGCCCTGCGGCTGCGCCGGATAGTCGATGACCCGAAGCGCCGACAGGTCGGCCCGGAACATCGGCTCGAAATGATCGGCGGGCAGGCCGATGGCGCGGCAGAACAGCCGGCGCAGCGCGGCCGACAGCTCGGCCATGGCCGTGAAATAGGCGGTGAACGCCTGGGCCAGGCCGGGCGGCGAGGCCGGCCAGGGCTGGCCGGGCAGGCGCGGCCCGTAGTTCAGGCTGTGCTTGAGGTCGCCCGGGCCGCGCGCGCCGCGGGTGGCGGCCAGGGCCTCCTGCTCCAGGGGCGCATAGCTGACCCCGCCCGGCCGCGGCTCGCCCGGCGTCGCCACCGGGTCGTCGAAGAACCGGCGGGCACGCTCGGACAGGTCGGCCACGACCGGCTCCGGAACCCGATGCCCGGTGATCAGGAAAAACCCGATGGCGCGGCAGGCCTGCTCGACCTCGGCGGCGACCGCGCCGGCGCCGGGGGCGTCGGTCAGGAACGGGCCGATGTCGATGACCGGGATGCCGTCCACGGGAGGTCCATCCGCGCTGGGAGCGTCATGCGAACGGTATGCGGACAAACAGTCGTTGACAAGCTAAACTGTTGTCCTATGACGAGATCCATCATGGCCACGACAGGACCCGGCATGGACGATCTGGGCGACCAGGAGCGCGCGGTGCTGCGGGCGGTCACGGCCAACCCCTTCGCCGGCCAGCAGGAGATCGCCGACGCGCTGGGCGTCGCGCGCTCGACGGTGGCCGCGCACATCGCCCAGCTGCAGCGCAAGGGCTATGTCCTGGGCCGCGCCTATGTCCTGCCCGAGCCCAAGCGCATCGCCTGCATCGGAGGGGCCACGCTCGACCGCAAATATCTGGCGCCGGCCGCGGTCCAGCTCGGCACCTCCAACCCGGTGCAGGGCCGGCGCAGCTTCGGCGGGGTCGCCCGCAACGTCGTCGAGAACCTGGCCCGGCTGGGCGTGCGCACCAGCCTGGCCACCATCGTCGGCGACGACGAGAACGGCCGCACCCTGGTGCGCCATCTCGACGACCTGGGGGTCGACACCAGCCGCATCCACGTCGCCTTCGGCAAGCGCACCGGCGAGTACTGCGCGGTGCTGGCGCCCGACAGCAGCCTGGTCCTGGGCATCGCCGACATGGACATCTTCGACCATCTGGCGCCGGCCGACCTGGAGCGCGCCTGGCCGGCGCTGGCCTCGGCGGCCTGGGTGCTGGCCGACTGCAACCTGCGCCCCGACGTGTTGAAACAGCTGATCGCGCGGCGCCACGGCGCCCGCTTCCGCCTGGCAGTCGACACCGTCTCGGTGCCGAAGGCGGCGCGCCTGCCCGCCGACCTGGCCGGCGTCGATGTCCTGTTCTTGAACCTGGACGAGGCCGACGCCTATCTCAGGGCGACGGGCCGGGACGGCGCCACCGATCCCGCCGCGGCCGCGGCAGCCTTGCGCGACGCTGGCGCCGCCGCGGTGATCCTGACCCTGGGCGCCCGCGGCCTACTGGTGGCCGCCGGCGATCGCACGATGCCGCTGCCGGCCTTCCGCGCCGCCGCGGTCGACGTCACCGGGGCCGGCGACGCCCTGATCGCCGGCACGCTCTACCGGCTGCTGGCCGGCGACGGCCTGGTCGACGCCGCGCGGGAGGGCGCCCTGCTGGCGGCGCTGACCACCGAGACCGAGGACAGCGTTCATCCCGAGCTGTCGCCGCGCCTGCTCGACGGCAGCCGCCGGCGGGCGGCCCTCAGCGCGTGAAGGAGACCCGGATGGCATCCGACCTGCTTACCGTCGACCCGGAGGTGGCCGATGCCCTGGCCGCCGGCCGCGCCGTGGTCGCGCTGGAATCGACGATCATCACCCATGGCATGCCCTATCCCGACAACCTGGCGATGGCGCAGGGCGTCGAGGCGGTCGTGCGCGCCCACGGCGCCGTGCCGGCCACCATCGCGGTCATGAGCGGGCGTGTGCGCATCGGGCTCGACGCCCCCGCCCTGGAGCGGCTGGCCGCCGGTCGGACCAGCGTCAAGGCCTCGACCCGCGACCTGGCGGTGGCGATGGCGCGCGGTGCCGACGCCGGCACGACCGTCGCCGCGACCATGCGGTTGGCGGCCATGGCCGGGATCGCCCTGTTCGCGACCGGCGGCGTCGGCGGCGTCCATCGCGGCGCCGAGGCGACCTTCGATATCTCGGCCGACCTGATCGAGCTCGGCCGCACGCCGGTCGCCGTCGTGTGCGCCGGCGTCAAGTCGATCCTGGACGTGCCCAAGACCTTGGAAGTGCTGGAGACCCACGGCGTCCCCGTGCTGGGCTACCGCACCGACCGCTTTCCCGCTTTCTTCGCCGCCGACAGCGGCGCTCCCGTGGGCCCACGCCTCGACAGCCCCGGCGAGGCCGCGGCCATCATCCGCGCGCACCGGGCGCTCGGCGGCGGCGGGCTGTTGGTCACCAATCCGGTGCCGGCGGCCGACGGCCTGGACGGCGCCTGGATCGGCCACCACATCGACCAAGCCTGCCGCGACGCGGAGGCTCAGGGCATCAGCGGCAAGGACCTGACGCCGTTCCTGCTGGCGCGCATCAACCAGCTGACCGAGGGCCGCAGCCTGAAGGCGAACATCGCCCTGGTCCGCAACAACGCCGCGGTGGCCGCCGAGATCGCCGCGGCGCTGGCCGCCGTGTCTTAACCCGGCGGCTTGCTGAGGTCGACGGCCTGCTCCGGTGGCGGGCCGAAGCCGGTGCCGGGGGGCGGCAGGCCGGCGAGTTCGGCCTCGGCCTCGGCGACCATGCGGGCGCGGCACAGGGCGCCGAACACCTGCATCACCTGGCCGTTGCCGACGCTCGCCCAGAACTGGTCGGGGTCGCCGATGTCCTCGCCGATCTTGAGCAGCTGGATGCGGATATATTCCGGGACCGTCACGCCCTCCGGCACCGCCAAGGGCGCCATGCCCGGCCAGGAGACGTCGCCCGCCATGCCCTGCTCGTCGGTGTCCGACTTCACCGACATGGCAAGCTGCTTCTCGTTGACGCGCTGGCGCAGTTCCTCGTTCATGCCCGGGCCCTCCCGTCAGCCGATCACCAGGTCGCGCGCCGGAATCGGCTCGCCGCGCGCCACGCGCTCGATGTTGCCGAACATCTGGCGCACGGTCTTCTCGAAATTGTCGGCCGCCAGCGCCGCCAGATGGGGCGTCGCCACGACATTGTCGCGCCCCAGCAGCGGATGGCCGGGCGGCG
Organism: uncultured Comamonadaceae bacterium; assembly: GCA_964511405.1. Classification (GTDB taxonomy): domain Bacteria; phylum Pseudomonadota; class Alphaproteobacteria; order Elsterales; family Elsteraceae; genus CAZEFK01. The sequence goes on along the minus strand of CAZEFK010000018.1, from coordinate 9,741 downwards.
CCGGCTCGATCTCGTAGACGTCGGTCGCCGCCCCCAGGATCTCGCCGGCGTCGAGCGCCGCGGCGAGGTCGGCCTCGACCACCACCCCGCCGCGCGCGACATTGATCAGCACCGCCGTCCGCTTCATCGTCCGGAGCGCGGCCCGGTCGATCAGCCCCGTGGTTTCGGGCGTGAGCGGGCAGTTGAGCGTCACCACGTCGGCCTCGCGCAGCAGATCGGGCATGGCGGCGTAGGTCGCGCCAAACTCGGCTTCGGCTGATGCGTCCAGGGCCGTGCGCTTGTTGTACAGGACCCGGCAGCGGAAGCCCTGGAGCAGGCGAGCCAAGCTCTGGCCGATCGCGCCGAAGCCGACGATGCCGACGGTCTTGCCGGTCAGCATCAGGCTGTCCTTGGGCAGGGCCGTGGTCCGCCAGTGGCCTTCGCGCAAGGTCGCATGGCCCCAGGCCAGGTTGCGCATCAGGCCGATGATCAGGCCGATGGTGAACTCGGCCACCGGCACGGCATTGCTGCCGGTGGTGCGCGCGACCTTGATGCCCAGTGTGCGCGCCGCGTCCAGGTCGAAATTGTCGACGCCGACGCCCCACTTGTGCAGCAGGCGGGCCTTGCGCGCGGCACGCAGCAGGCTGCCGTCGACCGGCACCTGGCCGGAGATCAGGTAGTCGGCCCCGGCGACCAGCTCCTGCAGATGGTCCGGGTCGCGGGCGTGGGCATGGTCCAGCGCCATGCCGGGCGGCAGCAGCGCGCGCAAGCGGTCGGCGCTGGCGGGGCTGATCGGGTCGAGCACGATGATCTGTTCGGTCATGGCCCGACCATCGGGCGAGTCGACGATCGACGCAAGCCGCCAGCGCCCGCGGTCAGAACAGGATATCGTCGAGCTCGGATGCGGCCTCGACAGCGGCCGGAAGGGCGCCGCCGGGCGCGAACCGGGCGTGGACGGCCCGCTCGGCATCCATGGTGTAGGCCGCCGCAATCTCGGCGAACAGGGGCGCCGCCGCCGCCAGGTCGTCGTCATCGGCGGCGCCGGCGGCCTCGGCGAGGTCCGACAGCTCGGCCGCGGCGGCTTGGAGCGCAGCGCTGATCTCGGCATGGGCCGCGGTCAGCGCCGCCGTCTGCTGCAGGAGCGCCTCGACGGTCCGGCCGTCGCGCTCCAGGTCCGACAGCGCCTGCGACTCGGCGCGCCCGAGGGCGCCGAAGCGCGCGATCGAGGCGGTCATGGCGTCGGCCGCAGCCGCGGCCTCGGCGGCGCTGCCATGCGCTGATCCGGTCAGCTGCCGGGCGGTGTCGACGAGCCGGCCCAGGCCGGCCGTCACGTCACCGGTGTCCTCCGCCGTGCTGTTGGCGTAGGCGCGCATCTCCTGAGCGACCACGGCCAGGGCCTGTCCGCGTGCACCCAGCCGCGCGCAGCGCAGGGTGGTGTTGAGGCCCATCAGGCGGATATCCGCCTCGATCGACAGCACCGTCCGCATATGGCGCCTGAGCCCGGTCACGGCGTCGGCCATGGCCGCCAGGACCTGGTCGGCATCCCGGCGCGCGTCCAGATAGCCCGCCAGCAGGCCGCGCGCCTCGCCGACCTCCTGCTCCAGCTGCTCCAGGAACGAGCCGTGCCGCCGATCCTCGGCGCCGTAGGTGGCGGTGCCCAGTTGCACCATCTCGCAGGCCTCGTGGGCGAGCGCCGCGAGCGCCTGCTCGACCGCCGCGACATCGGCCCGGAAGCGCTGGGCCGCATCGTCGAGTTGCGCCGCCTGCAGGCGATGGACGGCCGCCGCGATCGCCTGGCGTCGCGTCTCGGGCAGCGACTGCCACCACGCGGCCTCCGCCCCCGGCGCCGCTGCCGCGCGTAGCGCCGCCAGCGCCTGGTCGGCATGCTCGACCCGCTGCCGGGTGATGTCGCAGATCTGCAGGGCAACCACGGCCGCGCCGATCCGGTCGCGGATCGCCGCCGACTGGCGGCGGACCGCCGCCGCCGCCGCGGCGGCCCGGTGGCCCTGCTGGGCGATGGCTTCGAGGCTGCGGGCCAGGCGCGCCGGAACCGCGCGCATGGCATCGGTCTGGCGCGCCTGGAAACCGGCTTGCGCCTGCTCTGCGGCGTGGAGGCTCGCGTCGAGCCCGACGAGCTCGCTGCCGAAGCGGTCCAGGCTGGCGCGCGCGAGGTCGGCCAGCCGCAGGATCTCGACGGCAAAAGCGGAGAAGCCAGGATCGTGGCTCTCGATCTGGGCCATGATGATCTTGGCGTTGATCGCCAGCATGGCGACGCCGTCCACGGTCTGGCGGATGCGCCCGACGTCGCCGGCGATGGACCGGGTCGCGTCGGTCAGGGGCGCGAACGCCCCCCGCCCGTCCCGAAGTGTGCCGGCCAGCGTCGAGACCTGGGCGGTGGCGCCGGCCAGCGCTGCCGCGGCCGCCCGCATCTCGGCGCTGTCGAAGTCCGCAAGCAGGGCGTCGAACGACCGCGCGACCCGGCCGAGCAGCCCGACGGACTGCTCGAGGTTGCGCCCGATCTCGGCAAACCGCGCTTCGGTCGCCGCGAACGTCCGACGCAGACGCTGGGCGACCGCGCCGACGGCCGCCGCCGCCCCGGGCGGCCGCGGCTCGGCGAAGCTGACAAAGCCGTCGGGACTCATGGCTGACGCTCCATGCTCACGCGCCGGACCATCACGATCCCGGTCGCCGTCCACAGCTGGATGAACAGGCCGGCGCTGCCCCCGGTCATCTGTGCCACCACCGGAATGCGCCAGCGCTTCAGCCGCTCGACCGCCATCGCGAGATTGCGCGCGCCGACCGCCGTCTCCTGCGGCCCGCCCGGGATTACTGCGGCGCCGCCGAACAGTTTCCCCTCCAAGTCCGCGGGCTGGCAGCCGAGCTGCTGCATCGCGGCGACCAGGCGATCGATCGCGACGTCGCCATAGCGCAGGCTCTGGCTGTCCGGCGGCGCTTGGGGCAGCACGAAATGGTTGATGCCGCTGGCCTGCCGCTTCGCATCCCACAGCACCAGCGCGACGCAGGACCCGAGGACAGTGGTGACCAGCGTGGGCCTGGCGGTGCAGACCATCCGCTCCGCAGCCAGGAACACATGCGGCAGGCTGTCGGCGTCCCCGACCCTGAGCGCCGCGGCCGTCACCGCCCGCCCGCCCGGACGATCTCGGCGGCCAGCAGGTCGAGCGGCAGGATCCGGTCGACGCAGCCGCGCGCGATCGCTTCCTTGGGCATGCCGAAGACCACCGAGGTCGCCTCGTCCTGGGCCACGGTAAAGGCTCCCGCCGCCTTCATCTCGCCCAGCCCGCGCGCACCGTCGTCGCCCATGCCGGTCATGATGATGCCGACAGCGTTGGCGCCGGCATGCTGCGCGGCCGACCGGAACAGCACGTCCACCGAGGGGCGGTGGCGCGACACCAGGGGACCGTCCTTGACCGCGACATGGTAGCGGGCGCCGCTGCGTTGCAGCATCACATGCTTGTCGCCGGGCGCGATCAGAACCCGGCCACGCCGAACCGAATCGCCGTCGGCCGCCTCGCGCACCTCGACCTGGCACAGGCTGTCCAGGCGACGGGCGAAGGCGGCGGTGAACTTCTCCGGCATGTGCTGGACGATCACGATGCCGGGCGCCGCCGGCGGCAGGGCCTCCAGCACCACGCGCAGCGATTCGGTACCGCCGGTCGACGCGCCGATGCAGATGACCATCTCGGTCGTCCGGGCCATGGCGTGGCCTGGACGCGGCGGCGGCAGCATGGCGTCGGCGGTGAGCTTGGCCGTCGGCGCCCGCATCGCGGCTGGTTCGGCAGCTCCGCCCGACCGGACGCGCGGACGGGCCTTGCCGGCGGCCTTGACCACGTCGCAGATGCGCGTGCGGGCTTCGTGCAGGGCCTGCTTGGTGTCGACCCGGGGCTTCAGGATGATGTCGACCGCCCCGGCCTCCAGCGCCTGGATCAGCGTCTCCGAGCGCTCCTCGACCAGGGACGAGCACATCACCACCGGCATCGGCCGCTGGGCCATGATCCGGCGCAGGAAGGTGATGCCGTCCATGCGCGGCATCTCGACGTCCAGGGTGATGACATCGGGCACCTCCTGCTGGATCCGCCGCGCCGCGACGAAGGGATCGGAAGCGGTCCCGATGACCTCGATGTCCGGATCGCTCTCTAGGATGTCGGCCAGGGTCTGCCGGACCACTGCCGAATCGTCGACCACCAGGACGCGCAGCTTGCGGGTCATCGGACCCCAGTCATGGCATGTCCGTCCCGACCAGCCAGGCGGCATCGGCCCCGGCCGGCCGGCCGGCCGCATCCAGGAATCCGGCGCGGGCGAGGATGGTGGCGAGGCTCGACGCGGGTGCGGTGCCGACCAGCGCCAGCCGCCGCCCCGACGCCTCGGCGGTCCGACGGGCGGCCACCAGAAGCTGCACGACGCTCATGTCGATGTCGGCCGCGCCCGAGCAATCCAGCTCGACGGCAGCATGCCGGGACAGCGCATCCCGCAGTCGGCCGTGGAGGCCGTCGATCTCGCGCAGGACCAGCGCGCCGTCCAAGGTCAGCCGGATCGCCGATGGCGGGTCATCCGGCATGAGGCAAGCCTGTCGCAGGCCTTCCGCTCCGCGAATCCCAGAGCCCGATCGAATGATACCGCAAGCGATAAGCAATCATCTCAGGCTAGTCTTTGCACAACGGTTGTCATCGTTGGAGTTTCGGCCCAAATCCTGAACGACCCATTACCGGTCCGGCGATGCCCGCACGGGCCATGGCGCGCTTGAGGGAACAGCATGATCACGACACTCTGGATTGCCATTGGTGGCGCGCTCGGCAGCATCGCCCGATATTGGATGGCGGTCGGCGTCGCGCGCCTGACCGGGCCCGATTTTCCGTGGGGCACCATCTTGATCAACATCCTGGGATCGTTCGTGATCGGGCTGTTCGCGGCATTGACCGCAGCCGGGACCGGGCGATGGGCCGTCCCGGCCGACCTGCGCAGCTTCGTGATGGTCGGGATCTGCGGCGGCTTCACCACCTTCTCGTCGTTCTCGCTGCAGACCCTGGAGCTGATGCGCGACGGCCGCATGGGGCAGGCCATGGCCAATGTCCTGCTATCGGTGGCGCTGTGCCTGGCGGCGGTCGCCGCCGGCCATGCCGCCGCCACCGCGCTGGCGACGGACCGCCACACCGTCCAGGCCGTGGACGGTTAGCGCCTACAGGCGCCGGAACACGGTGGGGCCGGCCGCGCGCAGCGGCAGCCCCAGTCCGGCCAGCGACTCCGAATGGCCGAGGAACAAATAGCCGCCGGGACGCAGATGGCTGCACAGCCGGTCCAGCACCGCCTGCTGGGTCGGCTTGTCGAAATAGATCAGAATGTTCCGGCAGAAGATCACGTCCATGTCGCGATCGACGCCGTACTCGGCATCCATCAGGTTGAGATGGCGGAAGGCGACGAGGCGGCGGATCTCCGGCGCCATCCGGACGACGTCGCGCGAGCGGTCCTTGGCGCGCAGCAGGTAGCGGCGGCGAAACTCGGCCGGCACCGGCAGGATGGCGTCATGCTGATAGACCGCCTCGGCGCCGATGCGCAGCACCTTGGTGCAGATGTCGGTGGCGAGGATCGAGAGCCGGAGGCCGCCGAAGCGCTCGGCCAGGTCGGCCATGACCATGGCCAGGGTATAGGCCTCGGCGCCGATCGAGGCGGCGGCGCTCCACAGCTTGACGGCGGCCGCGGGCGCCGCGCGGCGCTCGGCGAGCAGGGCCGGCACCGCGGTCTCGGCAAGGAAGCGGAAATGGTCGGGCTCGCGGAAGAACTCGGTCTTGTTGGTGGTGACGGCGTCGATCAGATGGACGGCCTCGGCCTCGAGGCCGCCGTCGTCGAACAGATGGCGGCAATAGGCGGCCAGATCGGGCAGGCGGAGGGCGGCAACGCGGCGGCGCAGCCGGCCCTCGACCATGGTCGCCTTGGTCGGCGGCATCTTGATGCCGCTATAATCCTGGATGAACCGGGCCAAGCGCTGAAAGTCCCGCTGGCTGAGGCGGTCCAGGCGGACGGTGGCCGCGAGTGCGGGCATCCCGGCGCCGCCCAGGTCAATAGCGCTCGAACTCGGCATCGCTGCTCTCCGCAGCGTGGCCAAGATGGAGCGCGAAGCCGTTGGCGGCCCGCTTGCCGGCGCGCGCCGGCTTCACCGCCGGCTTGGGCGCCGGTGCCGGCCGCACCGGCTTGGCGCCGATGCGTGCCGGCGGTGCGGCCCGGGATGCCGGCGCCATCTCCCCCGCGCGGTCGTCGATGCGGAAATAGGCGATGCTGGCCTGGAGCTGCTCGGCCTGGGCGGCGAGCTCCTCGGAGGTGGCCGACATCTGCTCCGACGCGCTGGCGTTCTGCTGGGTGACCTTGTCGAGCTGCTGGATCGCCTGGTTGACCTGCTCGCCGCCGATGTCCTGCTCGCGGCAGGCGGCGCTGATCTCCTCGACCAGCCCGGCGGTCTTCTTGATGTCGGGCACCAGGCGCGCCAGCATGTCGCCGGCCTCCTGCGCCGCCCGCACGGTGTTGGCCGACAGCGTGCTGATCTCGGCGGCCGCGGTCTGGCTGCGCTCGGCCAGCTTGCGCACCTCCGACGCCACCACCGCAAAGCCGCGGCCATGCTCGCCGGCGCGGGCCGCCTCGACCGCGGCGTTCAAGGCCAGGAGGTCGGTCTGCCGGGCGATCTCCTGGACGATGGTGATCTTCTCGGCGATCGTGCGCATGGCCTCGACCGCCCGGCCGACCGCCTCGCCGCTGGCCTGGGCGTCCTGCGCCGACTGACGGGCGATCTTTTCGGTCTGGCCGGCATTGTCGGCGGTCTGCTTGATGTTGGCCGCCATCTCCTCCATCGACGCCGACGCCTCCTCGGTCGACGACGCCTGCTCGGTCGCGCCCTGGCTCAGCTCCTCGGCACTCGCCGACAGCTCCTGGCTGCCGGCCGAGACGTTGTCCGCCGCCACCAGCGCGTCGGACACCACAGACCGCAACTTGGCGACCATGCGCGCCAGCGCCAGACCGAGGCTGTCCTTGTCGGACAGGGGCTTGGCTTCGACCGTAAGGTCGCCGCCGGCGATGCGGTCGGCGACGGCAGCCGTCGCCCGCAGGTTGGCAGTCATGCGCTCCAGCGCGATGCCCAGCACATCCTTGTCCGACAGCCGCTTGGCATCGTTCGACAGGTCGCCCACCGCCACGGCGTCGGCAATCCGCGCCGTCGCCCGCAGGTTCTCGGTCATGCGGTTGACGGCGTCGACCAGGTCCCGGATCTCGTCGTTGGTTCGAACCTCGACCCGCTGGTCGAGGTCGCCGAGCGCCACGGCATTGGCCAGCCCGATCGTGCGGCCGAGCCCCCGGCTGATGCCCAGCGAAATCGCCACCGCCGCCCCTAGGCCGATCAGCAGCGACACGACCGTGGCCGAGACCAGCAGGACGCGGGCCCCGTCATACTGGCCCTGCGCGTTCGCCTTGCTCTGGTCCAGGAATTTGCGGTTGAGGTCGATGATATCCTTGAGCAGCGGCTCGACGGCGACCAGCGCCTGCTGCGACGGGCCGGTCGAGATGGCCTGGGCCTCGGCCTGCGCGCCGCGCTTGGCTGCATCGCGGAGCTGATCGTCAAGCGTCAGGAAGCGCTGCCAGGCCGTGCGGAAGTTTGCCCATTTCGGCCGCCCTTCGGGGGTGGAATGGGCCTCGGCCGCGGCGAAGCGCGACTCGAGGCCGGCCCGCAGGCCGGCTATGTCGCGGTCATGCTGGTCGATCTGCTCCTTGCTGCTGGTCAGGACCATGTTCTTCTCGGCGCGGACCACCAGCAGCATGTCGCTGAAGGCCTCTTGGGCCGTCTGCAGCCGCTCGACCGGCCCTTCGATCAGGTCGACCAGCGTACCGTCGAGCGACGCCAGGCTGTGGATCCCGTAAAGCGCCGTGATGCCGGACAGCAGCAGCACGGCGGCGAACGCTAGGCCGAGCTTGAGCTTGATGGTGACGCGCATGGAATGATCCTTGCTGAAGCTTGGGCTAGTAGCGTTCGAAATCGGCATCATGAGGATCGCTGCCGTGGGCGAGGTTCAGGGCATAGCCGCCGGTCGTGGCGGCCCTGGGCGCGGCGTTTCGCTTGGGGCCGATCCTGGACGGCTTCGCGGCCGCCAGGACGGTGGGGGCGCGCGCCGGCTTGGCCACCACCGTCCGGTGGACCGGCCTGGCTTCGGCGGCCGGGGCCCGCGCGGACGCCGCGCGGTCGTCGATGCGGAAGTAGGCGATGCTGGCCTGGAGCTGCTCGGCCTGGGCGGCGAGCTCCTCGGAGGTGGCCGACATCTGCTCCGACGCGCTGGCGTTCTGCTGGGTGACCTTGTCGAGCTGCTGGATCGCCTGGTTGACCTGCTCGCCGCCGATGTCCTGCTCGCGGCAGGCGGCGCTGATCTCCTCGACCAGCCCGGCGGTCTTCTTGATGTCGGGCACCAGGCGCGCCAGCATGTCGCCGGCCTCCTGCGCCGCCCGCACGGTGTTGGCCGACAGCGTGCTGATCTCGGCGGCCGCGGTCTGGCTGCGCTCGGCCAGCTTGCGCACCTCCGACGCCACCACCGCAAAGCCGCGGCCATGCTCGCCGGCGCGGGCCGCCTCGACCGCGGCGTTCAAGGCCAGGAGGTCGGTCTGCCGGGCGATCTCCTGGACGATGGTGATCTTCTCGGCGATCGTGCGCATGGCCTCGACCGCCCGGCCGACCGCCTCGCCGCTGGCCTGGGCGTCCTGCGCCGACTGACGGGCGATCTTTTCGGTCTGGCCGGCATTGTCGGCGGTCTGCTTGATGTTGGCCGCCATCTCCTCCATCGACGCCGACGCCTCCTCGGTCGACGACGCCTGCTCGGTCGCGCCCTGGCTCAGCTCCTCGGCACTCGCCGACAGCTCCTGGCTGCCGGCCGAGACGTTGTCCGCCGCCACCAGCGCGTCGGACACCACAGACCGCAACTTGGCGACCATGCGCGCCAGCGCCAGACCGAGGCTGTCCTTGTCGGACAGGGGCTTGGCCTCGACAGTCAAGTCACCGCCGGCGATCGTGTCGGCCACCTGCGCCGTGGCGCGCAGGTTGGCGGTCATGCCGTTGAGCGCATCGACCAGGTCCTTGACCTCGTCATTGGTGCGGACCGCGATCCGCTGATCGAGGTCGCCGAGCGCCACCGCACGCGCCAGCGCCCCGGCCTGCTGGAGGCCACGGCTAAGGCTGAGCGACGGCCACGTGGCCGCCACCAGGGCGATCACCAGCGACACGGCAACCGCGGCCATGAGCAGCAACCGCGTGCTGTCGTACTGGGCGGCCGCATCGGCCTTCATCTTCTCGAGTCCGCCAGTTGGCGCAGCACGCCGGTCGCCTGATCGAGCGCGGGCTGGCCTTCGTCCCGCGCCAGGTCGCGCGCCTGGTGCAGCGTGTCATGGTTGCCCAGCGTGCGCACCCGATCCTGGGTCCCGAGATAGCGCTGCCAGGCGGTCTCGAACACCGCCAGGCGCTTCTTGCCCTCGTCCGAGGCAATGGCCAGCAGTTGATCGCGATGGCCGACGAGGGTCTGACGGGTCTGCGTGATCTCGGCGTCGAAGCGATTGATCAGTTCAGTGCTGTCGGACAGGACCAGATTCTTCTCGGCCCGGGCCAGGGCAAGCAAGTCAGCCACCAGGGACTGGGCCAGCTGCATGCGCGCCACCGGCCCCTGCATGATCTCAGAGCCGATCCCAAAAGGTCTTGAATCGGATCAATATGTTGTGATTCGGTGCATC
>CAZEFK010000017.1:0-47897 GCA_964511405.1 uncultured Comamonadaceae bacterium | reverse complement strand
AGATGCAGATCGTGTTCCAGGATCCGTTCGCGTCGCTGAATCCGCGCATGACGGTCGGCGCCGTGGTCGGCGAGCCCCTGTGGCTGCATGGGCTGGCCGAGGGCCGCGCGGCCGAGCGGCGGGTCGCCGAACTGCTGGCGACGGTCGGGCTGCGGCCCGAGCACAGCCGGCGCTATCCCCACGAGTTCTCGGGCGGCCAGCGCCAGCGCATCGGCATCGCCCGGGCGCTGGCGGCGGGGCCCAGGCTGATCGTGGCCGACGAGCCGGTGTCGGCGCTTGACGTGTCGATCCGCGCCCAGGTGATCAACCTGATGGCCGACCTGCGCCAGCGCTTCGGGTTGAGCTACCTGTTCATCAGCCACGACCTGAGCGTGGTCCGCCACATGGCCGACCGCGTCGCGGTCATGTATCTCGGCCGGATCGTCGAGATCGGGCCGACCCAGGACCTGTTCGCCGGACCGCGGCACCCCTATTCGCAATTGCTGCTGGGCGCGGTCCTGCCGCCCAGGCCCGGCCTGCGGCGGGCCCGGCTCAGCACCGACGGCGACGTCCCCAATCCGATCAATCCGCCCAGCGGCTGCAGCTTTCACACCCGGTGCCCGCATGCCCGCGAGCGCTGCCGGATCGACGTGCCGGTCCTGGAGCCGGTCGGCGCCGACCATGGCGTCGCCTGCCATTATTGGCCCGACATCGCCCCGGCGCCGGCCGTGCCCGATGCCGGCGCCACGTCCGAGCGCCTGCGCCGGCTGCAGCAGCGCTTCCGGCAGCCGCAGGCGGCATCGTGACGACCCTTCTGCCCAAAAACCAAGGGAGGCCGACCATGGCGCTCGCAAAACTTACCCTGGCGGCCGGCATCGCCGCCGTGCTCAGCCTGCCGGCGGCGGCCCAGACCCTGCGCATCGGCCTCAACGAGGACGCCGACCTGCTCGACCCGCACCAGGCGCAGACCTATGTCGGCCGCATCGTGTTCGCCGGGCTGTGCGACAAGCTGGTCGACTACACGCCCGACCTCAAATTCGTGCCGCAACTGGCGACGTCATGGGAGTACGGGCCTGACAACAAGTCGCTGACCCTGCATCTCCGGCCCGGCGTGACCTTCCACGACGGCGAGAAGCTCGACGCCGAGGCCGTGAAGTACAACTTCAACCGCATGCAGACGCTGCCGACCTCGCGCCGCAAGGCCGAGATCAGCGCCGTCGCCGGGGTCGAGGTGGTCGACCCGCTGACCGTCAAGCTGGTGCTGAAGGCGCCCTTCGCGCCGCTCCTGTCGCAGCTGGCCGACCGCGCCGGCATGATGGTCAGCCCCAAGGCCGCCGAAGCCCTGGGCGCAGCCGGGTTCGGCGCCAAGCCGGTGTGCACCGGGCCGTTCCGGTTCGCCGAGCGCGTCGCCCAGGATCGGATCGTGCTCGAGCGCTATCCCGGCTATTGGAACAAGGACCAGATCTTCCTGGACAAGGTCGTCTACCGGCCGATCCCGGATACCACGGTCAAGCTGGCCAACCTGGAAGCCGGCAGCCTGGACCTGATCGAGCGCACGGCGCCCAGCGATGTCGCCAAGATCAAGCAGAACCCCAAGCTCACGCTGATCCAGATCACCGGCCTCGGCTACAACGGCATCACCGTCAACACCAACCACGGCCCCCGCGCCGACAATCCCCTGGGCCGCGACAAGCGGCTGCGCGAGGCGTTCGAGCTGGCATTGGACCGCGACGCGCTGAACCAGGTGGTGTTCGAAGGCGCCTATACCGCGAACAACCAGTACGTCGCGCCGACCAATCCGTTCTACACCAAGTCCCTGCCGATGCCGCCGCGCGACGTCGCCAAGGCCAAGGCGCTGGTCAAGGCCGCCGGCTTCGACCATGTGCCGGTCGAGCTGCTGCTGGCCAACGACAGCCTGATCCAGCAGCTGGGGCAGCTGATCCAGTCGATGGCGGCCGAGGCCGGCTTCGACGTCAAGCTGGTGTCGACCGAGTTCGCGACCATGCTGGACGTGCAGGACCGCGGCGACTTCCAGGCGACCATTCTGGGCTGGTCGGGGCGCGTCGATCCCGACGGCAACATCTACAACTTCGTGCACAGCGGGGCGCCGCTCAATATCGCCCGATATTCGAACGGCCAGGTCGACAAGCTGCTCGACGACGCCCGCCAGACCACCGACCTCGAGGCGCGGCAGCAGCTCTACGACAAGGCCAACACGATCCTGCATGACGAGCTGCCGCTGATCTATCTCTACAACGACAACCGGATCTTCACGCTCAGCACCAAGGTCACGGGCTTCGTGGCCAATCCCGACGGGCTGATCCGCCTCGCCGGCGTCAAGCTGCAGTAGCGGCCATGGGCGGGTTCCTGGCGCGGCGCCTGGCGATCAGCGTGCCGACCTTGCTGCTGGTCACCGTCATCGTGTTCACGCTGCAGCAGCTGTTGCCGGGCGACGCGGCGCTGGCGCTGTCGGGCGAGGAGCGGGATCCGGTGGCGATCGCCGCGATCCGCGCCAAGTTCCACTTGGACCAGCCGATCCCGATCCAATATGGCTATTGGCTGGGCGGTGTTGTGGCCGGCCAGTTCGGGATCTCGATCAAGACCAGCCTGCCGATCGGCCAGATGATCCTGGAGAAGATCCCGGTCACCATCGAGCTCGCCTTCTGGTCGATGCTGGTGGCGCTGGCGATCGGGGTGCCGGCCGGGGTGATCGGCGCGGTCAAGCGCGGCAGCGCCATCGACCACGGCGCCACCGTGGTCGGGCTGGCCGGCCTGTCGATCCCCAGCTTCTGGCTGGGCATCATGCTGATCCTGGGGGTCTCGGTGCAGTGGGGGCTGCTGCCGCCCGGCGGCTATGTCAGCCCGTCGGAGAGCCTGGCCGGCAACCTGTCCCACATGATCATGCCGGCGCTGGTGCTGGGCGCCGGCGTCGCGGCGGTGATGATGCGGCACACCCGCAGCGCCATGCTGGGCGCCCTGCGCTCGGACTATGTGCGCACGGCCCGGGCCAAGGGGCTGTTCGAGCGGGCGGTGGTGGTCAAGCACGCGCTGCGCAACGCGCTGGTGCCGGTGGTGACCCTGGGCGCCCTGGAGCTGGGCCAGCTCTTGTCGGGCGCGCTGCTGACCGAGCAGGTGTTCAACATCCCGGGCTTCGGCAAGCTGATCGTCGACGCCGTGTTCAACCGCGACTACCAGGTGGTGCAGGCCGCCGTGCTGTTCAGCTCGACCATGGTGATCCTGCTGAGCCTGGCCGCCGACGTCGCCTATGTCCTGATCGAGCCGAGGTTGCGCGGATGAGCACGATCGCCGCCGATCCCGATCTCCCGGCTGCCGCCGCGGCCGACGCCGGCGACATCGCCAGCACCCGCGCTCCGGCCTGGCGCCGCCTGCTGCGCAAGCCGGCGCCGACCTTGGCCCTGATCGTCGTGGTCGCCTTCATCGTGATTGCGGCCACCGCACCGCTGGTCGCGCCCTACGACCCGATCGCGACGAGCTGGAGTGCCGTGCGCAAGGCGCCGTCGGCCGTCCACTGGATGGGCACCGACGAGCTCGGCCGCGACGTGCTGGCGCGGGTGGTTTGGGGCGCTCGGGCGTCGCTGTTGGCGGGCGTGGTTTCGGTCGCCATCGCGCTCGCCATCGGCGTGCCCATGGGCCTGATCGCCGGCTATGTCGGCGGCCTGGTCGACGGCGCCGTCAGCCGGCTGACCGACGCCCTGCTGTCGATCCCGTTCCTGATCCTGGCGATCTCGTTCGCCACCGTGCTGGGGCCGAGCCTGATCAATTGCATGATCGCGATCGGCATCACCGTGGCGCCGCGGTTCGTGCGGCTGACCCGCGGCCAGACCCTGACGGTCAAGGTCGAGGACTATGTCGAGGCGGCCCGTGCCGTCGGCAACCGGCCGGCCCGCATCCTGCTGCGCCATGTCGTCCCCAATGTGGTGGCGCCGCTGATCGTGCAGTCGACCCTCGAGATCGCCCGCGCCATCATCGCCGAAGCCAGCCTCAGCTTCCTGGGGCTCGGTCAGCAGCCGCCGCTGCCAAGCTGGGGCAGCATGCTCAACACCGCCAAGAACTACATGAGCCAGGCGCCGTGGATGGCGGTCTATCCCGGCCTGGCCATCTGCCTGGTGGTGCTGGCCTTCAACCTGCTGGGCGACGGCCTGCGCGACGTGCTCGATCCGCGCGACTCCTGATGGGCACCCGGTTGAAATCGCCCGGGCCCGCCGACATATGGCGAGGCACCGGTCGCGGTCGGTTGGGTCGCAGTGGGAAGGCGCGGGTGTGGCAGACTGGTTCGGAAATTCGCCGCTGACCGCCCTGGCGTCGGTGCTGCTGATCGACTTGGTGCTGGCCGGCGATAATGCGGTGGTGGTCGGCATGGCCGCCGCCGGTCTGCCGCGTCGCTTCCAGGCCCGGGCCGTGTTCCTGGGCATCGTCGCCGCGGCGGTCCTGCGCATCCTGTTCGCGATCATGGCGGCGAGCCTGCTGGCGATCATCGGGATGACGCTGGCCGGCGGGGTGCTGCTGACCTGGGTGTGCTGGAAGTTCTATCGCGAGCTGGCGAGCGCGCAGCCTGAGCTGGCCGTCGAGTGCGGCTCGCTGCGCCCGTGCAAGACGCTGGGCCAGTCGTTGACCCAGATCGTGCTGGCTGACGTGTCGATGTCGCTGGACAATGTCCTGGCCGTGGCCGGCGCCGCGCACGAGCATCCGACCGTGCTGGTGATCGGCCTGTTGCTGTCGATCGGTCTGACCGGCCTCGCCTCGGCGATGATCGCCCGCCTGCTGCACCGCCACCGTTGGATCGCCTGGGCGGGGCTGGCCCTGATCCTGTTCGTCGCGCTCGACATGATCTGGCGCGGTACCCACGAGGTCATGGCGGTGATGACCTGAGCTTGCGCCCGACGCAAGGTCGGCTGGCGGCGGCGCGATATCGATGGTGGCCGAGGCCTGCCCAATCTAGGGCGGATCACTCTCGAGGATCCGCCGATGGCCGTGACTCCCACCGCCTTGACTTTGGTCAGCCACGACCTGTGCCCCTACGTCCAGCGGGCCGCCATTGCCCTGGCCGAGAAGGGCGTGCCCTACGACCGCCGCTGGGTCGACCTGGCGGCCAAGCCGGACTGGTTCCGCGCCGTCTCGCCGCTCGGCAAGGTGCCGCTGCTGCTGGTCGGCGACGCCGTGCTGTTCGAGTCGGCGGCGATCGTCGAGTTCGTCGACGAGACAACGCCGGGGCGGCTGCATCCCTCCGATCCGATCGAGCGGGCGCGGCACCGCGCCTGGATCGAGGTCGCCTCCACGGTCCTGTCGGCGATCGCCGGTGCCTATTCGGCGCCCGATGCGGCGGGTCTGGAGGCCAAGCTGGCCGAGATCCGCCGTCGTTTCGAGACCATCGAGGCGGCGCTGGGCGACGGGCCCTGGTTCGCCGGCGCCGCCTTCAGCCTGGTCGACGCCGCGTTCGCGCCGGTGTTCCGCTATTTCGACGCCTTCGACCGGATCCGCCCGTTCGGGGTCTTCGACGGCCTGCCGCGGGTCGGCCGCTGGCGCGCTGAACTGGCCGGGCGTCCGAGCGTCCAGGCCGCCGCGGTGCCGGACTATTCGGAGCGGCTGTGGCGGTTCCTCCAGGCGCGCCGCTCGCACCTCGCCACCCTGATGTAACCGCCGGGTCGACAGGTGGCGCGGCGCGCCCTATCAACGCGGCTCCGATGAAATGAGAGCGGAGCCGGCCATGCGCGGGGGCGGAGCGGGTAATCTGTGGGTCGGCTTGGGCGGGCTGAACGGCGCTGTCGGCGTGGTCGCCGGCGCCCTGGCCGCGCATCGCGCGTCGGATGGCGCCCTGGTCGATCTGGCCGCCCGCTATCAGATCCTGCACGCCGTGGCCCTGATCGTGGTCGGCCTGCTGCTTCGGGTCGGCGGCGGGCGCTGGACGCGCTTCGCCGGCACTGGCTTCCTGGTCGGCATCATCGGCTTCTGCGGCAGCATCTATGCCCATGCGGCGACCGGCAATGCGGCGTTCGCGCGGGCGACGCCGATCGGGGGCACGATCCTGATCCTGGCCTGGCTGTGCCTGGCCATGGCGGCACTGCTGGACCGGCGCCAGTGACCCGCGCCCAGCTCGACGCCCGCGGCCTGATCTGCCCGCTGCCGGTGCTGCGGGCGCGCAAGGCGCTGAAGGCCCTGGCGCCCGGCGACGAGCTCGAGGTGCTGGCGACCGATCCGGCCGCGGCGTCGGACTTCCCGGCGTTCTGCGCCGCGACCGGCGACCGTCTGGTCGAGGCCGGGCATGACGGCGCCCTGCTGCGCTTCGTCATCCGCAAGGCGTAGGCGGTCAGAGCGGCAGCAAGGGGAAGATCCGCGAGGACTTCACGGTTCCGTACACGAGACTCGTCATGATCGAGCTTATTCCCGGAATCCCGTGAAGTCGGTTGCGCACGAACTGCTCATAGGCTTCCAGATCCGAGACCATGACGCGCAGAAGGTAATCGGCCTCGCCGGTCAGCAGGTAGCAGTCGAGGATTTCGTCGATGCCCCGCACCTGCTCCTCGAAGCGGTGCACCGCCGCGCGGTCGTGGCGCTGCAGCGTGATGCGGATGAACGCGGTGATGCGCAGGCCGTAGGCGCGCGGGTCGACATCCGCCGAATAGCCGGTGATGACCCCGGCCTCCTCCAGCAGCCGCACCCGCCGCAGGCAGGGCGAGGGCGACAGGTTCACCCGTTCGGCCAGTTCCAAGTTGGTCAGCCGGCCGTGGCGCTGCAGCTCCCGGATGATCCGGCCATCCTTGGCGTCGATTTGCTTCATAGCCGATCTCACTTGGCATAGATGCCAATTCTGCGTGAATCAGTGGCACGATTTGGCAGCCCTCGCCAGAGGCCCGATGCGACGATCGGCGCGTTTCAGGGAGGACCTTGCCATGACCCCGCTTTGCCCCGCCGGCTTTGCCACCCGCGCCATCCACCTCGGCCACGATCCCATGGATCATCAGGGCGCGCTGACGCCGCCCCTGTACCTGACCTCGACCTTCGCCTTCGACAGTGCCGAGGCCGGGGCGGCGATCTTCGCCGGCGAGGCGCCCGGACATGTCTATTCCCGCATCTCGAACCCCACGCTCGACCTGCTCGAACGCCGCTGCGCCGATCTGGAAGGGGCCGAGGCCGGCGTCGCGCTGGCCTCGGGCATGGGCGCCATCTGCGCGGTGCTCTGGACCTTCCTGTCGCCGGGCGACGAGATCGTCACCGACCGCACGCTCTATGGCTGCACCTTCGCGTTCCTGCGCCACGGGCTGGCGCGGTTCGGCATCGCCATCACCCATGCCGACCTGACCGACCCCGACGCGCTTCGCGCCGCGCTGTCGCCCAGGACCCGCATCGTCTATTTCGAGACCCCGGCCAACCCGAACATGCGGCTGGTCGACATCGCGGCCGTCTCGGCGATCGCCAAGGCGCACGGCGCCAAGGTGGTCGTGGACAACACTTACGCCACTCCGGTGCTGACCCGGCCGATCGAGCGGGGGGCCGACATCGTGGTGCACTCGGCCACCAAATACATGGGCGGCCATGGCGACCTGGTCGGCGGCATCGCCGTCGGCGCGGCCGCCGACATGGCGCAGGTGCGCCGCGTCGGCCTGAAGGACATGACCGGCGCGGTCATGGCGCCGTTCAACGCGGCGCTGGTCCTGCGCGGCCTCAAGACGCTGAAGCTGCGGATGGAGCGGCATTGCGCCAATGCCATGGCGGTGGCGCGGATGCTGCGGGATCATCCGGCGGTGGCCGAGGTCCACTATCCGGGGCTGGAGAGCTTCCCCCAGCACGCCCTGGCCGTGCGGCAGATGCCCGGGTTCGGCGCGATGATCGCCTTCGAGCTGACGGGCGGGCTCGCGGCCGCGACGCAGATGATGAACCGGTTGGGGCTGATCCGCCGCGCCGTCTCGCTGGGCGACGCCGAAAGCCTGATCCAGCACCCGGCCTCGATGACCCACTCGACCTACACCCCCGAGGAGCGCGCCGCCCATGGCATCGCCGAGGGATTGATCCGGCTGTCGGTCGGACTCGAGGAGGTCGAGGACATCGTCGCCGACCTGGCCCAGGCGTTGGACCTGCCGGCGTCGCTCGCGGCATGACCGGCAGTCTCTGAGATCGGTCCCGCCGGCCTTGCGGTGGCGCCGGCCGGGCAGGACAATGCGCGATGGCCACCCTGCTGCTGACCCATCCCGCCTGTCTTGCCCACGATCCCGGACCCGGCCATCCCGAGGCGCCGGCCCGGCTGGCCGCGATCCTGGAGCGGCTGTCCGGGCCCGGCTTCGTCGGGCTGGTGCGCCGCGAGGCGCCGCGGGCAACGCTGGAGCAACTGGCGCGCGTCCATCCCGCCGACCATGTCGAGGCGCTGCTGGCGAAGCTGCCCGACAGTGGCCGCGCGGCGCTCGATGGCGACACCATCGCCAGCGCCGGCAGCCGCGAGGCGGCCTTGCGCGCTGCAGGCGCCGTGGTCGCCGGCGTCGATGCCGTGATGACCGGCGCCGCCGCCAACGCCTTCTGCGCCGTGCGGCCGCCCGGGCACCATGCCGAGCCACGCGCGCCCATGGGCTTCTGTCTGTTCAACAACATCGCGGTCGGTGCGCTCCATGCGCGCGCCGCCCATGGCTGCGACCGGGTCGCGGTGGTCGATTGGGACGTCCACCACGGCAACGGCACCCAGGCGGCGTTCGAGGCCGATCCCGGGCTGTTCTTTGCCTCGACCCACCAGTTCCCGCTCTACCCCGGCACCGGCCTGCCCAGCGAGCGGGGCATGGGCAACATCTTCAACGTGCCGCTGCGGCCGGGCTCGGGCTCGGCCGAGTTCCGGCAGGCGATGGGCGAACATGTGCTGGTGCGGCTGGCCGAGTTCGGCCCCGACCTGATCCTGGTCTCGGCCGGATTCGACGCCCACCGCGACGATCCCCTGGCGTCGCTGCGCCTGGTTGCCGACGACTATCGCTGGGCGACCGAGGAGATTCTGCGGATTGCGCGCTTCACGTGCGAGGGGCGGGTGGTGTCGACGCTGGAGGGCGGCTATGACTTGGCCGCGCTGGCCGACAGCGCCGCGGCCCACGTCGAGGCACTGATGGCCGAGGCGGTGCATTGAAGCGGCCGCGGCCAGCCCCTACACTCCGCCGCCCGCAACCGCCCGCCCGATCCCGAGAATGTCCGACCCGTCCGTTCCCGCCGACATCGCCGAGCTCAGCTTCGAGGACGCCATCGCCGAACTGGAAGCGATCGTGCGCCGGCTGGAGGAGGGCAAGGGCAAGCTCGACGAGGCCATCGCCTCGTATGAGCGCGGCACGCTGTTGCGCCGCCATTGCGACGCCAAGCTGGCCGAGGCCCAGGCCAAGATCGATAAGATCGTGCAGGCCGGCGACGGCGCGCTGTCCACCCAACCGCTCGATGCCGATTAAGGGCCTGAATGACCGACCCCACCATTGACCTCGCCGCCCTGATGGCCGATGCCGCCCGCGCGGTGGAGCGCCAGCTCGACGTGTTGCTGCCGCTGGGCTCGGGACCCGAGTCGCGGGTGCGCGAAGCCATGCGCTATGCCACCCTCAACGGCGGCAAGCGGCTGCGCGCCCTGCTCGTGCTGGAAGGCAGCAAGCTGTTCTCGGTCGCGCCCAGCTCGGCGCTGCGCGTGGCCGCCGCCATCGAGATGTTGCACGCCTACAGCCTGGTCCATGACGACCTGCCGGCCATGGACAACAGCGACCTGCGCCGCGGGCTGCCCACGGCCCACCGCAAGTTCGACGAGGCGACGGCGATCCTGGCCGGCGATGGCCTGTTGACCCGGGCGTTCGAGGTGCTCGCCGATCCGCAGGTCCATGGCGACGCCCAGGTCCGCGTCGATCTGGTGGCGGCGCTGGCCGCCGCCGCGGGTCCCATGGGCATGGTCGGCGGCCAGATGTTCGACCTGATGGCCGAGCGCATGACCGACCTCGACATCGGCGCGATCACGCGGCTGCAGCGCCTGAAGACCGGCGAGATCTTCGCGTTCTCCTGCGAGGCCGGCGCGATCCTGGGCAAGGCGCCGGTGCCGCTGCGCCATGCGCTCCACCTCTATGCCCACGATATGGGGCTGGCCTTCCAGATCGCCGACGACCTGCTCGATGTCACCGGCGACCAGACCAAGGTCGGCAAGGACCTGGGCCGCGATGTCGCGGCCGGCAAGGCGACCTTCGTGTCGATCCTGGGGGTCGAGCGGGCCCGAGCCCAGGCGGCGCTGCTGGCCGAGCAGGCCGGCGAGCGGCTGCAACCGTTCGGCGAGCGCGCGGCGGCGCTCAAGGCGGTCGCGCGCTTCGTCGTGGACCGCCAATCCTGATAAACGGTCTATGAGATCTTGATCTTCGGGTCCCGGCGAGCTATCAAGCTTGCCCTCCCGCGCCCCGCCAGGCACAATTCCGTACCAGAATAGGCATCGGCGCGTGCGCCCGGCTATCGGAGCCACGCTGGGAGGACCTGACATGACCGTGTCGCGAATCCTGTCCGGCAAGCCGCAATCGCTGCTGACGGTGACCGCATCGACGACCGTGGCCGAGGCGGTGGACCGCCTGGCCCAGGCCAATGTCGGTGCGCTCATCGTCAGCCAGGACGGCGTTCATCTCGACGGCATCCTGTCGGAGCGCGACGTCATCCGGCGCCTGTCGAAATCCGGCGCCGGCGTCCTCGACCAGCCCGTCTCCAGCCTGATGACCACGACCGTCGTTACCTGCAGCCCGGGCAACAGCGTCCAGGAAGTGATGCAGGCCATGACCAAGGGCCGCTTCCGCCACATGCCGGTGGTCGAAGGCGGGGTGCTCAAGGGCGTGATCAGCATTGGCGACGTCGTCAAGTTCCGGATGGACGAGGTCGAGCACGAGGCCGACCAGTTGCGCCAGTTCATCACGGGCGGGTGAGCGGGCGCATCGCCGACCGGCTCGATCAGGTCCTGGTCGAGCGCGGGCTGGCGCCCAGCCGCAGCCGGGCACGCAGCCTGATCCTGGAGGGTGCGGTCCAGGTCGGCGGCCGTCCGGCGACCCGGCCGGGCGATCGCGTTGCCGGCGATGCCGAAATCAGGCTGATCGCCCCGGACCACCCCTGGGTCTCCCGCGGCGGCCTCAAGCTCGCCTTCGGCCTCGACCGCTTCGGCTTTTCGCCGGCCGGCCGGGTCGCCCTCGACGTCGGTGCGGCGACCGGCGGCTTCACCGACGTGCTGCTGGCGCGGGGGGCGGTGCGGGTCTATGCCGTCGACGTCGGACGCGGGCAGCTCCATCCGCGGCTGCGCGCGGATCCACGCGTGGTCGTGCACGAGCAGCTCAACGCCCGGGACCTGAGCGCCGAGCATATCCCCGAGCGGCCCGCGGCGGTGGTCTGCGATGCCAGCTTCATCGGCCTCGAGACCGTGCTGCCGGCGGCGCTCGGGCTGGCGGCACCTGATGCGTTCCTGGTGGCGCTGATCAAGCCGCAGTTCGAAGTCGGGCCGGCGCATGTCGGCAAGGGCGGTGTCGTCCGGGATCCCGCGCGCCAGGATGCGGCCGCCGCGCGCATTGCCGCCTGGCTGGCCGATCCCATGGGATGGCGGGTCGTGGGCGTGGCCGACAGCCCGATCCGCGGCGGCGACGGCAATCGCGAGCTGCTGGTTGGCGCCGTCAAGCCCAGCTGAGGGGGTGTGCCGTCAGCTCTTGGTCGCGTGCAGGAGCCCGCAGGGCGCGCCGTGGCCGCCGGCCCGGCCCGGGCGCACCCCGACCAGCAGATGGTCGATCGCCGTGCCGCTGGCCGACAGCGGCAGCATCAGCCGCGTCTCGTCGCCGGCGACCGCTACAGGGGCGCCCAATTCGCGGGCAGCCAGGGCCTGGTCCATCAGCGCCTCGGCGATCCGGCGCGACGGCAGTTCGATCAGGCGCCGTCCGGCGAAATCGGTGCAGCCGTGGATCGGCAGCCGCCGCCCCCAGAGCCGGATCTCGAAGCCTTCGGGCTCTGGTGCCGTAACGTCGATGAGATGGATGTAGCCAAGCAGGCCCAGCTCGACCAGCTCGACCGGATCGATGTCGGCCAGCTGGGCGACCGGATCCCGCGGCAGCCGCTCCCAGCAGCCCAGCAAGTGGCCCAGCCGGTCGCCGGCCGTGCGCAGCGCGTCGAGCGCGATCGGTCCGGCCGGCCGGCTGGCCGGGGCCAGCGCGATCAGGGGCGCCACGCCCCCGCCGCGCCGGCTTCCCGGCCGTGGAGCCGGGAACGGCAGGACGTCGGCGAGCACCCCGGACGCTGCCGCTTGGGCGCACGAGGCCGCGCAAGCGGGACTGTAGAACCGGCACGCCGGGCTCGGACAATGGCCGGCGGCGGCCATCAGACCACGGGCGTTGCCGGGGAACCCGGCGGCGTCCTCGAACACCGCCATCAGCTCCAGCTTGGGACAGAATGGCTCCATGGCGTCTGCTATCGATGCGTGAGCACGCCCCGACGGTAGAGGCCGGCGGCTGAACATTCGATTAAGCGCAATGGGGCCGATAGCGCCAGATGGTCGCGGGCGTGGCGGCCCGTCAGCGACCCGGAAGGCTGGCCCGCTCGCGCTCGGCGAGCAACCGGTCGAAGCCGGCGAGCGTGGCTGCCACTCGGCCATAGATGCTGTCCGGCGGATAACGGCCGCCGGCGTCCGGGGTGCCTGCCGGCGTCCCGAGCATCAGCTCGGCGGCGTCCTCGACGCTGGCCACCGACCAGAGCCCGAAGCGGCCGGCCGCGACGTCGGCCGCGACCTCGCCATACAGCACCAGATTGACGCTGTTGACCGCAGGGATCAGCACGCCCTGGCTGCCGGTCAGCCCGCCCGGCAGGCTGCGGCAGACGCGGTGGAAGCCTTCGACCTTCCAGTGGGCGCCGCCGATCGCCTGGGCGCGGCCGTGCTGGTCGACCGAGCCGGTGATCGCCAGGTCCTGGCGCACCGGCAATCCGGACAGGGCCGACAGCACCGCGACCAGCTCGGCCAGCGAGGCGCTGTCGCCTTCGACGCCGCCATAGCTCTGCTCGAAGGTGATCGAGCAGGTGAAGGACAGGGGATGGGCCCGGGCGAAGCGGCCGGCCAGGAAGCCCTGCAGGACCATGGCGCCCTTCTGCTGGATCGGCCCGCCCAGGGCGGCATCGCGCTCGATGTTGATGACGCCCGATCGTCCCACCGAGGCGCTGGCGGTCACCCGCGCCGGCGTCCCGAACTGGCGGTCGCCGACGTCGCGCACGGTCAGGGCGTTGACCTGGCCGAGCCGGCTGCCGGCGACCGCGATCATCACCTGGCCTTCGGCGATGCTCTCGTGCAGGCGATCCTCGATGCGGCTGCCGCGGCGGCGGCGGGCCACGATCGCGGCATTGACCGCGGCCACGGTCACGGCGTGCTCGCCGCGCCGGCGGGCATGGATGGCGGCTTCGGCGACCAGGTCCTCGATCATCTCGAACCGCGCGGTCAGGCGGTCGCGGCGCTCGGCCTGCCGCGCCGCCTGGGCGAGCAGGCGGCCGACCGCGGCATCGTCGATGGCGGCCGGCTCCGCCGCGCGCGCCCAGGCGCGGATCATCTGCGCATAGGTGCGGATATCCTCGGGCGTGGCGGCCATGTCCGGGTCGATGTCGGCCTTGACCTTGAAGTAGGTCTGGAAGTCGGGATCGCCGGCAAAGAAGGTCTGGTACCAGCGCGGCGCCCCGACGATGACCACCTTGGCGTCGAGCGGGATCGGCTGCGGCCGGGGGGCGCCCTCGATCGGTAGGGTCTGGCTGCGCTGCGGCTCCTCGATGCGGATGGCGCGGTCGCGCAGCGCCGCCTTGAGGAACTCCCAGACTTCGGGCTGGCCCGCCAGCGCCTCGGCCCGCAGCACCAGGACGCCGCCATTGGCGCGGTGCAGCGAGCCCGCGCGGATCATCGCGAAGTCGGTCTGCACGGCGCCCGCGGTCTGGCGGTACTCGATGCGCCCGAACAGGTTCTCGTAGGTCGGGTGCGAGTCCAGGATCACGCTCGGATGCCGGTCGTGGCCGCGGTCGACCAGCAGGTTGACCGCATAGCGGCGCTCCGGCAGCTCGGCGCCGACGCTGTCGGCCTCGGTCAGCCGGAAGCGTCCGGGGGCGGCCAGGACGTCGACGCGCATCTCGGTCAGCCAGCGCGCCAGGCCGCCGAAGCCGGAGAACTCCTCGGCCAGCGCCTCCAGCGGCGCGGCGGCCACCTGCTCGGCGACGGTGCGGTCGAGCTCGCCCACGCGCTCGGCGATCGCGGCGCGGATCTGGGCGGCGACGGCCTGGATGCGCGCCAGGGCGGCGGTGAGCTGCCGCTCGACCTCGGCGCTCGGCGCCGCCGCCGGCGCGCTGCCGGCGCCGCCGGCGACCAGCGGCACCAGCTTCAAGCCGTCCCGGCCCTGGGCCAGGTCATAGCCCAAGCCGACCGCCTCGGCGCGCACGCCGTCGACGGTCCGGGCCATCTCGCCTTGGCTGGCGTCGCGGATGGCCTGGATCTGGGTCTGGTAGGCCTCGCCGGCGAAGGCGTCGGCCAGCAGCACCCGCAGCATCGCCACGACGGCGGCGACGCGCTCGGCGAAGCGCCGGCCGACACCGGCCGGCAGGCGGTGCGCCGTCGCCGGGGCGCCCGACGTGAAGCCGCCCAGATAGAGCCAGTCGCTGGGGGCGGGGCGCGTCTGCATCAGGCTGTCGAGCTTGGCGAGGGTGGCGGTCATGCGGCCGCTGCGATCCTCGCCGATGACGAACAGGTTGAAGCCCAGGGCGTGCACCTCGATCCCGAACTCCAGGGCCTCGGCGGCGCGGCGGTGGCTGCCCAGGCGGAATATGTCGGGCGGCGTGCCGTCGTCGGGCGGCACTTCGAAGTGCGGCAGGCCGACCTGGTCGGCCTCGAGCGGGATTGCAGCCATCGTCGAAGAATCGGCCCGAAATCAACGTAATTCAACGATCATTGCGGCGGACCTGCATGCTAATCGAGACTATTTTAAGCTTTTCCGGCAAGGATGGGGTCATGGCGGCGACGAGCAACAGCGGCGGCTGACATATGCGGGTCGAGGCCTTGTGGCCGCTGGGGCCGGTCTTCGCGTCGCTCGCGCGGTGGGAGCGCTTGTTGTGGCGGGCGCGGCCGAGCCGGCTGCTGCTTGGCCTGGGCGCCGTGCTGATCGCCATGATCGTCGGCCTGGCCACGACCGTGGTCGTGCGCTCGCGCAGCGACATCATCGCCGGCGCCAAGCAGGAGATGCGCAATCTCGACCTGGCGCTGGCCGCCCATGCCGTGCGCTCGATCCAGAGCATCGACCTGGTGCTGCAGGCCAGCGTCGAATGGTTGCGCGCCGCCGAGCGCGCCGGGTCCGTGCTCCCCGCCGCGATGGGGAACATGCTGCGCGAGCGGGTCTCGGCCTTGCCGCACCTGCGGGCCCTGACCGTCTATGACGGATCCGGCCACGTGGTCGCCACGTCCGGGGCGCAGCCGGTATCCGGGCCGCCGGTCGAGGACCGCGACTTCTTTCGGGCGCTGCGCTCGGACTTGAGCGCGCGGCCCTTCATCGGCCTGCCCGTCGAGGATCCCGACACGCATCTGCAGACGATCATCATCGCCCGGCGGATCACCGGGGCCGACGGCAGCTTCGAAGGCGTGGTGGCCGCGGCCCTCGATCCCGATTTCTTTACCCGCTTCTACCAAGAGATCGCGCTTGGCTCGGGCAGCGCCTTCGTCCTGTTCCGGCGCGACGCGGTGCTGCTGGTCCGCTATCCCCATGTCGGCGGCGCCACCGGCCGGCGCTACGGCGACTCGGTGCTGTTTCGCCAGCTCCTGGTGGCGGCGCCCGCGGGCACCTACCGGAAGACCAGCGACATCGACCACCGCCGGCGCATCGTCGCCTACCGCGCCATCGACGAGTTTCCGGTCGTGGTGGAAGCATCGGTCGAACAGGATGCGGTGCTGGCACCCTGGCGCACCAATGCCGAGCTGACGGGCGGCGGCGCGCTGCTGGCGGTGGTCGTGATCGTCGTCCTGGTCGGCTTCCTGGAACGCCTGGTGCGCCGGCGCGAGCACCTGGCCGACGCGGCCGAGCAGGCGAGCCGGGCCAAGTCGGAGTTCCTGGCCAACATGAGCCACGAGTTCCGGACGCCGCTCAATGCCATCCTCGGCTTCGCCGAGATGCTGGAGCGGGGCTTCGCCGGGCCGCTCGGGCCGCGCCAGCTCGGCTATGTCGGCGACATCCACCTGTCCGGCCGGCATCTGCTGGCGATCGTCGACGACGTGCTGGACATGGCGCGCATCGAAGCGGGACGGGTCGAGCTCAGCGAGGCGCTGGTCGACATCCCGAGCCTGGTGGACGGTTGCGTGCGGCTGGTCGCGGGGCGCTGGGAGGCGGGCGGCGTGCCGGCTGCGGCGACCCCAGTGG
Organism: uncultured Comamonadaceae bacterium; assembly: GCA_964511405.1. Taxonomy (GTDB): domain Bacteria; phylum Pseudomonadota; class Alphaproteobacteria; order Elsterales; family Elsteraceae; genus CAZEFK01. Next base: position 31,536 of record CAZEFK010000017.1, on the reverse strand, counting down.
CTGTCCTGCCGCCGTCGCTGCCGACCCTGCGGGTGGACCCGGTGCGGATCCGCCAGGTGCTGATCAACCTCTTGTCCAACGCGGTCAAGTTCACGCCGGCGGACGGGCGGGTGACGGTCGAGGCGGCGATCCTGGGCGAGGGCGGCCTGGCGCTGCGGGTATCGGACACCGGTTGCGGCATGACCGCGGCCGAGGCGGTGATCGCGCTGCAGCCCTTCGCCCAGCTGTCCGGGCCGCGGCGGCGCGGCGGCACCGGCCTGGGGCTGCCGATCTCCAAGGCGCTGATGGCTGCCCATGGCGGCCGGCTGATCATCGACAGCGAACCCGACGTCGGCACCACCGTGACCATGGCCTTCCCGCCCAGCCGGGTGGTGTTCGCGACGCCGGTGCCGGTGCGGGCCTCATCGGCCTGAACCCCGTCGGCCTGAACCGCCTACCTGACCGGGGGATGCCGCGGCGGCGGCGGCGGGCCTACCTTGGGGTGGCCTTGCCAAGGGAGACGCCCGCCATGTCCGCAACTTCGATCGATCCGCTCGTCGCGCTGTCCGACCGCCTGGCCGCGTTGGTCGCGGCCGTCGCCCCGGCGGTGGCGGTCATCCACGGCCGGCGCGGACCGGTGGCGACCGGCCTGGTCTGGCAAGCCGGCCGCATCGTGACGTCGGAGCAGGCGCTGGGCCGGGCCGAGGTGGCGCCGGTCACCCTGGCCGGCGGGCGCGCCGCCGAAGGCCGCCTGGTCGCCCGCGATCCCGCGACCAATGTCGCGGTGCTGGCCGTGGAGGGCGCGACGGCGGCCGTGCCCGAACCCGCCGATCCCGCGGCGCTGGCGCCGGGGCACCTGGTGCTGGCGGTTGGGGCGGCCGAAGCGGGCCCGACCGCGGCGCTCGGGGTCGTCCACGCGGTCGGCCCGGCCTGGCGCAGCCAATATGGCGGGCTGATCGACCGCCTAATCCGGCTGGACATCGGCTTGGCCGGTGCGGCCGAGGGCGGGCCCGTCCTCGATGCCGGCGGCCGGCTGATCGGCATGAGCACGCTCGGGCCGCGCGGCCGCGTGCTGGCGATCCCGGCGGCGACCATCGAGCGCGTGGTCGGGCGGCTGGCGGCGAGCGGCCGGCTGGTGCGCGGCTGGCTGGGGCTCGGGGTCCAGCCGACCCGGCTCGACCGCCGGGTGTCGACGGCCCTGGGGCTGGCCAGCGATGCCGGTCTGATGGTGATGTCGATCGAGCCCGACGGTCCGGCCGAGGCCGCGGGCCTGCATGTCGGCGACGTGCTGCTGGGGGTCGCGGGCAAGCCGCTGGCCGGCGGCCGCGACCTGCTGGGCGCGCTGGAGCCCGAGAGCATCGGCGCCGTCCTGGCCATCGACCTGGTGCGCGGCGGCCAGCGGCTCGAGGCCGCCGTCACGGTCGCCGAACGTCCGGCCTGATCCTTGCCGCGCGTTCTCGTCCTGGCTGCCGATCCGGCGCGCCGGCGCGAGCTGGCCGGCCTCCTGGACGGCTCGGCGGTGGTCGACGGCGGCGGCTCCGGCTTGGCCGAGGCCATGGCGCTGCATCGCCCCGACGTGGTGGTGCTCGACGAGGCCGACCCGCTGGCGGGGGAGGGGCCGGGACCCGCGACGGTGCTGCTGACCGACGCTGCCGACGCCGACGCGCTGGGCGCCTGGCTGGCCGCGGGGGTCCGGGCGGTGCTGCCGGCCCATCCATCGGGGGCAGCGCTGCGCGCGGCGGTCGCGGCCGCCGCCGCCGGCCTCGTCGCGCTGCCGCCTGATCTCGTGGAGCTGCTGGTCCCGGCGCCGGCCTGGTCAGGCGAGCCGGCCGCCGCCCTGACCCCGCGCGAGCGCGAGGTGTTGGCCGCGGTGCGCGACGGCTTCAGCAACAAGGAAGTGGCGCGCCGGCTGGGCGTATCCGACCAGACCGTGAAGTTCCACCTGTCGGCGATCTACGCCAAGCTCGACGCCGCCAGCCGCACCGAAGCCGTGACCCGCGCCGTGCGCCAGGGGCTGATCGAGCTATGACGCCGTGAGGCTGTCGTCCGCCTTGCGGGGCTCGATGCGGATCTCGGCGTCGACGGTGGCGGGCAGGCCGGCCCGCGGCCAGCCGGCCGCTTCGGCCAGCGCCATCAGCTCCGCCGCGGTCGGCAGGTCGCCCTGCAGCCCGGCCGGATCGGTCTCGGCCATGGCCGCCACCGCGGCGGCCAGCAACGTTTCGCCGGCCGGCAGCTGGGCGGTCAGGACCGGCGCCGTCGCCTGCGGGAAGGTCAGGCTGGTGTTGGGCGCCAGATCGAGCGCGGCGGCGCGCCGGTTGCCGATCAGGTCGACGACGGCGCTGACGCTGCCGTCGTCCAGCGCCAGCGCCAGGCCGCGCGGCCCGGGGGCGGCGAAGGCGGCGGCCAGCTTGGCGCGGCTGCCGCTGCGCGCCGGCACCGCGTGGCCCGACTCCACCGCCTGCAGCGGGCCCGACGCCGTGATCCGGTGCAGCCGGACCTCCCAGCCGCGCATGAAGCCTTGCAGGGTCGTGATGGCGGTGCCGGCGAGCGGGCTCCAGCGCGTCTCGATCCAGCCGTCGCCGATCCGGCAGTCCTGGATCTCGCGGCGGGTCCGCCAGTCGCGGCCGTCGGCGCTCAGCGCCAGCTGGTTGTCGCCGGTGAACCCGACATGCAGCCAGCGCTCGCCCTCGACCCCCAGGCCCCAGCGGCTGGAGTAGGCGAGCTTGCCGTACTTGTCGATGGAGTTGCGCATGTCGGGGCGGATCGCACCGCCCGGCAGCGCCACCACGTCGCCGCGGTGCCGGTTGACCAGCATGGCGGCGCCGCGCAGCGTGGCCACGCCGTCGCCATCGGGCAGGGGCAGCTCGGCGGCGGTCCAGAACGGGTGGCCGTCGGGCAGGGCGAGCGGAAGGAACGCCTTGAGCGCCCAGTAGGGCGAGCCCTGCGAGTTGTATTCCTCGCTCATCAGCAGGTTGGGCCAGCGATAGCCGATGCGCAGGCGGCCGTCGGCGTCGAGCATCGGCTGGGCCAGCCACCAGCGGATCTGGCGCGCCCACAGCCCGCGGATCACGCCCCAGGGCAGCGCCTCGACATCGGCATAGGCGAGCGCGCCCCAGAACGCGGCCATGGCGAAGCGGTAGGTCAGCGACCGGCCGATCGCCAGCGCCGCGCCGTCGGCGCCGAACCAGTGGCGGAAGCCCTGGGCGAAGGCCTGCGCCCGGTCGCGGTAGCGCCCGGCGCGCCCGGGATCCTGGCCGGCGGCATGGCGGGCGTAGATCAGGCCATAGAACTGCAGGGCAAAGCCGTTGTAGTGGTCGATCGCCCGCCCGGCGCCGTCGGCATACCAGCCTTCGCTGCGGACGAACGCCTCGATGCGGTCGAGATGGCGGTCGCGCGAGGCCTGGTCGATGGCAACGCCGACCCGCTGCAGGCCCAGCCCGGCCATGACCGGGAAGAAATGCCAGTTGTTGTCGGCCATTTCGACGGTCTGGATGTGGCCGAGCCAGCCCGCCGCCCGGTCGCGGGCGGCGGGCGGCAGCGGGTCCCACAGCTGGTCGGGCGCCAGCGCCAAGGCGAAGCCCAGCGCCGCCATCTCGACCGCGCGCTGGTTGTGGCCGGTCACCAGTTCCCAATATTCCGGATGGGCGGGATCGGTGCCCGCCACCAGGCCCTGGCGGAACAGGTCCCAGTGGTCGAAGCGGCCGCCGCCGGCGTGGAGCGGCGCCAGCCCCCACAGCGGCCGCGCCCAGCCTTCGAACCATTCGGCCTTGCGGTCGAAATGGGCCGACTCCGCGCCGAGGCGGACCTGCGCCCGGCCGGGGCTGAAGCAGGGCACCAGCGGCCGGAACAGGTCCGTGAGCAGCCGGGCGGCATCGGCCCGGCTGGCCAGCGGGTTGGTGCGGATCGCCTCGGCGACGGACATAAAATCTCTCCAGGTTGCGGCGCTAGAGCGGGATGTGCATGAAATGGAATCGTCGTGATTCCCCCTCCACCCGGCCTCCTCCCACGGGGGGAGGAGGGGCGAAGCTGGAATGACAGAACTCCTCCTCCCCTTGTGGGAGGAGGCTGGGTGGAGAGGGACTCCCGCCGGTCCGAGGCTTTCTCCAGCGGGTCAACCTGATCTCATCCCGCGCTAGGCGCGCTCGAACGTCGCCTTGGCGTCCGCGACCATCTTCTTGGCGCCGTCGGCGATGGACAGCTTGCCGAAGGCGATCTGCTCGGCGATCGGCCGCATTATGGCGTCGTCGAACTCGTGGGCGCCCTTGGGCGGCGCCGGCGGGTAGGGGCCGACCTTGTCGGCCACGAAGTTCACGTACTCGACGCTCGCACGCTCGATCTCGTTGAGGTCGGGCAGGATCACCTGGCGCATGGCCGGCGACATCGGCACGCCGCGCTCGACGCCCAGGATCTTGGCGGCGGCCGGGTCCTTGACGAAGAAGCGGATGAAATCGGCCGCCTGCTCCTTGTACTTGGAGGTGGCGGCGATGCTCCAGATCAGCGCCGGGCGGTAGAACAGGCCGGGCTTGGAGCCCGGGGGGCCGGCGGGGAAGGTGGTGATCCCCAGCTTGTCCTTCACCTGGCCTTGGTAGCCGACCATCTGGTTGGAGAAGGCGAGCGAGATCGCGGCCTTGCCCAGGACCAGGGCGCTGCTTTCGATCTGCAGCAGGTCGAGGGCCATGATATCGGGCGTCACGCAGCCGCCGCGCTGGCGCAGATCGGCCCAGTAGCTGAACCACTCCTTGGCGTCGTCGGCGTCGAAGCCGATCTTGCCCTCGGCGGTGAAGGTCAGCTTGCCGCGCTGGTGCAGGAAATATTCGAAGACGTAGTGATAACGGCTGCCGTCGGGCGACCCGAATTTTCCCTCGGGCTTCAGCGCCTTGCTGAGCTCGACCGAGAGGTCGGCGTACTGCTTCCAGTCGGTCTTGTCGGTCGGCGCCGGCAGCCCGGCCTTCTGGAACGCCGCCGTGTCGTAGAACATCGAGAAGGCGTTCAGGCCCAGCGCCACGCCCCAGGTCTTGCCGTCGACCACGCACAGATCGCGCATGGCCTGGCCGAAGTCGGCGATGTCGAGCGGGTTGGGGATCAGCGGGTCCAGCGGCGCGCAGGCGCCGCGGCGGGCATAGTCGGCGAGGGTCAGCGGCTCCAGCTGGAAGACATCGGGGGCGTTGCGCCCGGCGACCTGGGTGGCCAGCTTCTGGAAATAGTCGCCGCCCGCGGCCTCCCCGGTCAGGGTCACGTCGGGCTTCGCCTTGTGGTAGGCGTCGGCGACCGCCAAGGTGCGGCGGGCGCGGTCCTGCGAGCCCCACCAGTACATCCGCAGCCGCGCCTCGGCGGCGGCAGCGGGGCGCCCGTCGGCAACCAGCGCGCCGGCGGCGGCACCGGCCTGGAGCAGGCGGCGGCGGGTCAGTTCGATCGGCATCGGATCCCTCCCTGTTGGTTGCCGCCTCACCCCTGGAAGGCGGCCTTGGCGTCTGACACCAGCTTCTTGGCGCCGTCGGCGATCGACATCTTGCCGAACGCGATCTCCAGGCTGATCGGCCGGATCATGCCTTCGTCGAGCTCGCGGGCGCCCTTGGGCGGCGGCGGCGGATAGGTCCCGACCTTGTCGGCCAGGCCATTCACATATTGGACGGTGGCCTGCTCGACCGGATTGAGGTCGGGCAGGATCAGGCTGCGGATCGCCGGCGACATCGGCACGCCGCGCTCGACGCCCAGGACCTTGGCGGCGGCCGGGTCCTTGACGAAGAAGCGGATGAAGTCGGCCGCCACCTCCTTGTGCTTGGAGGTCGCCGCGACGCTCCAGATCAGGGCCGGCCGGTAGAAATGGCCGGGCTTGGCGCCCGGGCCGCCCGCCGGATAGGTGGTGATGCCCAGCTTGTTGCGGACCTGGCCCTGATATCCGACCATCTGGTTGGAATAGGCCAGCGACATCGCCGCCTTGCCCAGCACCAGCGCGCTGTTCTCGATCTGATGCAGGTCGAGCGCCGTGATATCCGGCGTGCAGCAGCCGCCGCGCCGCCGCAGGTCGGCCCAGTAGGCGAACCACTCCTGGGCGTCGTCGACGTCGAAGCCGATCGTCCGGTCGGCCTTGAACAGCAGCTTGCCGCGCTGGTGCAGCCAGTACTCGAACGCCGCATGGTAGTTGCTGGCATCGGGCGAGGCAAACTTGCCCTCGGGCTTGAGCGCCTTGCTGAGCTCGACCGAGAGGTCGGCATAGTGCGTCCAGTCGGTCTGGTCGGTGGGCGCCGGCAATCCGGCCTTCTCGAAGGCCACGGTGTCGTAGAACAGGCATACGGCGTTGAGGCCCAAGGCGACGCCGTAGGTCTTGCCGTCGACCACGCACAGGTCGCGCATCGCCTGGCCGAAGTCGGTGATATCAAGCGGCTTCGGGATCAGCGGATCGAGCGGCGCACAGGCGCCGCGCCGGGCATAGTCGGCGAGGGTCAGCGGTTCCAGCTGGAAGACGTCGGGGGCGTTGCGCCCGGCCACCTGGGTCGCCAGCTTCTGGAAATAGTCGCCGCCCGCGGCCTCGCCGGCCAGGGTCACGCCCGGAGTCTGCTGATGATACAGGTCGGCAACGGCGAAGGTCCGGCGCGCGCGGTCCTGCGAGCCCCACCAGAACATCCGCAGCCGAGCGGCCTCCGCAGCGGTGGCCCCGCGGGCCAGGGCCAGCGCGGCGCCCGTGACGGCAGCGCCTGTGAGAACCGCGCGGCGGCTCATCTGGTTGTCGGACATCAGCGTTCCCTCCCGACGGTCGGCTCTTGGCGGCTGACGCATAACCAGTTGGTTACTTGCGCCCGCGGGGCAGCCGCCGTCAAGAGGGAAGGCTGGGCCTCGTCGATCGGGCCCCGGTAGAGCCACGGGCGTAGGCCGACCGGACGGCTGGACCATGCCGGCTGCGGTCCCACCTTTTCGGCATGGCGGGGCGAATTCCGATGGTCCGGTTCACGTCCACCAGCATCACGGCCGGCGGCTACGACGCGCGCAGCCGGACCCTGCGGCTGCGCTACATCGGCGGCGACACATACGACTACCGGCCGGTGCCGAGCGCCGTGTTCGAGGAGCTCCTGGCGGCGCCGTCCAAGGGACGGTTCGTGAACTGGCACGTCAAGCCGAACTACGCCTATGTGCGCGTGGGATGAGACGTCCGCCTTGACTCCACCGGGCCCTTGCTAGTAACCATTTGGTTACACAATGGCGCCCCAACGCGGGCTGAAGGGAGGCGACCGGATGCTGATGCAGCGCACCCAGCCGCTCAGGGGCTGAGCCCATGGACCTTGCGCTCCAGGCCGGCGGCGCGCCGCGCGTCGCCGCACTCCGGCGTCGGCGCCTGGGCCACTCGGCGGCCGGCTACCTGTTCCTGTTGCCCTGGCTGCTGGGCTTCCTGGTCCTGACCTTGGGCCCGGCGCTGGCGTCGCTGTGGCTGTCCTTCACCGATTACGACTTGGTGTCGGATCCGCGCTGGATCGGGACCCGCAACTACGTGCATCTGGCGGTCGGCGACGAGCGGTTCTGGGCCGCGGTCAAGGTCACCGTCCTGTATGTGGCGATGGCGGTGCCGTTCAAGCTGGCCTTCGCGCTGGCGGTGGCGGTCGCGCTCAACCGCGGCATCCGCGGCCTGCCGCTCTATCGCGCCATGTTCTACCTGCCGTCGCTGCTGGGGGCGAGCGTCGCGGTCGCGATCCTGTGGCGCAAGCTGTTCGCCGCCGACGGCATGGTCAACCAAGTGCTGCTGCTGGTCGGCATCCACGGGCCGAGCTGGATCTCCGATCCCGACTACGCGCTCTACACCCTGGTGGCGCTCAGCGTCTGGCAGTTCGGCTCGCCCATGATCGTGTTCCTGGCCGGGCTGCGCCAGATCCCGCGCGACGTCTATGAGGCCGCCAGCATCGACGGCGCGAGCCGGGTCCAGCAGTTCTTCAAGGTCACCCTGCCGCTGCTGACGCCTGTCGTGTTCTTCAACGCCGTGATCCAGACCATCGATGCCTTCAAGGCATTCACGCCGGCCTTCATCATCAGCGACGGCTCGGGCGGGCCGGTCAATGCCACGCTGTTCTACACACTCTACCTGTTCCAGGAGGCGTTCAGCCGCTTCCACATGGGCTACGCCGCGGCGCTGGCCTGGGTGCTGGTGCTGATCATCGCCGCCTTCACGGCGTTCGGGTTCCTCACCGCTCGCTACTGGGTGCATTATGACGACTAGCGTCGCCCGGCGGGCCGGCGGCTCGCTGATGACCCACGCCGCGGTCTGCGCGGCGTCGGTGGTCATGCTCTATCCCCTGCTGTGGATGCTGGCGAGCTCGTTCCGGCCCAACCAGGACGTGCTCAACCAGATCTCGATCTGGCCCGAGCATGTCGATTTCGGTGCCTATGTCCGCGGCTGGACCGGGCTGCAGGTGAGCTTCGGGCAGTTTTTCCTGAACTCGCTGATCGTGTCGCTGGCCGCGGTGATCGGCAACGTGCTGTCCTGCTCGCTGGCCGCCTTCGCCTTCGCCCGGCTGGAGTTCCGCGGCCGCAGGATCCTGTTCGCGCTGATGCTGGGCACCTTGATGATGCCCTACCACGCGACCCTGATCCCGCAATACATCCTGTTCCTGAACCTGGGCTGGGTCGACAGCTTCCTGCCGCTGGTGGTGCCGCGCTACATGGCGGTCGATGCCTTCTTCATCTTCCTGATGGTCCAGTTCTTCCGCGGCATTCCCCGCGAGATCGACCAGGCGGCGATGATCGACGGCTGCAGCCCGTGGGGCATTTACTGGCGGATCATCTTGCCCCTATCGACGCCGGTGCTGGCGACGGCGGCGATCTTCAGCTTCATCTGGACCTGGGACGATTTCTTCGGACCGCTGATCTACCTGGACGACATGGGCAACTATACGGTCCAGCTGGGCCTGCGCACCTTCGTCGATTCGGGCGGCCAGTCCGACTGGTCGGCGCTGTTCGCCATGTCGGTGCTGGCGCTGTTGCCGGTGTTCGCCTGCTTCCTGTTCTTCCAAAGGCTGCTGATCGAGGGCGTGGCGACCACCGGCATGCGCCGCTGAAGCTCTACAGGGTGATCGTTCGGCCTTTGCGTTGTTGCCGGGCGCGGCGATAGGCGAGGTCGGCGGTCACCATGTCCTCCATGGCAATGCCCATGGCTTTGTAGACGGTGATCTGACCGTCCGAGACCCGGCCCGGCTCGCGGCCGAGCAGCGCCGCGCCGAGTTCCGTCCCGGACCTCGGATCGAGACCCGACAGCTCGCAGCTTCCCACCGGCGTCGGCTTGAATGCGTCCTTCGTCTCGACGAACAGGCGCGACATGCCGATCAGCGCGGGCGGCATCTCTCCGCCGGGCGGCGCCACGCCCACCGACGTGACATGCGTGCCCGGCCGCACCCAGCCGGCCTCGATCACCGGCTCGTAGGAATGCGTGGCGAGGCACACGACATCGGAGCCGCGGACGGCCGCCTCCAAATCCGCGACCGCCACGGCCGACGGATGCTGCCGCGCCAGCGCCGCGGCGTCGTCAAAGCGTTTCGAGGCCACCCGGATCTCTGCAAAGTCGCGGACCAGCGGCAGCAGATGCAGATGCTGGTTGGCCTGCACGCCGGCGCCCACCACGGTCGCCACCCTGGCATCCGGGCGGGCCAGGGTGCGCACGGACAGGACCGCGGCGCCGGAGGTCCGCACGGCCGTGATGTACGTCCCGTCCATGATGCAGATCGGCGTGCCGGATTGCGGATCGAACAAGCTGATGGTCGCAAGATGGCTTGGCAGGCCGCTGGCGATATTCCCTTCGAATACATTGACGATCTTGACCGTCAAGTTCATGCCGCGCATCCAGGCCGACATCGCCAAGGAATAGCCGGCCCCCGGAACATCGAGCTGTGGCCGTTCCGGATTGACGACCTCTCCGCGCGTCAGCGCCATGAAGCCCTCGGCCAGGACGTCGAGCAGTTGGTTGGGATCGATGCACGCCTTGACGTCGGCTTCGCTCAACGTCAGGACGGCGATCGCACCCTTGCTCATGGTTCCTGGATTGTCCCCGAGCGGGCCGGGATTTATTGCGACCATGTTGGCTTCTCCCTTCATTGAGGATTTCTAATGTGAAGGGCGCAGCCTATTGCGGAAACCGGTGTGTTGGAATATGATATTGTCGTCGATTTTGCGTGAGATTCACGCTCCAATGCTTGTCTTTTGGTGGGTATCGATGAGCGATCTCGACCAGGTGGATCGCAGCCTGCTGCGGCTGCTTCAGGACGATGGGCGCAGAACGACCCTCGATCTCGCCGAGCGTGTGGGGTTGTCCCCGACTGGAACCAGCCAGCGCGTGAAGCGCCTGTTCCGCGAACGGTTCATCATCGCCGTCAGAGCCATCCTTGATCCGCAAAAAATCGGCCGGGGAACCCTCGTGTTCATCGAGGTGCGGCTTGATCACACCGCGCCGCATGTCTTCGACCGCTTCGCTGCGGCCGTCGCGAAAGCGCCGGAGATCCTCGAATGCCATATGGTGGTGGGAGGTTTCGATTACCTGATCAAGGCCAGGATCGTCGACATGTCGGTGTATCAGGATTTTCTGCAGAGGGTGATCCTGTCACTGCCCGGTGTGCGCGAAACCCATACCTATGCCTCGATTGCCGATGTGAAGCCGAACGCTGTCTTGCCGGTGTGATCGGCGATGCGGCGCCTTGTTCAAGCCGCCCCGCGTCCGCGCATATAGGCCCGGGGTGCCACCCCCATCCCGGTCCGGAACGCGTACACGAACGCCGACGTCGAGCCGTAGCCGAGTTCCAGGGCCGTCCGGGTCACGTCCAGGCCGCCGCCCATGAGTTCGATCGCCTTGAACAGGCGCAGGCGCCGGCGCCAGGCGCGCAGGCTCATGCCGACCTCGGTCTCGAAGCGGCGGGCCAGGGTCCGGTCCGACATCCCCAGCTCGCGGCCCCAGGCGTCCGGGCCGCGCGGGTCGGCGGGGTCGGCGTAGAGCGCCTCGCACAGCGCGGTCAGGGGCGAGCCCCCGCGTGGCCACGGGAGCGCGCCCGGAAGCGGGCGGGCGCGCCGGAGCTGGTCGAGGATCAGGCCGGTGACGCGGCGGGCATAGCCGTCACGATCCGGCGCCCCGTCGATCGCGGCGGCCTCGACGACGAGGGCCTTGAGCAGCGGCGCGACGGCGACCACGGTCGGAACGGTCGGCAGGCCATGGCCGGCCTCGTCGGCGATCCAAAGGCTGCGGAACTCCGCGCCGACCAGCGATCCCACCCGGTGCCGCAAGCCGGTCGGCAGCCACACGGCCTGCTCGGGCGAGATCACGAACGAGTGCCGCTCCGCCGCCACCATCAGCACGCCGGAGATCGCGTACACCATCTGGTTCCAGTCGTGACTGTGCTCCGGGAAGGCGTGACGCGCCGGGATCGACTGCGCCCGCACGGTGATCGGCTGGGGCGGGGCCAGGCCGGGTGGGGCCGCGATGGTTGCCCATGCCATGTCCAGACTCCGGTTTGGCGGTTCATCGACATTATATGGCAAGCTGTCAAAAGACGGACATGCTGCCATCCCCTATAACCGGCGGGATCATGACCAACCTCGACAGCCGCGGCCTGCCGCTTTCGACGACATCGGACCTGGCCGCCCAGCACTATCGCGACGGGATCGACCTGCTCCTCTCGGCGTGGCCCGGCACCGCGGCGGCCCTGGACGCGGCGATCACGGCCGACCCGGACTTCGCGCTCGCCCATGCGGCGCGCGCCCGCCTGCACACGATCAGTGCCGAACCGTCGAAGGCGCGGGCGCGGATCGCGACGGCGGCGGAACTCGTCGCCCGCCGTGGGACCGCGCGGGAGCGGAGCCATGTCGAGGTCCTGTCGCTCGCCATGGGCGGCCGGTCGGCGGAGGCGCTGACGCGCGCGCTCGCGCATGCCGACACCTGGCCGCGGGACGCGCTGATCCTCTCGCTGCCGCTCGGTGCCTTCGGGCTCTTCGCCTTTTCCGGGATGGCGGACCACGACCGGGCGCGCGTGGACCTTTGCGAGCGCCATGTCGGGCACTTCGACGCCGATGACTGGTGGTTCGTCACCTATCGCGGCTGGGCCCATGTCGAGGACGGCAATGCGGGGCTCGGCCGCGCCCTCGTGGAGCGCGGCTACCAACTGCGGCGGAACAACGCCAACGCGGCGCATGCGCTCCTGCACGCCCTATACGAGGCCGGCGCGGGCGACGAGGCGGCGATGCTGATCGCGGACTGGCTGCCGGGCTACGACCGCACCGGGATCCTCCATGGCCACATCGCGTGGCACTGGGCGCTCGGCGCCCTCGAGCGCGACGACCCGGAGCGGGCGCTGGCGATCTACGCCGCCCATGTCCAGCCGTCGGCCTCTGCCGGGGTGCCGGTCAACGTGGTCAGCGACACCGCGTCGTTCCTGTGGCGGCTCCAGGCCTATGGCCACGCGGTGCCGGCCGGGCTGTGGGACGAAGCGGCGGCCTATGCCGGACGTGTCTTTCAGAAGGCCGGCTTCGCCTTCGCCGATGTTCATATGGCCATCATCGCGGCGGCGGTCGGCGACCGGGCCGCGGTCGAGCAGCGCGTGGCGGCGTTGACGGATCTGATCGAGGCGGGCGCCTTGGCCGCCGGGCCGGTCGTGCCGGCGATCTGCCGCGCCGCCCTGGCGTTTGCGGCGGCCGACTACGCCGGTTGCGCGCGCATCCTGGAGCCGGTCGCGGCCGAGGTCGCGCGCATCGGCGGCAGCGGCGCCCAACGCGAGATGATGGAGGACATGCTCCTCCTTGCCCTGATGCAGAGCGGCGAGGCCGTGAAGGCGCGCGCGCTGCTCGATCAGCGCCTGCGCCGCCGTCCGTCGCCGCGCGACACGCGCTGGCGGGGCCGGCTCCCAGCCTGAGTGGTGCTGTGGCCGGCCTTCGCGCCGCTGGCGCTGGCCGTCCTCGTCCTGGCCGGCACCACGGCGGCCCGCGCTACCCGTTAGGCCGGGCGCGCCCGCCCGGCCCAGGTCACCTGGTCGGACCGGCCGTCATAGGCGACCGACGCCGCCATCGCCCAGGTCGAGATCTCGAAATGCAGCGGCAGCTGGGGCAGATCCGCGAACGCCGTCTCGCAGGCGGCGGCCAGCAGCCGGCCGCGCTCGGCGTCGTCGAAGGTGCGCAGCGCCTGGTCGATCGCGCGGTCGAGCGCCGGGTTGGAATAGCCGCCGCTGTTACTGACGCCCAGGCCGCGCGCCTTGTCCTGGGTCGCCACCAGCTGCGGCAGGTACGACCAGGTGCCCGAGGCACCCCAGCTCGCCAGCGCCGCGCCGTACTCGGCCTTTCGCACCTTGGGCGCATAGACCGCGAAGGGCATCGTCTCGACCTGGACCGCCACGCCGATCCGGCTGAACATCTGGCCGACCGCCTGCAGCACCTGGGCGTCGTTGATGTAGCGGTCGTTGGGGCCGAGCAGCATCAGGCCGAAGCCGTCGGGATAGCCGGCCTCAGCCAGCAAGGCCTTGGCGCCGGCCGGATCGAAGGCGTCGGGCTTGAGGTTGGGGCTGGTGCCGTAGAAGCCGTCGGGCAGGAACTGCCCGGCCGGGATGCCCTGGCTGGCCATCACCCGCTCGGTGATGGCGGCCCGGTTGATCGCCTTGGACAGCGCCCGGCGCACGCGCAGGTCCTGCAGCGGGTTCCTGGGCAGCGGCTTGCCCTGGCGGTCGGTGGCATAGGGATTGGTGTCGTGCTGGTTGAGCGTCAGGTAGACCTCGCGCGCGGCGACGCTGCTGGCGAGGCGCAGGCCCGCAAGCTGCTTGAGTTCCGGGATGTCGGCCACCGGCACGCTGTCGATCAGGTCGACCGCGCCGGTCCGCAGCGCCGCCACCCGCTGGGCCGGATTGGTCAGGAACCGGACGGTGACGCGGGCCCAGGGCTGGGCGCCCGCCCAATGGTCGGGCCGGCGCGTGTAGGACACCAGCTCGCCCGGCTTGTAGGCCTCGAAACGGTAGGGACCGGTGCCGACCATGGCCGGGCCGCTGTTGAAGTCGGCGGTGGCGGCCTCGGCGAAGCGCCGGTTGATGATGAAATTGGTGGTCAGGTGGTAGGGCAGCAGCGCCGTGGGCTCGGTGGTGCGGAACCGGATGGTGTAGGGATCGGGCACCGTCGTCTCGGCGATCAGGCCTGTCGCGTTGACGAACGGCGCCGGGCTCTGCGGCACCCGCGGCGCCCGGGCCAGGGTCGCGACCACGTCGGCGGCGTCGAACGGGCTGCCGTCGCCGAAGGTGACGCCGCGGCGCAGGGTGAACTCCCACAATGTCCCGTCCTTGACCGTCCAGGCGGTCGCGAGCTGCGGCACCAACCGGCCCATGGCGTCGATGTCGATCAGCCGCTCGAAGACATGCCGCGCCACGTCATTGTTGGTGGCCAGCCGGTGAAACTGCGGATCCATCGAGGTGACCGCGCCGCCCATGCCGATGGTCAGCGTGGCCTCACCGGCGCGCGCGGCGCGGGCGCCGAGCGGCAGGACGGCGGCGGCACCCAGGGCCTGGAGCAGGGCACGGCGGGTCGGGGCGTGCGGCATGGCGAGTCCCTCCCAGGAAATGCGCTCTGCGCATTTCCTTTTCATCAAGGATGCCGGGAGCCCGCTATCGGGCTCCCGGGGAACGCGCCAGCACAGCAAATCTAGTGGGACCGCCGCAAGGTCAGGTTCAGCCGCTGGGCGCCGAGGAGCGGGTGGTGGCCCGGTTTGAGTGGCTTGACGCCGTGGAAGGCCAGCCGCGCCGGCCCGCCGAACACCAGCACGTCGCCATGGACCAGGCGCAGCGCCTGGGTCGGCCCGGCCCGGGTCTGGCCGCCGATCACGAAGGTCGCCGGCAGGCCCAGCGACACCGACACCACCGGATGGCGATAGTCCTGCTCGTCGCGGTCCTGGTGCAGGGTCAGGCGCGCCCCGGGCACATAGCGGTTGACCAGGCAGGCATCGGGCTCGAAGCCCGGGAAGCCGGCGCGCGCCGCGGCGCCGGCGGCCAGCTCGATCAGCGCTGCCGGCAGCGGCGGCCATGGCCGGCCGGTCTCGGGATCGGTGGCGCTGTAGCGGTAGCCCTGGCGGTCGGTGACCCAGCCCCAGGCGCCGCAGCAGGTCATGGCCACCGACATGGTCAGGCCCCCCGGGGTCACCATATGGCGCGGCGGCGCCGCCGCGATGACGGCGACCGCCGCCGCCAGAACGGCCGGGCTGTCGCCCCGGCCGGGCATCAGGACGATGCCGTCGCGCACCGTCTCCAGCGCCGGCCGCGGCAGGACGTCCAGCAGGTCAGGCGGCATCATGCAGGATCACCCCCAGGCTGAAGCGCTGGCCGGACCGCAGCTGGCTGACGCCATGCCGGTGGGTTACGCGGTAGGGCCCGCGCGTGCCCTGGACCGGCCGCTGGTGGACCGCGAAGACGACGGCGTCGCCTTGGCCCAGCGCGACCACCTCGCCCCGGGACTGGGCGCGCGGCCGCTGCTCGACCAGCAAGAACTCCCCGCCTGTGAACTCCTCGCCCGGACGGCTCAGCAGCACGGTCGCCTGCAGCGGGAACACCAGGTCGCCATAGAGGTCCTGGTGCAGGCAGTTGTAGTCGCCGGGCCCGTACTTCAAGAGCAGCGGCGTCGGCCTGATCTGGCCGGCGGCGTGGCAGCGCGCCAGGTAGCCGCCGAGATCGGGCGGATAGTCGGCCGGCCAGCCCAGGACCCCGGCCCAGCGCCGGGCGACCGGCGCCAGCAGCGGGTACAGCGCCTGGCGCAGCGCGTCGACCGGCGCCGGCAGGGGATAGCCGAAATATTTGTACTCGCCGCGCCCGAAGCCGTGGCGCTGCATGACCACCCGGCTGCGGAAGCCGGCGTCGGCGTCGTACAGGCCGCGGATCGCGCGGCACGCCGCGGGCGCCAGCAGCCCGGGCAGGATCGCGTAGCCCTGGGCATCGAGGTCGGCGGCGAGCGCTGCCGGGTCGGGGAGCGGCAAGGCGGTCGGCACGGGGGCGATCTGGTCCATGGCCCGGACTCTGGGGCGGCGCGGCGAGGGGCGCCACCCGCTTCTTGCCGCTGCCGATTCGGCCCGGCAAGCCATCGGAACCGGCGACGAATCTTGTTGGGCTGCCGCCCGTTCGATAGCTCTGCTGGTATTGGCGCACAAGTAGGCTACAAGATGCGGTAGCAATGGAGGATGCCATGACGCGGTCCCTTCGCGGTCTTGCGGCCAAACGGCAGCGCCGTGCCGCTGCCAGTGCCGACGCGCGCAGACAGGCCAAGCGCGCGGCCCAGCTGTCCCTGGTGGATCGGGTGCGGCGCGCCGGCGCCGGCCCTTTGATCTGCTGCGAGCTCAGCCCGGATCTCTTCGACACCGGCCGGGGCGCCCTGGTGCTGGCGCGCGGGCTCGACGACGGGACGACCGCCCTGTTCGCGGCCCTGCTCGATCCCTGGTGCGTCGGGATCAAGGAGGTCGTGCTCCGCCGCGTCTCCCTTCGGGACCTGGACATGTTCCTGGAGCAGTTCGAGGACAGCGTCGGGCTGGCCGCGGTGGCGCCGGGCCATGCCCGCAAGCTGCTGGCTGATTTGGTTGCCTACGGGCGCTCGCTGGGCTTCGCACCGCCTCGGGAGTTCGTCGCGGCCGAGCTGTTGCTGGCGGATTTCGAGCTCGACACGCAGGCCAGCTTTGTCTTCGGCCGCGACGGCCGGCCGTTCTATATGCCCAGCGGCGACGACCGCCCCGCGGCAATCCGGCAGGTCCTGGCGCAGCTCACCGACCGGCTCGGCAAGGACGGTTTCGACTATCTGCTGCCCCTCGGTCGGGGCGGCCTGCCGGACAGCGTCGTGGCGGCGCCGGGTCCCGCTGCGGCGGCGGCGGACTAGCCGCTACAGGCTCAGCGATCACCGGCGACGCGGAACCCAGTCGCTCATCCGCAAGACCCCCCACATAAGGGCGCCGAAGCCCATCCCGCCCACGGCGCCTCCGCCGAGGCAGAGCAGCACAATTAGCGGGGACATGGAGCGAGGATAACTCAGCCCCAGGACGAGCGACATCGTCGCCCCCCAAGGGATGCCCCACAACAACATGCCGCCGATTACCGCGTCGCCAAATTCGAGTTGGGGTCCCCACTGGCTTGCCCCGGCTGTGCCGCGGATCGAGCGGACGACCTCTGGCGCGAGGAGCCCGACGACCGGGCCTGCTGCCAATACGAAGACGCTCGAGGGCGCTTCAAGTCGGACTGCGATGATGACCGCAACGACGGTACCGAGTAGCCAGCCAGCATACTGGGGGATCAGGAGTTGGCGCCATCGAGGACGAGCAACGGCCGAGCCTGAGATCGGCGCAACCTGCGCGCCCCGACGCGCTGCCAGCGCCATCCGCAGGCCCGCCACACCACACATGAGCAAAAGCGGCCAGGCTTGTGTCGGAACGCTCGGCAGGCCGCCAAGCTGAACATCCAGCACCACGCCTATCGTGACGACCAACTGCGCGGTGAACGCCAGCGCCGACCAGACGATCGAGCGGCGAGCCGCGGCTTCGCGATAGACACGGGCACGTTCAGCCACCGTGACCCGCGGCGCTCCACGCCAAGCCAGCCACAGATTCCCAAGCGGGAACGCCACGAAAAAGCCACCGACGAACAGCAGTAACCCGAGCGGCCCGGATGAGACCACCAGCCGGGCGGCTTCCGCCATCCCACGGCCGGCCAGCAGCCCGGCCGCCAGTTCTATCCGCTGCTGAACCGGCGATTTCAGGTAGACCAAACGTTCCTCGGACACGTGGCGTGCCTGCCAGTGTTGTGATGCCTCCGCTTGTAACACACGGTGGGGGGAACGCGTTCTCGACCGCTACAGCGGCAGTGCCGTGCGCTGGACCACCGGGCGCAGGGCGAAGCTCGACTTGATGCTGGCCACGCCCGGGATCCGGGTCAGGTGATCCATCAGGAAGCGCTCGTAGCTGGCGAGGTCGGGCACCAGCACGCGCAGCAGGTAATCGGCGCCGCCGGTCATCAGATAGCACTCCATGACCTCGGGCCGGGCGCGCACCGCCGCCTCGAAGTCGTGCAGCGCGGTCTCGACCTGGCGCTCCAGGGTCACGCTCACGAACACGCTGACGTCGAGGCCGACCGCGTGGGGGTCGACCAGGGTCACGGTGCGCGCGATCACGCCCTGGGTCTCCAGCCGCTGGACGCGGCGCCAGCAGGGCGAGGGCGACAGCGCCACGCGGTCGGCCAGTTCGGCGTTGGTCAGGCGGCCGTCGGCCTGCAGGTGGGCCAGGATGCGGCGGTCCACCTCGTCCAGGGCAACCAGGGTCGAACGTGCCGTCACAGCGTCGCCTCGAGCAAGATCCTGCCCTTTCTTGCCCGGGACCGGGGCACCTTCGCAAGGATTCCCCCGCCGCTTCGGCATAGACTGGACGGCAGGGGAGGAGAGCCACGATGGATCAGCAGATGGGTGCCGACGACCGGTTGCGGGTGCTGGCGGCGCTGGAGCGCAAGCTGCTGTGGCTGGCGTCGTGGACGGTGCACAACGCCAACCATCTGCGGGCCAAGCGCGATGGTCTCAAGGTCGGCGGCCACCAGGCCTCGAGCGCGTCCATGGCGACGCTGATGACCGCCCTCTATTTCCACGTCCTGCGGCCGGAAGACCGGGTTGCGGTCAAGCCCCATGCCAGCCCGTTGCTGCATGCCATCCAGTATCTGCTCGGGCGTCAGGATCAGGCGCATCTGGAGCGTTTCCGGGCACTGGGCGGCGCCCAGTCCTATCCGTCGCGCACCAAGGACGGCGCCTTCGTCGACTTCTCGACCGGCTCGGTCGGGCTGGGCGTGGCGCAGACGCTGTTCGCCTCGCTGGCCCAGGACTATGTCCGCGCCAAGGGCATGGTCGCCGACCGGCCGCCGGGCCGCATGATCGCGCTGGTCGGCGACGCCGAGCTCGACGAAGGCAACGTCTTCGAGGCGCTGCTGGAGGGCTGGAAGCACGATGTCCGCAACCTGTGGTGGGTGATCGACTACAACCGCCAGAGCCTGGACAGCACCGTCAGCGACCGGCTGTACCGCACCATCGAGGACCTGTTCCGCAGCCTGGGCTGGCGCGTGATCCTGGCCAAGTACGGGCGGCGGCTGACCCGGGCCTTCGCCGGCCCCGGCGGCGGCGCGCTCAAGGCCTGGATCGACGCCTGCCCGAACTCGCTCTATTCGGCCCTGACGTTCAAGGGCGGGGCGGCCTGGCGCGAGCGCCTGGCCGCCGACATCGGCCGCGAGGGCGGCGTGGCCCGGCTGCTCGACGCCCATGACGACCAAAGCCTGCAGGCGCTGATGGTCAATCTCGGCGGCCATGACCTGGAGGCGGTGCTCGATGCCTATGCCGAGGCGGCCGCCAGCGACCGCCCGGCCTGCCTGATCGCCTATACGATCAAGGGCTACGGACTGCCCTTCGCCGGCCACAAGGACAACCATTCCGGGCTGATGACGCCCGAGCAGATGGCCGACTTCAAGCGGGCGATGCGGATCCCGGACGGCGCCGAATGGGACCGCTTCGCCGGGCTGGACGTCGACCCCGCGGCGCTGCAGCGGTTCCTGGATCAGGTCGCGGCCCGGGACGGCGGCCCGCGCCGGCATGAGTGCCAGCGCGTGCCGGTGCCGGCCTTGCCCGCGCCCCAAGGCGAGAAGCAGTCGACCCAGGAGGGCTTCGGCCGGATCCTGTTCGACCTGGCCGGCGGGGACAGTCCCCTGGCGCGCCACCTGGTGACGACCTCGCCCGACGTGACGGTCTCGACCAACCTGGGCGGCTGGGTCAACCGGCGCGGCATCTTCGATCGCGTCGACCGGCCCGACACCTTCCGCACCGAGCACATCCCGTCGGCCCAGCGCTGGGCCATGAGCCCGGCAGGCCAGCATATCGAGCTCGGCATCGCCGAGCACAACCTGTTCCTGATCTTGGGCGCCCTGGGGCTGGCGGGCCCGCTGTTCGGCGCCCGCCTGCTGCCGGTGGGCACGCTCTACGACCCGTTCGTCCAGCGCGGCCTGGATGCGCTCAACTATGCCTGCTACCAGGGCGCCCGCTTCCTGCTGGTGGCGACGCCGTCGGGGATCACGCTGGCGCCCGAGGGCGGCGCCCACCAGTCGGTGGCGACGCCGCTGATCGGCATGGGCCAGGACGGCCTGGCCTATTTCGAGCCGGCCTATGTCGACGAACTGGCGGCGATCCTGGAATGGGGCTTCGGCCACCTGCAGGACGAGGACGGCGGCTCGGTCTATCTGCGGCTGTCGACGCGCCCCTTGGCGCAGCCGGCCCGCCGGCTCGACGATGCGACGACCGCCGGCGTCCTGGCCGGCGGCTACTGGCTCAGGCCGCCGGCATCAGGCGCCGAGCTGGCGATCGCCTATGTCGGCGTGCTGGCCGAGGAAGCGCTCGCCGCCCATGCCGCCCTGGCCGAGGACGTGCCCGGCGCCGGCCTGCTGGCGGTGACCTCGCCGGACCGGCTGCATGCCGACTGGGTGGCGGCGCGGGCATCGGGCCGCCCGGCGGTGGTCGATGGGCTGCTGGCGCCGCTGGCGTCCGATGCGGCCCTGGTCACGGTGCTGGACGGCCATCCGGCGACGCTGTCCTGGCTGGGCGCGGTCGCCGGCCACCGGGTCGAGGCGCTGGGGGTCAGCCGTTTCGGCCAGTCGGGCGACGTTCCCGACCTCTACCGGCTGCACGGCATCGACGCCGGCGCGATGCTGGACGCCGCGGCGCGGGTTTGCCTGCTGCGGGTGCGGTGATCGCCGCGGTCAGAACGTCAGCGCCGGCATGGCGTCGTGCGGGATGATCGCCCCCCGGTGCATCACCACTTCGCCGGCGATCGCATGCCCGATCCGCACGGCATCGCCGGGCTCGCGGCCGGCCAGGCGGGCGGCCAGGTAGCCGGCGTTGAAGCTGTCGCCGGCGCCGGTCGTGTCGATAGCCTGGCGGGCGATCGTGCCGATGCGCTCGCTGCGGCCGCCGGCCGTGACGATCGCGCCGTCGGCGCCCAGCTTGACCACGACCTCGGCGACGCCGGCCTGCGCGAGGCGGCGGGCGGTGGTCTCCGGATCGGCGTCGCCGAAGACGGCCTGCTCATCCTCGAAGGTGGGCAGGGCGATGTCGGTCAGGGCCAGGATGGCATCGAAGGCGGCGCGGGCCTGGGCCGGATCGGTCCAGCCGCGCGGCCGGTAGTTGCCGTCGAAGGCGATGCGGCTGCCCCGGGCGCGGCAGGCGGCGAGCAGTCCGACCAGGGCGCTGCGCTGGGCCTCGTCCAGGATCGACAGGGTGATGCCGCTGACGACCAGCAGGTCGAAGCCGGCCAATTCAGCCTCCAGCACGGCCGGGCGGTCGCCGCGCAGCATGTCGCGCGCCGCGGCGGCCGAGCGCCAATAGAGGAACCGGCGCTCGCCGCGGCTGTCGGTCTCGATCAGGTACAGACCCGGCAGGCGGCCGGGCAGGCGGGCGATCAGGCCGGTGCCGATGCCCTCGGCCCGGGCCAGGGCGGCGATGGCGTCGCTGTGCGAATCGTCGCCCAGCGCCGTTACGTAGTCGACCCGGATCCCGGCCGAGGCCCCCAGCCGGGCCAGGTACACGGCGCTGTTGAAGGTGTCGCCGGCATAGCCGACGCCCAACTGGCCCGGCGCCAGCTGCCGAAGCTCGATCATGCACTCGCCGATGCTCGCCACCCGCCGCACGCCTGTCATGATCCGGATATCCTCCCGTTCGTCACAGATCGCCGCTATGGTGCCCGCAATGACCACAGACGTCGCTGCCGATTTCATCGGCGTCCTCCGCCAGGCCCGGGTCGTCCCGGTCGTGGCGATCGACCGCCTCGCCGACGCCGTGCCGCTCGCCCGCGCGCTCAGCGCCGGCGGCGCCGGAGCGATCGAGGTGACCCTCCGCACGCCCGCAGCCTGGGATGCCGCCCAGGCGATCCGCGACCAGGTGCCGGACCTGCTGCTCGGGATCGGGACGATCCTCGACCCCGACCAGTTGGCGCGCGCCGTGGCGCTCGGCGCCCGGTTCCTGGTCAGCCCCGGCCTGACGCCGCGCCTGGCGGCGGCGGCGCAGGGGCTGGCCGTGCCCTACCTGCCCGGCGTGCAGACCGTGACCGAGGCCATGGCCGCGCGCGAGCACGGCTTCCGCCTGCTGAAATTCTTCCCGGCGGAGCCCGCCGGCGGCACGGCGGTGCTCAAGGCCATGGACCCGATCCTGCCGGACCTGACGTTCTGTCCGACCGGCGGCATCGGCGCCGCCAGCCTGGAGAGCTGGCTGGCGCTGCCCAATGTCTGCTGCGTCGGCGGGAGCTGGATCGCCCCGACCGCGGCGGTCAAGGCCGGCAATTGGGCCGAGGTCGAGCGCCTGACCCGGGCCACCGTCGGCGGCAAATAGCCGGTTCTCCCGGCCGGCGCCTCAGTGGGCGAACAGCACGGGCAGCGTGGCGTTGCTCAGGATATGCCGGGTGGCGCCGCCGAAGATCAGTTGCCGCAGGCGGCTCTGGGTATAGGCGCCCTTGAACATCAGGCTGGCGCCCACGCGGGCCGCTTCGCGCAGGAAGGCCTCGCCGGTCGAGGTGGTGCCGGGGTCGACATGGCGGGCCTGGGCGATGATGCCGTGGGCGGCCAGGTAGCGCGCGACTTCGGTTGCGGGCGGGCCGCTGCTCATCGCCCCTTCGACCGAGACCACGACCACGCGCTCGGCCCGCTGCAGCAGCGGCAGGCCGAGGGCGATGGTGCGCGCGGTCTCCGTGGCGCCGTTCCAGGCGATCATGACGGTGTCGCCCACGGGGGCCGGGGCGCTCGGGACCACCAGCACCGGCCGGCCGGTTTCGAACAGCGCGGCCTCCAGCAGGATCTCGGTCTCGGCCGCGCGCTTGGTCTCGGGCCGGCGCACCACCACCAGGTCGAACACCCGGCCGTAATTGCCCAACACCAGCGCGGCCGAGCCTTCCAGCTCCAGCCAGCCGGCGCTGGCCTCCTCGGCGGCCGGGTCGCCCAGACGGATATCGGCGGCGGCGACCCGCTCCTGGAAGGCGCGGCGCAGCCGGGCCGACCGGTCGACGGCGTCCTTGTGCATGCGGTCCAGATAGTCCTGGCTCAGCGCCATGCCGAAGTCGCCGGTGGGCACGAACTCGCCGGCGGGCGGGCGGATGCTCAGCCCCACGATCTCCGATCCGAAGCGCTTGCCCAGCGCCAGCGCCACCGGGACCACGGTGTCGGCGTCATCGTCGGCCCACAGGACCGCCAGGATTCGTCGCATGCCCCGGTACTCCTGCCCCCAATGCGCCCAAGCCACGCGCCCACTACGCCATGACCGGCGGGGGGCCGGTCAAGCGTCTGGTGAAGGGGCCAACCGCCGCGGCCGCAGCCGGCCATGGTGGCGTAATTTTCCCCAACCGTTGCGGCCGCAGCGGCGCAATTTTCCTTTGTGCCGCGCCGTGGGATGGGGCAGATCACCCACATTCGGGCCCATCCATTCGGGGTGCGTCCCGATCCTATCGGAGTAGCTGCGGTGCCGCCCTCGTCCGATCCCACGCCCGAGCCGGCGGGCCGCCGCCACGGCGGGAGCTATGCCGCCAGCGGCGTCGACTACGATCTGCTCGACCTGTTCAAGCGCGAATGCCAGGCCGCCGCCGCCGGCACCCGGGGCGCCCTGGCCGCCCACGGCCTGGCTGAGCCCGAAGGCATCCGGGGCGAGAGCGCCTACCTGATCGAGACCGCCGACGCGTATCTCGCCCATGTCGAGGAGGGGCTCGGCACCAAGAATCTGGTGGCCGACGCCATGCTGCACCTGACCGGGGTCAGCCACTACCGGGCGATCGGCATCGATCTGGTGGCGACCATCGTCAACGACCTGGTGACCTGCGGCGCCCTGCCGGTGCTGTTGGCCATGCACGCGGCCGTCGGCGACGCGGCCTGGTTCGCCCACCCCGGTCGGCGCGCCGACCTGGCCGCCGGCTTTGCCGAGGGCTGCCGGATCGCCGGCGCGGTCTGGGGGGGCGGTGAGACGCCGGCCCTGCGCGGCATCGTCGAGCCCGAGGGCATCGTCCTGGCGGGCTCGGGCATCGGCCGCATTGCGCCGAAGGACCAGCGCATCGCCGGCGACGTCGCGCCCGGCGACCGCATCGTCCTGTTCGCCAGCTCCGGCATCCATGCCAACGGCGTGACCTTGGCGCGCACCATCGCCGATCGCCTGCCCCAGGGCTACCTGACGCCGATCGGCGACGGCCGCAGCCTGGGCGAGGCGCTGCTGGTGCCGACCGTGATCTACAGCGGCCTCCTCGCCGGCTGCCAGGCGGCGGGGGTCCGGCCGCACTACGCCGTGCATGTCTCCGGCCATGGCTGGCGCAAGCTCATGCGCCTGCCGGGCGACCTCCACTACCGCATCACCGATCCAGGCGAGCCCGGGGCGCTCATGCGCTTCCTGGCCGACGCCGCGCCGCTGCTGCCCGACGAGGCGTATGGCACCTTCAACATGGGCGCCGGCTTCGCGCTGATGCTGGCGCCGGCCGACGTCGAGCCGGTGCTGGCGCTGGCCGCGGCGCGCGGCTACCGCGCCTGGGACGCCGGCGTGGTCGAGGCCGGCCCGCGCGCCGTGACCATCGAGCCGCTCGGCCTTCGTTACGGCGCCGAGACGTTGGCCGTTCGGTAGGGAATTGACCCCTTGGCCGGGCCGGCCCCATGCTCGTCGCCCAATGCCTAGGCAATCTCGACAGGGGGAGAGGACCATGAAGACCTGGATCGCTGCCGCGGCGGCGCTGCTAGTGTCGGGCGGCATTGCCGCCGCCGACACACCGCACGACACCGTGGTGATGGGCAAATCGATCGACGACATTATCAGCCTCGATCCTGCCGAGAGCTTCGAATATTCCGGTAACGAGGTCGTCGCCAACATCTATGACCGGCTGATCGGGTTCGACTTCAAGGACGTCAGCAAGCTGCACGGCGAGCTGGCCGAATCCTGGTCGGTCGCCGACGACGGCAAGACCTACACCTTCAAGATGCGGCCGGGCGTGAAGTTCCAGTCCGGCAACCCGGTGACCGCCGAGGACGCCGCCTTCTCGCTGCAGCGCGCGATCATCCTGAACAAGACGCCGGCATTCATCCTGCAGCAGTTCGGCTTCACCAAGGACAACGCCAAGCAGCTGATCCGGGCGACCGACCCGATGACGCTGACCATCGTCACGGAAAAGCAGGTCGCGCCGACCTTCTTTTACTACTGCCTGACCGCCATGGTCGCCTCGATCGTCGACGAGAAGACGGTCATGCAGCACCAGAAGGACGGCGACATGGGCAATGCGTGGCTCAAGACCGCCAACTCGGCGGGCTCGGGCGCGTTCACCCTGCGCGGCTGGAAGCCGGCCGAGAGCTACACCGTCGAGGCCAACCCCAACTGGTTCCACGGCGCCCCCAGCGTCAAGCGGGTCGTGGTCCGGCACATGACCGAGGCGGCCAGCCAGCGCCTGCAATTGGAGAAGGGCGACATCGACATCGCGCGCGAGCTTGATGCCGACGCCCTCAAGGCGCTCAGCGCCAACGCCAACGTCCGCATCGAATCGGGCCCGAAGGCGTCGATCTTCTACATCAGCTTCAACCAGAAGAATCAGTACCTGAAGAAGCCCGAGGTCGTCGAAGCCTTGAAATGGCTGATCGACTACGATTCGATCCAGAAGAACATCGTGCCCACGCGCTACACGGTGCACCAGAACTTCCTGCCCATGGGCATTCTGGGCGCGCTCCCCGACAAGCCCTATAAGTTCGATCTGGCCAAGGGCAAGGAGCTGTTGGCCAAGGCCGGGCTGCCCAACGGCTTCGAAGTGACCATGGACGTCCGCTCGACCTCGCCCAACCCCGAGATCGCGCAGGCGATCCAGCAGACCTGGGCGCAGGCCGGCATCAAGCTGACCTTGATCCCGGGCGACGGCAAGCAGACGCTGACCAAGTACCGCGCCCGCCAGCACGACATCTATGAAGGGCTGTGGGGCTCCGACTACCAGGACCCGAACTCCAACGCCCAGGGCTTCGCCTCCAACCCCAACAACGCCGACGACAGCCAGAACAAGACGCTGGCCTGGCGCAACGCCTGGGACATCCCCGACCTGACCAAGCAGGTGGATGCCGCCGTGCTCGAGCGCGACGCCGCCAAGCGCCAGGCGATGTACGAGGCGATGGAGCGCGACTTCGTCAAGCGCGCGCCGTTCGCCATCCTGTTCCAGGAGACCGAGACCATCGCCTCGCGCGCCAACGTCACGGGCTTCGTCAACGGTCCGAGCTTCGACGCGGACCTCTACTACGCGCTGAAGAAGAATTGACCAAGCAGCCCACCCGCGGCCGGCCTTGCCCGGCCGCGGTCCTGTCCTAAGGCGCGGCGGCGATGCCTCTTCCCGATCGCTACGCGCCCTATTCCGCTCTGCCGCGCCTTTCCCTCAAGGTCAGGCTGGGCCGGCTGACCCGAGGTGCGGCCTCGGTCGCCTCCATCGCCGTGACCGTGCTCGGCCTCCTGGCGGTGACCTTCGTGATCGGCCGCGTGATCCCGATCGATCCCGTGCTGCGGGCGGTCGGCGACCACGCGGCCGCCGACGTCTACGAAAAGGCCCGCCACGACATGGGCCTCGACCGGCCGATCTATGTGCAGTTCGGCCGCTATGTGGCGAGCGCGGCGCATGGCGATTTCGGCACGTCGCTGCTGACGTCGAACCCGGTCATCGACGATGTCCGCCGGGTGTTCCCGGCCACCCTGGAACTGGCGACGGTGGCGACCCTGATCGGTGTGCTGCTGGGCATCCCGGCCGGCGTCATGGCGGCGACCCACCAAGGCAAGTGGCCCGACCAGGCGATCCGGGTGGTCGGTCTGTTCGGCTATTCCGTGCCGGTGTTCTGGATCGGCTTGATGGGCCTCCTGCTGTTCTATGTCGACCTGGGCTGGGTGGCCGGTCCCGGGCGCAACAGCGTCGCCTATGACGACATCGTCGACCCCGTCACCGGCGTGCTGATCGTCGACGCCCTGCTGCAGGGCGAATGGGACGCGGCGCGCGACGCCGTGCAGCACCTGGTCCTGCCGGCCTCGATCCTGGGCTATTTCAGCGTCGCCTATATCAGCCGCATGACGCGCAGCTTCATGGTCGAGCAGCTGCGCCAGGAATACATCACCACCGCTCGGGTCAAGGGCGCCTCGGAGCGGCGGGTGGTGTGGCGCCACGCCCTGGGCAATGTCGCGCTGCCGCTGGTGACGGTGGCGGCGCTGAGCTACGGCAATCTCTTGGAGGGAGCGGTCCTGACCGAGACCGTATTCGCCTGGCCGGGCCTCGGCCAGTACATCACCAACGCGCTGCTCAACGCCGACATGAACGCCGTGCTGGGCGGCACCACGGTGGTCGGCGCCGTGTACATCCTGCTGAACCTGGGCTCCGACCTGCTGTACCGGCTGCTCGACCCGCGGGCCCGGCGATGAGTGAGATGCGCCTGTGGCTGCTGGCCGAGAGCCCGGAGTCGCGCTGGCAGGCGCGGGCCGGCCGGCTCTATCTCGGCTGGCTGGCGTTCCGCCGCAACCGGCTGGCGCTGATCGGCCTCGCCATCGTCCTCGCCTTCGTGCTGATGAGCGTGGCGGCGCCGCTGCTGGCACCGCAGTCGCCCAACGTTCAGGACCTGCCGGGGCGGCTGAAGCCGCCGAGCGCCGCCCACTGGTTCGGCACCGACGACCTCGGCCGCGACATGTACAGCCGGATCGTCCACGGCGCCTTCTACACGCTGATGCCGGTGCTGCTGGTGACCGTCCTGGTCGCGCCGATCGGCCTGGCGGTGGGCTGCACTGCCGGCTATGCCGGCGGCTGGATCGACCGCATCCTGATGCGCATCACGGATATCTTCATGGCGTTCCCGCGCCTGGTGCTGGCGCTCGCCTTCGTCTCGGCGCTCGGCGCCGGGCTCGAGAACGCCGTGATCGCCATCGCCATCACCCTGTGGCCGCCCTATGCCCGGGTCGCCCGCGCCGAGACGATCACGGTCCGGCATGCCGATTTCATCCAGGCGATGCGCCAGCTCGGCGCCGGCGACCTGCGCATCGTGCTGGGCCATATCGTGCCGTTGTGCCTGTCGTCGGTGATCGTGCGGGTGACCCTGGACATGGCGGGCATCATCCTGACGGTGGCGGGCCTGGGCTTTCTGGGCTTGGGGGCGCAGCCGCCGCTGCCCGAGTGGGGGGCGATGATCTCGTCGGGCCGCCGGTTCATGCTCGACGCCTGGTGGCCGGCCGCCGTGCCCGGGCTGGCCATCTGCATCGTCAGCCTGGGCTTCAACCTGCTGGGCGACGGCCTGCGCGACGAGCTGGATCCCAAGCAGCGATGACCCTCCTGAGCGTCGAGGCCCTGCGCGTCCGCTTTCACCTGGACAAGGGCGTGGTCGAGGCGGTGCGCGGCATCAGCTTCGAGATGGGGCGCGAGAAGTTGGGCATCGTCGGCGAGAGCGGGTCGGGCAAGTCCATGACCGGGCGCGCGATTCTGCGCCTGGTGACGCCGCCGGGCGAGGTTGCGGCGCGCTCGATCCGCTTCGACGGCACCGAGCTGACGACGCTGACCGATACCGAGATGCGGCGGATCCGCGGTCGCCGCATCAGCCTGGTCATGCAGGACCCGAAGTTCTCGCTGAACCCGGTCATGACCGTCGGCGCGCAGATCGCCGAGGCCTATCGCATCCACACCGGCGCCAGCTGGCGCGAGGCGCGCCGGCGCGCCGTCGACATGCTGGCCCAGGTCCGCATCCGCGATCCCGAGGCGGTGTTCGGCCGCTATCCGCACGAGGTCTCGGGCGGCATGGGCCAGCGGGTGATGATCGCCATGATGCTGATCCCCAACCCCGACCTGATCATCGCCGACGAGCCGACCTCGGCGCTGGACGTCACGGTGCAGAACCAGGTGCTGGCGATCATCGACGACTTGGTCGGGCAGCGCGGCATGGGTCTGATCTTCATCAGCCACGACCTCAATCTGGTGGCGTCGTTCTGCGACCGCGTCCTGGTCATGTATGGCGGGCGCATCGTCGAGAGCTGCCGCGCCGCGGATCTGCCCAAGGCGACCCATCCCTACACCCGCGGGCTGCTGGCGGCCCTGCCGCAGATCGAGGGCCCGCCCGGCGACCTGCCGGTGCTGCGCCGCGACCCGGCTTGGCTGGCCTGACATGATCGAGATCCAGGACCTGCAGGTCCGCTTCGGCCAGACCCCGGTCATCCGCGGCATCGACCTGAGTGTCGCGGCCGGCGAGAGTTTCGGCATCGTCGGAGAGAGCGGCTGCGGCAAGACCACCGTGCTGCGCACCCTGTCCGGCCTGGTCACCGACTGGACCGGGCGCATCACCCTGAACGGCGCCGAGGTCGGGCGCGGGCGGCGCAGCCGGGCCGCGGCCAAGCTGGCGCAGATGGTGTTCCAGGACCCCTATGGTTCGCTGCATCCGCGCCAGACCGTCGACCGCATCCTGTCCGAGGCGGCGGCGATCCACCGGCTGGACCGGATCGAGGCGCGCGTCGTCCAGACCTTGACCGCGGTCGGTCTCGGGCCGGCCTTCCGCTTCCGCTATCCGCACCAGCTCTCGGGCGGCCAGCGCCAGCGGGTGGCGATCGCCCGGGCGCTGATCGTCGAACCGCGGATCCTGCTGCTGGACGAGCCGACCTCGGCCCTCGACGTCTCGGTCCAGGCCGAGATCTTGAACCTGCTGCGCCGCCTGCGCGCCGAGCGCGACCTGACCCTGGTGCTGGTCAGCCACAACCTGGCCGTGGTCGCCAACCTGACCGACCGGGTCGCGGTCATGAACCATGGCCAAGTGGTCGAGCTGCTGTCGAACCAGCAGCTCCGCGCGCTGGAACCCAACCACCCCTACACCCGGCAGCTGCTGCGGGCCAGCCGCGGCTATGAGCGCGCGGCGGCCGACATGGTCGAGGCCGAGGCCTGACCGCCGGCCCTGGCCGTCAGTGGAAGATGTAGCGCACCCCGGCCATGAGCTGGTGGGATTCGAAGGCCACCCCGCTCGACGGATTGGTCAGGCCGGGGGTGGTGCTGCGGCCGATGGTGTCGGCCTGGGCGGCCAGGTAGCGATAGCCGATGTCGAGCTTGGTCTGGGGCGCGATGTCGGTCGACACGCCGAAGCCGAAGGCATAGCCGAACACCAGGTGGCCGTCGTCGACGGTGGTGGTGCCGCCGGTGATCTTCTGCCGGCGGTCGCGCACGCTTTCGTAGAGCGGGCCGATGCCGGCCTTGAGGTAGGGCGTCCAGCTCGACCCGACATCGATGTCGACGGCCAGGTTGACCAGGCCGGCCAGGGCATCGATGGATCCCGGCCGGCTGATCGAGCCGACCGCTGTGCGCCGGGTGCTGAGGTCGGCGCGGGCGTAGCTCAGCTCGGCTTCCAGGCGCAGATACTTGGCCAGGTAGAAGCCGGCGGCGCCGCCGGCCTCGAAGCCGCTGTTCCAGTTGTTGGCGAGCACGCCCTCCTGGTAGTCCAGGATGCGCCCGTTGATGTAGGCATAGCCCAGATGTGCCGCCAGGTAGAACCGGCTCTTGAAATCGGTGGTCAGCGGGTGGTTGGTCGGCACCGGCTTGGCCTGGGGCACGCCCGGCGGCGGCTGCTGGGCCCAGGCCGGGGCGGCCAGGGCCAAACCGGCGGCCGCGACGGCCAGCGTCGTCAGTCGGGCAATCGTGCGTCGCGCGGGGCAACCCTGGGCCGGCAGTCTCACCATGTTCCGCATGTCCTCCACGCTCCGCTTCCGACAGCGGACCCGGGCGCGACGCTACGACGCTTCGCCGCCCGCGCGCAATCATCGGTTCGCGCCAAGACTTCCGCAAAGGCCACGGAACGGTTGCCCAGTATGGTGCCCAGTAGGGGCGAGCGGTCCCGCGGCATCAAAACCGTTGCGGGCGGGGGCGCCGCTTGCATACTGCCGCGGCGTCGCGCCCGGGTGGGTCGTCCGGATCAGCTTCGAGGTTGGGTCAAATGAGCACTGAAGGCCAGAAGACGGCCGGCCGCGTCATCATCTTCGATACGACCTTGCGCGATGGCGAGCAGTCGCCGGGCGCGTCGATGAACATCGACGAGAAGCTGCGCATCGCGCTGGCCCTGGAAGAGCTGGGTGTCGACGTCATCGAAGCCGGGTTCCCGATCTCGTCCAACGGCGACTTCGAGGCCGTCCGCACCATTGCCGGCCGGGTCCGCACCGCCAGCGTCGCCGGCCTGGCGCGCGCCGCCGCGCGCGACATCGAGCGCGCCGCCGAGGCACTGAAGGGGGCCGCCAAGCCGCGCATCCACACCTTCATCTCCACCAGCCCGCTGCACATGAAGTACAAGCTGCAGATGGCGCCCGACGCGGTGCTGGAGGCGGTGGCGGACAGCGTCGGCCGGGCACGCAACCTGGTCGACGACGTCGAATGGTCGGCCGAGGACGGCACCCGCACCGAGCACGACTTCCTGTGCCGCTGCGTCGAGACCGCGATCAAGGCCGGGGCGCGCACGGTCAACATCCCGGATACCGTCGGCTACACCGTGCCGGACGAATATGCCGACCTGATCCGGCATCTCCTGAACACGGTGCCCAACATCGACCAGGCGATCA
>CAZEFK010000016.1:5010-48068 GCA_964511405.1 uncultured Comamonadaceae bacterium | reverse complement strand
TATCTCGACCGCTATCCCCGGCAGCTGTCGGGCGGCCAGCGCCAGCGCGTGGCCATGGGCCGCGCCATCGTCCGCGACCCCCAGGTGTTCCTGTTCGACGAGCCCCTGTCCAACCTCGACGCCAAGCTGCGCGTGCAGATGCGCACCGAGATCAAGGCCCTGCACCAGCGCCTGCGCACGACGTCGATCTACGTGACCCACGACCAGGTCGAAGCCATGACCATGGCCGACCGCATCGTGGTCATGCATGACGGCATCGTCGAGCAGGTCGGCTCGCCGCTGACCCTCTACGACACCCCGGCCAACCTGTTCGTCGCCGGCTTCATCGGCTCGCCGGCCATGAACTTCATCAAGGGCCGCATCCGCCGCACCGGCGACCGCGTGGCGGTCGAGGCCGCGGGCGTGCTGCTGCCGGCCCCCGCCGCGACCCCGGCCACCGAGGGCCAGGAGGTGGTCTATGGCCTCCGGCCCGAGCACATCGTCCTGGCCGGCGCCGGCGAGCCCGACAGCGTCAAGGCGACGGTGAGCGTCGTCGAGCCGACCGGCGCCACCACGCTGGTCTACGCCACGCTCGCCGACACCCAGGTCTGCATCACCTTCGAGGAGCGGCACCAGTTCCAGCCCGACCAGGTGATCACCGTCAAGCCGCGGCTGGAGGCAGCGCACCTGTTCGACGCGGCCAGCGGCAAGCACCTCTAGCGCCGAGACACCGGCCGACCATCGGGCGCCGCCGCGATAACCACGACAAGCGGCGGCGCACCGCGTAGGGAGGATCCCAACAAGATGGCCATGTCCCTGGCCGTACCCCGACCGGCGCCGCGGCGGCTGGCCGACATCCTCGACGACCGGCGGGTGCTGTCGGTGCTGTTCATGCTGCCGACCGTGGCGCTGCTGACGGTGTTCCTGGCCTATCCCCTGGGCCTGGGGGTGTGGCTGGGCTTCACCAGCGCCAAGATCGGCAGCCCCGGCCAGTGGGTCGGGCTCGACAACTACATCGCCCTGGCGCACGACCACGTGTTCTGGCTGGTGGTGTTCAACACTCTGCTCTACACGACCGTCGCCACCGTCTTCAAATTCGGCCTGGGGCTGTGGCTGGCGCTGCTGCTGAACCACAACCTGCCGTTCAAGGGCCTGATCCGGGCGGTCGTGCTGCTGCCCTACATCGTGCCGACGGTCCTGTCCGCGATCGCCTTCTGGTGGATCTACGACGCCCAGTTCTCGATCGTCAGCTGGGCGCTGGTTCGCCTGGGGCTGATCCACCACTTCATCGATTTCCTGGGCCAGCCCAACGCCGCGCGCGCCTCGGTAATCGTGGCCAATGTCTGGCGCGGGATCCCGTTCGTGGCGATCACGCTGCTGGCCGGCCTGCAGACCATCTCGCCCTCGCTCTACGAGGCGGCGGCGCTGGACGGCGCCTCGGCCTGGCAGCGCTTCCGGCACGTGACCGTGCCGATGCTCATGCCGATCCTGTCGATCGTGCTGACCTTCTCGGTGCTGTTCACCTTCACCGACTTCCAGCTGATCTACTCGATCACCCGCGGCGGCCCGATCAACGCCACCCACCTGATGGCGACGCTGGCGTTCCAGCGCGCCATCCCGGGCGGCCATCTGGGCGAGGGCGCCGCCATCGCCATCGCCATGGTGCCGTTCCTGGTCGCCGCGGTGGCGCTGACCTATCTGGGCCTGAGCCGGCGCAAGTGGCAGCACGGAGGCAAGGATGACTGACGCGGCCCTGCGTCCGGCCGGCAGCGACAGCCGCGGCATGGCCTATCTCGCCTCGGTGCCGCAGCGCGTGGTCACGATCTACGTGCCGCTGGCGCTGTTCCTGATCGTTCTCCTGTTCCCGTTCTACTGGATGACGATCACCACCTTCAAACCGAACGACGAGCTCTACAACCTCGACCAGCACAACCCGTTCTGGGTCGAGCACCCGACGCTCGCCAACATCTACAAGCTGTTCTTCGAGACCGACTATCCGAGCTGGCTGATCAACACCATGGTGATCTCGGTCAGCGCCACGGTGCTGTCGGTCGCCTGCAGCGTGCTCGCCGCCTATGCCATCACCCGCCTGCGCTTCCGCGGCGCCGAGGCGGCGGGCCTGGCGATCTTCCTGGCCTATCTGATCCCGCCCAGCATCCTGTTCATCCCGCTGGCCACGATCGTCTTCAACCTGGGCCTGTTCGACAGCGACCTGGCCCTGATCCTCACCTATCCGACCTTCCTGGTGCCGTTCTGCACCTGGCTCCTGATCGGCTACTTCAAGTCGATCCCGTACGAGCTGGAGGAGTGCGCGCTCATCGACGGCGCCACCCGCATCCAGATCCTGCGCCGGATCACTCTGCCGCTGGCGATCCCCGGCCTGATCTCGGCCGGCATCTTCGCCTTCACCCTGTCCTGGAACGAGTTCATCTACGCCCTGGCGTTCATCTCGTCGTCCGAGAACAAGACGGTGCCGGTCGGCGTGCTGACCGAGCTGGTCGAAGGCGACGTCTACCATTGGGGCTCGCTGATGGCGGGCGCCCTGTGCGGCTCGGTCCCGGTCGCGATCCTCTATTCCTTCTTCGTCGAGCACTACGTCTCGAGCCTGACCGGCGCGGTCAAGGAGTAGGCGCGGCCTTCAGGCCCGACAGCTCCCACAGCGCCAGGCGGCGCTCGAAGCCGGGATAGATCGGCAGGGTGATCACCGAGACCGTCTCGGCCTGGGCGAACCAGCGGGTCACCCGGCCGGGATCGGCCTCGCCGGTGACCAGCAGGAAGCGCGCGTCGGGAACGGCGCGCGCGCCGGCCGCCGGGTCCGACGGGTCGCGGCCCCACGCCGCTTGGGTCGGCGGCGGCTTGGCGTAGAAGGCGATTTCGGCGCCGAGCGTGCGATCGTCGGTCAGGACGACCACGCCGGGATCGTGCGACAGGTACAGGCTCAACGCGCGGCCCAGCCGATCCCACCCCATCAACCGGTGATAGGGGTCGGTCGCGCGGGTCAGCTCGACACCGGCCAGGCGGGCGAGCCAGTGGTAGTTCTGCGCCGCCAGCCCGGCCGCGCTGTGGAGGATCAGCGAGCCGGCGACCGCCCAGGCGCCCCAGCGCCAGCGCGCGGCCGCCGCCACCGCCAGCAGCGTGCCGGGCACATAGATCACCGCCGGCCAGTTGGCCTGGGCGTGCGCGACCAGGGCCACGAGCGCCACGCCGAGCGCCTGGGGCAGCACGAAGGCCGGCAGCAGCGCCCAGGGGCCGTCGAGCCAGCGCCGGCCCATGGCCACCGCTGCGGCCAGCACGGGCAGCAGCACCGGCCCGAAGATGGCCGGCTGGGCCGCCAGGACCAGCAGCAGCGTCGCAGGACGAAGGTCCGCGACCGTCACGTCGGGCAGGTCGGGGACGCCGCCCGCGACACTGGGCAGCACGATCGCCAGGGCCAAGGCCAGCCCGGCCCAGAACCGCATGTCGGCCAGGATCCGCCGGTGCGGCGGCGACAGCAGCAGGAACAGCGCCAGGCTGGGCAGCGCCACCGCCATGACCGGGCTCGCCAGCAGCCCCAGCCCCAGGGCGAGGCCGACGCCCAACCACCAGCGCCCGCCGCCCGCCTCCAGCGCCCGCACCAGGCACAGCAGCAGCGCGCCATAGGCCAGCATCAGCGGCACGTCGGCCGACATCACCATCGCCGACACCCACACCCCGGGCAGGGTGACATAGACTGCGCCCGCCCAGGCGCCGACCCGCTCGCCGAACAGCCGGCGGCCGAGGTCCAGGACGATGAAGGCGGTGCCGGCATGCATCAGCGGTGCGGCGACCCGCACGCCGAACTCGGTGTCGCCGGCCCAGGCCGTGGTCGCGCGGACGACCCAGGCGAGCAGCGGCGGCCGCGCGAGCGTGCCGAACGCCAAGTCGCGGCTCCAGACCCAGAGCTGCGTCTCCGCGGGCGACAGCGGCAGCCGGGAGGCCGCGAGCACGGCCACGCGCTCGGCGGTGAACAGGGCGATCAGCCAGCACGCCCAGGCCACCAGCACCGGGGCGTCGACCCGCGCCAGGCCCAGCCGCCCGTCGCGGTGATCGGCCCCGAGCGCCAGGCCGGTCTGCGGGGCGCTCATGGCTGTCCTCCGGTTCGCGGCGAATGCTGGGCAAAGCGCGGCCGGCCCGGTACAACCCCGGCCATGCCGAAACCGCCCGTCTGGCTGCGCCTGGCCACCCTCGCCGTCCTCGCCCTGGGCGTGGCCTGGATGCTGCTCAATCGGAACGACTTCAACGCGGCGGTCATGGGCGCTCGGCTCGGCTCGGGAGGGCGTTGGCTGCCCCTCCTGTTCCTGTTCTATCACCTGCTGGCAAGCCTCTTGTTCGTGCCGCGCCTGGCCATGGGCGCGGCGGCCGGCCTGCTGTTCGGCTTCTGGTGGGGCCTCGTCTGGTCGCTGGTGGGTTCGGTCGCCGGTGCCGCCGCCGGGTTCTGGCTGGCCCGCCTGATGGGCGAGACGCCCGCGACGATTCGCGCGGCGCCGCGTCTGGGCCCGCTGATCGCCCGGGCCGAGCGGGGCGGCTGGCGCGCCGTGCTGGTGGTCCGGCTGATTCCCGTGCTGCCGCACAGCCTGACCAACTATGCCCTGGGCCTGACGCGGGTCTCGTTCCCGGGCTACCTGCTGGGCTCGACGCTGGGGATGCTGCCGACCGCGATCGCCTATGTGAACCTGGGCACCGGGGGGGCCGCCGCGCTCGGGGGCCGCGACTGGCTGGCGCCGGCCCTGTGGGGGATCGGGATCCTGGCGCTGTCAGCGTTCGTTCCTCGCATGCTGCGGCGAAATCTCTGATCAACTCCGGCGATGGGGCGGCGCATGCTGACTGCCATGCGCGTGACGATGGTGATCCTGGCCTGCCTGGCCTGGCTCGCGGGTCCGGCCTGGGCCGGGCAGAAGGATTCGCGGCTGGACCAGCTGTTCCAGCGCCTCAAATCCACCACGGACGAGGGCGCGGCCCAGCGCGTGCAATCGCAGATCTGGCAGATCTGGAGCGAATCGGGCAGCGCCACGGTCGACCTGTACCTGCTGCAGGGCACCACGGCCCTGGCCGACCGCGACTACGAGCAGGCGCTGTCCAGCTTCACCGCCGCCGTCGAGGCCCACCCCGACTTCTCGGAAGGCTGGAACAAGCGGGCGACCCTGTTCTTCCTGCTCGGCGACTACAAGCAGTCCGAAAGCGATATCGCCCACACCCTGGCGCTGGAGCCGCGCCACTGGGGCGCCCTGGTTGGCCTCGGCCAAATCAAGGAAGCCCAGGGCAAGGACGATGATGCGCTCGACGCCTATCAGCAAGCCCTGGACATCAACCCGCACCTGCCCGACATCAAGGCTGCGGTCGACCGGCTGAAGAAGGCGGCCGACAAGACCCGGATCTGAGGGTCGTCGCTGCTTGCGGGCCGAATTCCCGATCATCTAAATGTCTGAAACGGCGCACCGTCGGAGACCGTGGCGGTCTATCGCGGTCCGTGCCGATCGAGGGCGCAGCCGACATGGTGATCGCGACGGGACCCAACGACATCAAAGAGCGGCTGTCCATCGCCTATGTTGCGGCTGTGGCTGCTCGGGCAGGCTGCCAGATTAGCAAGCTCGACATCGACAAGCAGAGCGTTGACGCCACGGTCCGGCCAGTCAGCGGACGAAAAGTGTCGATAGACCTGCAGCTCAAGGCGACATCTTCCGAATGTATCAGAGACGACAGGGTCGCCTTCAACCTTCCCATCAAGAATTACGACGACCTCCGGGACCCCCACTGTACCGCTCCGCACTTCCTGGTCGCCCTGGTGCTGGACCCGCGGGACGAGTTTTGGCTTACCAGCAATGAAGAGGCATTGCTGATCCGCCGCTGTGCATATTGGATGGACCTGCGAGGACAGCCGGCTACGACGAACAAAGCGGCGGTGACAGTCGCCATCCCGCGCGCCCAGCGGTTCGACGTTGTCGCGCTCCGGCGCATGATGACCGACACCTTTCAGCAGGCGAGCCCGCAATGAGACTTGGCCCCACCGACGAGTCGGTCTTGGCGGCTCTGTCACCGCGCGATGTTGCGGGATGGCTCCGCATGCAAGGATTCGAGCACAAAGGCAGCTACGGCACCTATGGCGCGATCTTCGCCCGCGATGCGGATGCGCTGGAGGTCATCCTGCCCACATCGCCGCAAGCACGTGACTTCGTGCGGCGCATGGCCGAACTGGTGGAGGACCTGGCGACCGCGCTGGAGCGCTCGCCAACCGAGATACTGACCGATCTGACACTGGCCCCGTTCGATGTCGTCAAGGTCCGATCACCCGATGCCGACGACTATGGCTCCGTACGGCTGTCGACGGGGATCGACCTGCACCAGGAAGCCCGAAATCTGGTGCTCGCGGCGGCCAACGCGGCCGCGTCGCCAACCCCCCGACGCAGTTGGCGCGGCCGGCGGTTCGAAGAGGTCGGCGCCTATCTGGACAACGTCCGGCTCGGCCAGAGCCAGCGCGGCAGTTTCGTGCTTACGCTGCTCAGCCCCTGGGACTTCACGCCAAGCTCGCCCGGCGCCCTCGATCTCGGCCGAACGACGTTCGGCCGCCGAGTCACGCTTGCGCTGGGCTGCGCCTTGCAGGCAATCGAGGCGGCCATACGACAGACCGTCGCCGGCGGCGTCTCCCCTCTGGTCGAGGCGTATCGGGCCGGAGTGAGCGCAAATCTTTGCCAAGCCCTGGCGAAGTTGGCCCGAGAGGGAGAGGGAATAGACGTCTCGATCGGATGGAGCCCAGCCCAGCCCGAGCCAAATCCGGTCCGGATTCGGCTGAAGCGCGAAGATGCATCGGTCCTTACCGAGGCTGCCGCCGAGTTGGCCCGACACGAGCCTGAACCTGACGTCACGCTCGACGGGAAGATCGTAAGCATTGCGGAGGACCCGGAGCGCTTCGATGGAGCCGCGATGATCGAGACCGTAATCGGCGGCGGACTTCGGCGCGTACGCGTTCAATTCGGCGAGTCGGAGCGCGGCCTGATCTATGATGCGGCCAAGGCGAAGCAATGGATTCGCGTGGTCGGGGACTTGCGACGAGATGGCCGGCGATTAACTCTCATGAGCCCGCGCGATGTCACCATCGTCGAGGCCGACGACGATGTGGTGTAGTCGTCATTCTGCAGCGATCTCGACCACCCGCTCTAGCAGGCGGCGCTTCGGAAGACCCGGCGGACACCAGCGGTCGGGAGCGCTTGGCTGAGGACGGCCCGCCCGAAGGCGACCGCCTCAGCCGAACCGAACCATCCCCATGCCCGCGTCACCGCTTCGAGCGACGGACCCTGGCGGCGCCGACGCCGATCATGCCCACGGCAAACAACGCCAGAGTGGCAGGCTCGGGGACCTGAACCGTCTCAGCGCGGACGATATGGCCCAGGTAATAGGGTGCGTACAACCAACCGTCGCTCGTCGAGTATGCGGAAAGGACGCCGTTGCTGTCGGTCGAGGCGAAATCGTCGTAGCTCATGAGATAGTCGACAGCCTTCAGGTACCCAAAACCGTTGGGGTCGCCCTCATCGACACCATCCCACATGTAAAGCATCAAGGCGTGCGCCGTCAGGGCAGCTGACCGGCGGTCGGCCAACAACGTCAACGTGGCTTGCGCCTCAACGCAGGCGCCTGTGGAATGATAATTGCCACAATCCGGCACGTTCAACGAGGGTGCAGCGTGCATTTGAATACACTGTGTTGCATCAGGACGACCGCCACAATAATTCCAGCTTGTCAAGTCGAATACGTTGAAATTGGTGATCCCGCCGCCCACATGGGCGACGCCTGCGCCATAGGCGGCATCGGAAATGGTGATCTGCCCCATGAGCTGCGGTGTCGCCAAATGAGTAAGCGGCTCGCTGGCGACATCGACATATGTCTCGTGCTGAACATCGTAGCCGATATCGGTGGCGTACACGTCATAGATCACGTCCGCGTGACCCGGGCTCGCCCCGGCCAGGATGCCGAACAGGCCCATCGCGGCGGCAATCGCTCTCTTTTGCAGAAGGCGCATCGTCCTTGCTCCCTGTGATGGAGCACGCAAACAAGCAAGATCGACGCCACTTGAGTATTGTCGCCACCTTCCGCGCATAAATTGCAGACCCGTCGATCCTGTCTGGCAGCAGACCGGACAGCCGTTCCAAGGGATTTTACCCGACCATTACCAAGAATGGTTTGGTTTGTCGGGACTTGCAGCGAAATGGCCGGTGGTCATCGAGGCCGCTGACGATGGATTGTAATCGTCATTCCGCGGCGATCTCGACCACCCGCTCCGGCAGCCGGGTGCGGCGGGCCAGCCACAGCACGCCGAACAGATCGACGATGCCGACCAGCAGCCGGTCGAGCATGCCGTATTTCGACACGCCGCGGGTGCGCAGGCGGTGGTTGACCGGCACCGTCATCACTCGGCCGCCGTGCCGGATGACCAGGGCGCCCATGAACCGGTGCATGTGGTCGAAATAGGGCAGCTCCAGATACAGGGCACGGGCCATGATCTTGAGCGTGCAGCCGGTGTCGGGCGTGCCGTCGTCCAGCATCCAGCGGCGCACCGCATTGGCGATCCGCGAGCCGACCCGGCGCACCTGCGTGCTGCGATAGACCCGCCGCCAGCCGGCGACCATCAGCCTGGGATCGCAGCCGGCCTCGGACATGGTCCGCCATAAAGCCGGCAGGTCGGCCGGGTCGTTCTGGCCGTCGCCGTCCAAGGTCGCGATCCAGGGCGCCCGCGCCGCGTGCACGCCGGTGCGCAACGCCGTCGACTGGCCGCAGCGGCCGACATGGCGGATCACGCGCAACTCCGGCGCCTCGCGCATGGCCTGGCGCAGCTCGGCGTCGGTGCCATCGGTCGAGCCGTCGTCGACATAGACGATCTCGAAGCGCAGGACCGGCGCCAGGGCGGCGCGGATCTCGCGGACCAGGGCGGCGATGTTGCCGGCTTCGTTGAACACGGGCACCACGACCGACAGGTCGGGCGCCCCGGCAAGGGTGGGGTGTGTCATGGCGGCGCCGGTTTTCGCACGAGGCCGCCGCCGCTGTCTCCGGGTTTATGCGGAGGCGCCGGGTCCCGGCGGGTTCACGGCAGTTAACCGTATGTTATTCTCCTTTCAATAATCATTTAGTATCTGCTGGCTCGAATTTGTTTGAAATCAAAGATGGGTGGTAAATCTGGCAGGACCAGGAAATAAGAGCCCCTAGCAACCAACAGCAACAGCGCCGGCAATCTCTGTCGCGTCGTGACCAAGGGAGCATGTTCAGATGGACCTCAGGACGATCCGCGCCGCGATGACGGTGACCGCCGCCGTGATCTTCAGCCTCGCGGCGGGCGTCGCGCGCGCCGAGGACGGCGTGACCGCCGACAGCATCCGGCTCGGCCAGGTTGCGGCCCTGGGCGGCCCCGCGTCGGCGCTGGGCCAGGGCATGCGCCAGGGGCTGCTGGCCGCCTTCGACGAGGCCAACCGCGCCGGCGGCGTCAAGGGGCACAAGATCGACCTGGTCTCGGCCGACGACGGGTACGAGCCGACCAAGGCGATCGACGAGGCCAAGAAGCTGATTGCCGATCAGAAAGTCTTCGCGCTGGTCGGCTCGGTCGGCACGCCGACCTCGGCGGCCGTGCAGCCGATCGCGAGCGAAGCCGGCGTGCCGTTCGTCGGCGCCTTCACCGGCGCCGAGTTCCTGCGCGAGCCCTACAAGCCGACCGTGGTCAATGTCCGGGCCTCCTACTTCCAGGAGACCGAGACCATGGTCGAGCACCTGACCCAGGACCTCAAGGCCGCCCGCATCGCCATCTTCTACCAGGACGACGCGTTCGGCCAAGCCGGCCTCGCCGGCGTCAAGCGCGCCCTCGACAAGCGCCAGATGGCGCTGGTGGCGGAAGGCACCTACGAGCGCAACACCACCGCAGTGAAGGGCGCCCTGCTGGCCATCCGCAAGGGCGACCCCGACGCCGTCATCATGATCGGCGCCTACAAGCCCTGCGCGGAGTTCATCAAGCTCGCCCATCTGTCGAAGCTGAAGGCGACCATGGTCAACATCTCCTTCGTCGGCAGCGAGGCGCTGGCCAAGGAGCTGGGCCCGGCCGGCGCCGGGGTGGTGGTCACCCAGGTGGTCCCCTTCCCGTTCGATCCCGCCATCGAGGTGGTCAAGCGCTACCAGGCGGCGCTCAAGGCCGCCCAGCCCGACGCCGCCCCCGGCTTCGTCTCCCTGGAGGGCTACCTGGTCGGCCGCCTGACTGTCGAGGCGCTGAGCCGGATCGCCGGGGACATCACCCGCCAGGCCTTCCTCGATACCATCGGCAAGACTGGCCATTTCGACCTGGGCGGCCTGGCGCTCGACTACGGACCGGGCAACAACCGAGGATCGAGCCGGGTGTTCCTGACGGTCATCCAGCCCGACGGCAGCTTCCGGGCCGTCGACACGCTGAGCGCCGGCAATGGCTAAGGCCGCGGCCGGAGCGCCGCCGAGCTCCGGGGGACGCTCGGCTCGCCGCGGCGCGCTTGCGATCCGCGGCCGGCTCTATCTCGCGTTCGCCATGGTGGCGAGCCTGACCGTGCTGGCCAGTGCCATCGGCGTGGCTTCGTACGGGCAGCTGGGTGGCATCATCCAGCACATCACCGCGGCCAATCTGCCGGCAATGGCCCAGTCGCTGCACTTGGCCAAGGCCAGCGCCGAAATCTCGACGGCGGCGCCGACGCTGCTGGCGGCCCGCGACGCGGCCGAACGGACTGCCGCGGTCGCGACCTTGAACGCGCAGATCGCCGCCGTCGGCGCGGCGGTGGACGGGCTGGCCGGGGCGGGTGGCCATGACGATGCCGTGGCGGCGCTGCGCCAGACCGCAGGCGACCTGGCGGCCAACCTCACCGCGCTCGCCGCGCTGGTCGAGCGGCGCCAGGACCTGACCGCCCGGCGCGCCGCCGCGCTCGCCGCGCTGGCCGGCGCCCACCGCGCCCTGGACGCGAAGCTCGCCCCGCTGCTCGACGATGCCGCCTTCGATCTCGCCACCGGCCTGGAATCGGCGACCGATGCCGGCGACATCAAGGCGATCGGGACGCAGCTGACCGCCCTGGCCGACCAGCAGCTGGGCGCTGTCACCGCGATGTACGAGCTGCGGGCCGACAGCAACCTGGTCTTCGGGCTGCTGGGCGAGGCGGCCGGCGTGCCGTCGAAGGATCTGCTGGTACCCATTCGCGATCGCTTCACGGCCGCCGCCGACCATATGGCGAAGTCGCTGCAGGCGCTCAAGGGCGCCCCTGCCGGCGACGCCCTTCGCGACCCCATCGGCGCCCTGCTGGGTCTCGGGCGCGGCGACGCCAGCCTGTTCGCGCTGCGCCACGAGGAACTGGAGGCCGCGGCCGCGGCCGAGACCAAGCTGGTCCTCCACCGGCGCCTGGCCGACGCCCTGGGCCAGGACGTGACCCAACTGGTCGCCGCCAGCGATGGCGAGGCCCGACAATCGGCGGCGCGGGCCGCGGCGGCGACCAGCCGCGGCCGACTGATGCTGATCGCCATCGCTGCCGCCAGCCTGGTCAGCGCCGCCGTCATCGCGTGGCGCTATGTCGGGCGGACGATCGTCGGACGGCTGATCCGGCTGCGCCGCAGCATGATGGAGATCGCCGCCGGCAATCTCGACGCCGAGATCGCCCAGGCCGGCGGCGACGAGATTGCCGACATGGCGGCCGCGCTGATGGTGTTCCGCGACAATGGCCGCGCCGCGCGCGACGCCGAGGAGCGGGCGGCCGCCGAGCGCCGGCAGCAGGCCGCGCAGCGCCGGACCGAGCTGCTCGCGCTCGCCGATCAGTTCGAGTCGAGCTTCCGCGAGCTGGTCGAGACCATGTCGCTGTCGGCGCGCGAGATGACCCAGGCTGCGGCCGGTCTGGTCGGCACCGCCGGCGAGACCAGCCGCCAGACCGCGGCGGCGGCCGCCGCCTCGCGCCAGGCCGCGAGCAATGTCGAGACCGCCGCCGCGGCGACCGAAGCGCTGTCCAGCTCGACCGCCGAGATCGACGGGCGCGCCGCCG
Organism: uncultured Comamonadaceae bacterium; assembly: GCA_964511405.1. GTDB lineage: Bacteria > Pseudomonadota > Alphaproteobacteria > Elsterales > Elsteraceae > CAZEFK01. Next base: position 36,060 of record CAZEFK010000016.1, on the reverse strand, counting down.
AGTCCGCGACGGTGGCGAACCGCGCCGTCGACGAGGCCGCGCAGACCCAGGCGACCATGCGCACCCTGTCGGACGCGGCGCGGAATGTCGGAGACGTAGTGAAGCTCATCAGCGACATCGCCGAGCAAACCAACCTGCTGGCGCTCAACGCCACCATCGAGGCCGCCCGCGCCGGGCCCGCCGGCCAGGGCTTCGCGGTCGTGGCCAACGAGGTCAAGACGCTGGCCAGCCAGACCGGCCGGGCGACGGACGAGATCGGCGCTCAGATCCGGGCCATTCAGGACGCGACCGGACGGGCGGTGACCGCGATCGACCACATCGGCGCGACCATCCGCCAGGTCAGCGACAATGCTGCGACGATCGCCGGCGCCGCCGGCCGGCAGGACGCCACGACCCGCGACATCGCGATCCATGTCGCCGAGGCGGCCAAGGGCAGCGAGAGCGCCTCCGGAAGCCTGGCCAGCGTCGCCGATGCTGCCGAGGACACCGGCGAAGCGGCCAAGGTGGTCCTCGACTCCGCGCGCGGCCTGTCCGATCGCGCCGACCGCCTGCGCGCCGAGGTCGACCGGTTCCTGGACCGCGTGCGCGCCGCTTGACGGCGCGCGGGGACCGGGTGCGCGCGGCGTGACGGCCCGCCGGGGCCGATTGCATCGGCCCTGGGAACGCGGCACTGTCCGGCCACCATGACCGGACCGACTTCCTCGCCCGTCCCGCTGCTCGGGCCGGACGACCCGCCGCCCGCCGCCGTGGTCAACCGCGACGGCCGGGCGCCTCTGCTGCTTCTCTGCGACCACGCCAGCGCCGCGATTCCCAAGCGGCTGGGAACGCTGGGCCTCGGCGCCGTCGAGCTCGGCCTGCACATCGCCTACGACATCGGCGCCGCCGCCGTCGCCCGGCAGCTATCCCAGCGCTTCGACGCGCCGCTGGTGCTGTCGGGCTATTCGCGGCTGGTCATCGACTGCAACCGGCGGCCGGCCGACGCCACCTCGATCCCGCCGGTCTCCGACGGCGTCGTGGTCCCCGGCAATCAGAGCCTGACGCCGGCCGACCGCACCCAGCGCCGCGAATCCTGCTTCGAGCCCTACCACGCCGCCATCGACAGCCTGCTGGCGACCATGGTCGCCCGCCATCGCCACCCGATCGTGCTGTCGGTCCATTCCTGCACGCCGGTCATGAACGGGGTGCACCGGCCCTGGCATATCGGCGTGCTGTGGGACGACGACGCGCGCGTGCCCGTTCCGCTGATGGCGGCGCTGGCCCGCGACCTCGACATCTGCGTCGGCGACAATCAGCCCTACAGCGGCCGCAACCACCACGGCTACACCATCGATGCTCATGTCGCGCCGCGCGCCTTGCCCCATGCCTCGGTCGAGGTGCGCCAGGACCTGATCGCCGATGTCGACGGCCAGGCGCGCTGGGCGGCCAAGCTGGGCGACGCCCTGGCCGCGGTGCTGGCCGGCGGGGCCGGCCCCGGTGGAGTCGGTCGATGACCGGCACGGCCGCCGCAGACACGCTGGCATCGGGGCTCCGGGCGCGGATTGCCGGCGGCACCGCGCGCATCGGCGTCATCGGCCTGGGTTATGTCGGCCTGCCGCTGGCGCTGCGCTTCGCCGCCGCCGGCCATCCGGTGACCGGCTTCGACATCGACCCCGCCAAGATCGAGGACCTGGCCGCCGGGCGCAGCTACATCCGGCACATCCCGGCGGCGGCCATCGCCGAGGCCGGCCCGCGCTTCGCCGCGACCGCCGACTTCCGCCACTTGGCCGACATGGACGCGGTGCTGATCTGCGTCCCGACGCCGCTGACCCGCCAGCGCGAGCCCGACATGAGCTTCGTGGTGTCGACCGCCGAGACGGTCGCCGCCGGCCTCAGGCACGGCCAGCTGGTGGTGCTCGAATCAAGCACCTATCCGGGGACCACCGCCGGCTTGGTGCGGCCGATCCTGGAGCGCGGCGGCCTGCGCTCCGGCATCGACTTCTACCTGGCCTACTCGCCCGAGCGCGAGGATCCCGGCAGCGCCGTCGATGCCGCCGAGGTGCCCCGGGTGGTTAGCGGCGACGGGCCGGCCGCCCAGGAGCTGGCGGGCGCGCTCTACGCGCGGGTGGTCCGGCAGGTGGTGCCGGTGTCCTCGATCGAAACAGCGGAGGCGGTCAAGCTCACCGAGAACATCTTCCGCGCCATCAACATCGCGCTGGTCAACGAGCTGAAGGTGATCTTCACCGAGATGGGCATCGACGTCTGGGAGGTGGTCGCGGCGGCCGACTCCAAGCCCTTCGGCTTCATGCCCTTCTATCCGGGCCCGGGGATCGGCGGCCACTGCATCCCGGTCGACCCCTTCTACCTGACCTGGAAGGCGCGCGAGTTCGGCATCTCGACCAAGCTCATCGAGCTTGCCGGCGAGATCAACGCCGCCATGCCGGGCTATGTGGTGCAGCGGCTGGCGCTGGCGCTCAACGAGCGTTTCGGCCGCGCGCTCCGCGGTGCGCACGTGCTGCTGCTGGGCGTGGCCTACAAGCGCAATGTCGAGGACATTCGCGAGAGCCCCAGCCTGGTGATCCTGGAGCTGCTGGAGCGCCAGGGCGCCGTGGTCGACTACCACGATCCCCACGTGCCCGAGCTGCCACCGACCCGGCGCCATCCCAGCCTGACCGGTCGCCGCTCGGTCGCGCTCGATCGTCTGGCCGGCTTCGACGCCGCGATCGTCGCCACCGACCACGACCTGGTCGATTACCGCCTGGTCGCGGCCCAGGTTCCCCTGGTGCTGGACACCCGCAACGCCCTGGCCGCGCGCGGCCTCGACGGCCCGACCGTGGTCCGCGCCTGATGATCGCCGAGCCCAGCTTCACGATCGGCATCGAGGAGGAATATCACCTCGTCAACACCGCCACCCGGGACCTCGCCGACGACCCGCCGGCGGACCTGATGGCCGGCTGCCGGGAGCGGCTGCAGGCGCGGGTGATGCCCGAGTTCCTGCGCACCCAGATCGAAGTCGCGACGTCGGTGTGCACGGATCTCGCCGCCGCCCGGCGCGAGCTGGCCGAGCTGCGCCAGGGCGTGGCCGACGTCGCGGTCCGGCACGGCCTGGCGCCCATGGCCTCGGCCACCCACCCCTTCGGCGACTGGGACCGCCAGAAGCCGACCGAGCAGGACCGCTACCGCACCCTCGCCCGCGACCTGCAGATGGTCGGCCGGCGCATGGTGATCTGCGGCATGCATGTCCATGTCGGGATCGAGGATCCCGAGCTGCGCATCGACCTGATGAACCAGGTCAGCTATTTCCTGCCGCATCTGCTGGCGCTGTCGACGTCGTCGCCATTCTGGCGCGGCCTCGACACCGGCCTGAAATCCTATCGCATGTCGGTGTTCGCCGGGCTGCCGCGCACCGGCGTGCCCGAGATCTTCCCGTCCTGGGGCGAGTACCAGCGGCTGGTCGATGTCCTGACCGGCGCCGGGCTGGTCGAGGATGCCACCAAGATCTGGTGGGACATCCGCCCCTCGGCGCGATTTCCGACGCTGGAAATGCGGATCACCGACGTCTGCACCCGCCTCGACGACGGCGTGGCCATCGCCGCGCTGTTCCGCTGCCTGTTGCGCATGCTGTGGCGGCTGCGCCGGGCCAACCAGCGCTGGCGCCTCTACGCCCGTGGCCTGATCGAGGAGAACCGGTGGCGGGCGCAGCGCTATGGCATGGATGAAGGCCTGGCCGATTTCGGCCAGGGCGCCATCGTGCCCTTCGCAACCTTGCTGGACGAGATGATCGACCTCATCCAGCCCGACATCGAGCATTTCGGCTGCGCTGCCGAGGTTGCCGGTGCCCGGGCCATCCTAGCGCGCGGCACCAGCGCCGACCGCCAGCGCCGGATTTATGCCGAAGCCCGTGCGGCCGGGGCCGGCCATGCCCCGGCCCTGGCCCGGGTCGTCGACCACCTCGTGGCGGAAACCGTGGAGGCGCTTTAAACTCGCGCCATCGCCCCGCGCCCAGGACCGGCCCGCCAATGTACAACCCCGATGGCGACCATCCGCCGCCGACCGTGACCTACGTGATCAGCGGCCGGAACCAGTCCAAGACGATGGTCATCGCCGCGGATCGGGCGCCGCCGCCCCCGGCCGAGCCGCCCGCCTGGACCGAGCTGACCTTCCATCAGTGCGGCCATTGCCCGCTCGACCCGGCGACCACCCGCCACTGCCCGCTGGCGCTCAGCCTGGTGCAGCTGATCGAGTTCTCCGAGGATTTCGTGTCGTGGGACGAGGTCCATTGCGACGTCCGCACCATGGAGCGGCGGATCATCGAGACGACCACGGCGCAACGCGCGTTCAGCTCGATCATGGGCTTGCTCTCGGCGCTGAGCGGCTGCCCGCACACCCGCTGGTTCGAGCCGATGGCGCATCATCACCTGCCGTTTTCCAGCTTCACCGAGACGCTGTACCGGGTGGTCGGCATGTATGCCACGGCCCAGCATCTGCGCCGCCTGAGCGGGCTTTCGGCCGATTCCGAGCTCACTGAGCTGGCGGCGCGCTACGAGGCGGTGGAGCAGGTCAATCTGGGCATCGCCCAGCGGCTGCGCGAGGCGTCGGAGACCGATGCCGGGGTCAATGCCGTGATCCTGCTGGACATCGCGACCAAGGCGGTGCCGATGTCGCTCGACGATCGGCTGCGCGAGCTGGAGCCCCATTTCCGCTACTACCTGGAGGGCGACCGGTGACCCGGCGCCCGCCGCTGGTCCTGACCATGGGCGAGCCGGGCGGCATCGGGGCCGAGCTGGCGCTCAAGGCCTGGTCGGCGGAGCGGGCGGCGTTGCCCTTCTTCGTGGTCGACGACCCCGATCGCTTGGCCCAGGCGGCCGCGACCCTCGGCCTCGATGCTTCCGTGCGCGCGATCGCGACGCCCGGCGAGGCCGCGGCGGTCGCCGCCGAGGCGCTGCCGGTGCTGCCCCTGGGCATGCCGATCGCTGCGACGCCGGGCCGGGCCGACCCCGCCAATGCCGCCGCCGTCACGGAGAGCATCCGCCGCGCGGTGGCGCTGACCCAGGAGGGGCTGGCCGCCGCGGTCGTGACCAGCCCGATCCAGAAGGAAAGCCTCTACGCCGCCGGCTTCCCGCATCCGGGCCACACCGAGTTCCTGGCCGCCCTCACCGGCGTGCCCGAGCAAGCGGTCATGATGTTGGCCTCGCCCTTGCTGCGCGTGGTGCCGGTGACCGTGCACCAGTCGCTGCGCAGCGTGCCCGACAGCCTGACCACCGAGCGCATTGTCCAGGTGGCGCGGACCACCGCCGCCGCACTCCAGGCCGAGTTCGGCATCGCCCGGCCGCGGCTGGCGATCGCCGGGCTCAACCCCCATGCCGGCGAGGGCGGAACCCTCGGCACCGAGGATCGCGACGTGGTGGCGCCGGCCGTGGCGGCGCTGGCCGCCCTCGGGCTCGACGTCCGCGGGCCGCTGCCGGCCGACACCCTGTTCCACGCCCGGGCCCGCGCCGGTTACGACGCGGCGCTGTGCATGTATCACGACCAGGCGCTGATCCCGGTCAAGGCGCTCGACTTCGACCGTGCCGTCAACGTTACGCTCGGCCTGCCGATCGTGCGCACCTCGCCCGACCACGGCACGGCGCTGGACATCGCCGGCCGCAACCAGGCCGATCCGTCCAGCCTGATCGCGGCCCTGCGCCTGGCCGCCGAGATGGCCGACTGCCGCCGGAGGAAGCTTGCATGACCAGACCGCTGCGCCTGGGCGTCAATATCGACCATGTCGCAACCCTGCGGAACGCGCGGGGCGGCGCTCATCCGGACCCGATCGCGGCGGCCGAGCTGGCAGCGCGCGCCGGCGCCGACGGCATCACCGTCCATCTGCGGGAAGACCGCCGCCACATCCGCGATGCCGACCTCGACCGGCTGAAGGCGGCCTCGCGCCTGCCGATCAACCTGGAGCTGGCGGCGACCCCGGAGATGACCGCCATCGCCTGCCGGGTCCAGCCGCATGCCTGCTGCGTCGTGCCCGAGCGCCGCTCCGAGGTCACCACCGAAGGCGGGCTCGACGCCGTCGGCCTGTTCGCAGCGCTGGAGCCGCCGGTGCATACGCTCGCCGCCGCCGGCATCCGCGTGTCGCTGTTCATCGATCCCGATCCGGCCCAGGTCCGCGCCGCGCACCGGCTGGGCGCGCCGGTCATCGAGCTGCACACCGGGGCCTTCTGCTATGCCGCGACCGCAGCCGACCGCGCGCGCGAGCTCAGCCGCCTGGCCGAGGCCGCTGCCGTGGCCGAGGCGCTGGGCGTGGAGTGCCATGCCGGCCATGGCATCACCTACGACACCGTCGGACCGATCGCCGCGATCCCGACCATCGTCGAGCTCAATATCGGTCACTTCCTGATCGGCGAGGCGGTGTTCGTCGGCCTGGAGGCCGCGATCCGGCGGATGCGCGAGGGTATGGACGCCGGGCGGCGCGGCTGAACCGCGCCGCCGTCAGTCCTCGGCGCGCCAGGGCGGCAGCATCGCCCAGGTCAGCCGCGCCGCGTCGGCCACATTGGCGACCCCCGCCTTGGCGCAGTCGACCACCAGGATCGGGGCCATGCCCGGCAGCGACCACAGCCCCGGCGGCAGCACCGACGCCTCGGTCGGCGCGGGCGGCAGCTCGGCCAGGAGGTCGGTCAAGCCATGGCGCTCGGCCAAGCGGATGAGATCGGCGACCATGCCGGGATAGCTGTCCGGGCTGCGATGCAGGCTGCGCCGGATGGTCTGGGCCAGTCCGGGCAGACTGAGTACGAACGCCGCCTCGTCCGGGAACAGGACCGCCTTTGACGCCAACAGGTCGTTGGCGATGACGATCTCCTGGGTGGTCGACGGGAACAGATCCGGATGCCAGGCCGCGCCGGCCGTGCGGTTGAGCGCCTCGAACTCGCTGCGGTTGGCCTGGTCGAAGCGGGGATGGGCATAGGCCGCGCCGGTGCTGTGCTGCGAGGCCCCGGAGACCGTCAGCGGCCGGCCGATCTTGTCGAAGATCTCGGTCAGCCACAGATTGGCCACGCCCGAGTGCACGTCCGGCAAGGCAGTGGCGAAATAGCGGCCGCCGCCGGCCCAGGCGCGCTCGACCACCCGGCGGTGGACGGCGCTGTTGTAGATCATCGGCAGTTCGATGAAGTCCAGGTCCTGGGCGTAGAGCTTGGCCAGCGTGAGCTTCGACGGCAGCCGCCGGCTCTCGGCCGCGTGGCTCAGGGCGTGCAGCAGCAGCCGGTTGCGCAGGCCCGGCACCGGCATCGACGGCCAGCCATAATCGACCGGGCGCCAGTGGACGACCTCCACCGCCGGCCGCTCGGCCAGCCAGGCCCGAAGATAGGCGCACGCGTCGGGCAGGATGGCATCGTCGTCACCGATGACCGTGATCCAGGCACCCGCCGTGCGCCGCAGCGCCCGCTCCCAATTGGCGGACATCGGCAGCACGGCGTCGGTTTCCTCGTAGCGGATCCGGGCATCGCCGGCGGCCTCGACCAGCGCGCGGGTCGCCGGGTCGGCGCCGTTGTTCTGCACGACGATCTCGACGCCCGGATCGTCCTGCGCGCGGGCCGAGGCCAGGGCGTGTGCGAAAGTGTCCGGCCGCGCCTTGGTCGGGATGACGATGGAGAAGTCGATCATGCGCCCCGGGTCATGCACCCCGTGGCCAGCGCCGCCGCGCCGGACTAGCATCGCGCGCTGCTGTCCATGACCGGGCTTCGATGGCCAAGTTCTCGATCGTCATTCCGACGCGTCGGCGTCCCGACACTTTCGTGCACACCCTCAAAACGGTGACGGCCGAGCCCGATCCCGAGCTTGAGATCGTAGTCCAGAACAACGGCGCCGATCCAGCCACGCGTGCCGCGGTCGAGGCTGCGCGTGACCCGCGCATCGCCTATGAGGAGACCGCCGAGGTCCTGCCGATGACGCGCAACTGGGAGCGCGCCCTGGCGCGCGCCCGGGGCGCTTATGTCTCGGTGCTGGGCGACGACGACGGCCTGCTGCCCGGTGCGCTGGGCCAGCTGCGCGCGGTCCTGGGCCCAATGCCGGACATCGAGCCGGGCGTCGAGGTCGTGCAGTGGACGCCCCCGGACTATGGCTGGCCGGGCACCACCGGCCTGTTGGCCGATCGCCTGGTGGTGACCCGCCGCCCGGGCGCGCCGGCGCTCGAGCTGGCCGACTCCGACGTCGCCCTGGGTCAGCTCTACCGGCGCGAGGTCAACTACCTCGTCATGCCGATGATCTACAACAGCTTCGTCGCTCAGAGCGTGATCGCGGCGGCGCGGACGCGCTTCGGCAGCTATTTCGCGACCGAGCTGCCCGACATCGCGTCGGCGGTGGTCAATCTGGCGCTGACCCGCCGGTTCGCACGGCTGGAGCGTCCATTGACGGTCCGCGGCGCCTCGCGCCATAGCATCGGCGCCGCCTTCGGCGATCGCCAGGGCGGTGCCGCCCGGCGCGCGCAGTTCGACCACGACAACGCCGCCCTCGGCGTTGACCGCGAGCCGGGGCTACCGGCGTCGGCCCATGTCGAGGTGGTGGTGGCCAACGCGCTGCTGGCGGCACGCCGCCGGATCCTGCCCGAGCGCGCGGACCTGGCCTACAACTTCGCCGGGCTGGCGGCCCGCATGATCGACATGCTGCCGCTCGATCCCGAGGGCTACGGCCCGGCCGTGGCCGACCTCTATGACCTGGCCGCGATGCACGGGCTCGCGATCGATTGGGCGCAGCTGCCGCGCCAGCCGGCGGCCGGCCCCCAGCCGTTCCCCGTCGGCGATCACCGCCTGGCCGACGGCACCGCGGTCACCGTCGTCGACGGCACGGCCGCGGGGCTGGCGACCATCGTCGACGCCTGCCGGCTGGTTGCGGCCCTCCTGGACGGCGCCCCCGCGTCGGCGTGATGGCTCCCATTCCGGGGACGCCCTTGTCCCGCCAACCCTGGTCCACAATTTACGGGATAAAGGCAACTGGCCTGTCCGGGTGACGTTTCTGCAGTGTCGGGGGCGGGATCGTCGGCATTTGCGGTCGAGGGCGGCAGGATTTGCCGGGTGGAGGAGCGTTTTCGCAGTGTGGACGCCCGGCATTTGATCCAAATGGAGCCAAACGACGTAGAAACTACGGGGAGCAGGACGGCACGAGATATGCAGAGGGGCCTTTGTTAACCTTTGCAGGGCTATCGTCTCCATGTGAGGGGAGATCCTGCACCCGGTCCATCGCCGCCGAGCGGCCTCGGACCGCACTGATTGGAGGCTGTGATGCCGTTGCCCGTCAATCCGACCCTGGTCGGTAGGGGCGCCACCGGCGACCAAGGGATGCTGCCGGTCCGGCGTTTCGGGATGCCCGTCCTGCTCGTGGGTGCCGCCCTGGTGTGCGCCCTGATCGGGAGTTATACCCCGTTTTCGAAGCTCCTGGCCCATGTGCCGGAGCTCTCGGTCACGTCGGCGCGCACGCCCGCCGTGCCGGCGCCCGGCGGCCCCGCCCGCTCCTGAGCGGATCCGCCCGCCCCAGAGCGGGCGGGAGCGGCCTCATTCGGCGCGCAGCGCCGGAAGGACGGCCGCGACGGCATCGAGGGTCGCCGCTCCCAGCGCCCGGCTGCGGGCCGGCGACCAGCCAGCGACCGGTTCGGCGCTGTTGATCTCGTCCTTGAACGGCATCTCCAAGGTCATGGCCAGACATTGGAACTGGTTGGCGATGGCGCTTGAGCAGAGCGTCAGGTTGGCCGCTGCCGTCCCCGGGGTCCAGCCGCCATTGGCGGCGTGATAATCGGGGCTGGCCGCGACCAATGCCGCGCGGAAGCGCTCGTTGAGCTCGGTCATCGCCGCGGTCTGGCGCGGCACCCGTTGGGTCCCGATCAGGAAGTTGTGCGCCACGGTCTCGTCGCCATGGACGTCCAGGCAGAAATCGACCCCGGTGCGCACCATCTGCTGCTTGACCAGATAGACCTCGGGACTCTTGGCCATGGAAGGCGCCGCCCATTCCCGATTGAGGTCGGTGCCGGCCGCGTTGCAGCGCAGATGGCCGCGGCGCGAGCCATCGGGGTTCATGTTCGGCACCAGATGCAGCACCGCGTCGTCCAGGATCGTCTGGGCGACCGGGTCGGCCGCCGACAGCAGGCGATCCAGGAAGCCCTCGACCCACCACGACGCCATTGTCTCGCCGGCATGCTGGCGGGCGACCACCCACAGCACCCGCCGGCCCGGCGCGGCGCTGCCGACGGTCAGCATGTCCAGCGGCCGGCCATCGAGCGTGCGCCCCAGCACCGTCAGCCCGGCGCACGGCGACGCCAGGGCCCGGGCGATCATGCGGTCGTGGTCGTCGGCCGCATAGGGCGCGAAGAACGCGACCCAAACGGCGTCCCGCTGCGGCGTCAACCGGATCTCCAGCACGCCGTCGGCATAGCGGGTGTCCGCCCGCACCCAGGTTTCGCGGTCCTCGGACACCACGGCTCGATAGCCCGGCCAGCCCTGGGCATAGGCGGCCTGGCCGGCATTGAGCAGCCGACAGACCACCGGCCGGCCGCGGGCGCCGCTCAGCCGGAAGAAGAACCATTGGAAATAGGGTGAATAGCGGTCGGGCCGGATCGCCAGCCGGATGTCCGACGGATCGTCGGCCGCCAGGCATTCGATATTGCCGCCGTCGAACGCGCTATCGATCTCCATGGGCCCTGTCCGCTCCCGCTTGCCGCCGCATGAGCATGGCGTCCCCGAGGCGCCCCGGCAACCGCCCGATCATCCGCCCGATCATCCGGCGTGCAGCACCTCGCGCAGCCTGGCCGCCAGGTCGGCAAGAGTGAAGGGCTTGAGCAGCAGCGCGCTTCCCGGCTCGACGGCGCTTTGGGCGACCGCCGAGTCGTGGGCATAGCCGGTCGTGTACAGCAGCTTCAGCGCCGGCCGGCGCGCCCGGGCTGCCACCGCCAGCTCCCGGCCGCTCATCCCGCCAGCGAGACCGAGGTCGGTGAACAGCACGTCGACGTCAGCGATCCGGGCCAGAACGTCGAGTGCCGCCGGGCCGTCGGGCGCCTCCAGGACGCGGTAGCCCAGCTCTGCCAGGAGCGCAGCACTGTAGGCCCGGACGTCGGCATCGTCCTCGACCACCAGCACCACACCGCTGCCGGGCGCCACCGAGGCGGCCGCAGGCTTCGGATCGGCAACGGGCTCGCCGTTCAGGCGGGGAAGATACAGGCGGACGGTGGTGCCCCGGCCGATCGCGCTGCGGATTCGGACATGGCCGCCCGACTGCTTGACGAAGCCGTAGACCTGGCTGAGGCCGAGGCCGGTGCCTTGGCCGGTCGCCTTGGTCGTAAAGAACGGCTCGAAGGCGCGCGCCACCACGTCCTCGGACATGCCCTGGCCGGTATCGGTCACGGCGATCGTCACATAGTCACCAGGCTCGATGTCGCCATCGGCCGCGTCGAGCCGGGCATTGGCGGTCTCGATCGTCAGACAGCCGCCGCCGGGCATCGCGTCGCGAGCGTTTACCGCCAAATTCAGGATCGAACTTTCGAGCTGGTTGGCATCGACCCGGGTCGGCCACAGGTCGGCGCCAAGGACGGTCTCGACCGCGATCCGCTCGCCCAGCATGCGGCGCACCAGATCGACCATGCCCGCCAGCAGCGCGTTGACGTCGACCGGCTTCGGCGTCAGCGCCTGCTGCCGCGAGAAGGCCAGCAGCCGCTGCACCAGCGTCGTCGCCCGGTCGGTGCCGCGCTGCGCGGCCGCCAGGTGGCGCCCCAGGTCGGGTCCGACCGCGCCAAGCCGGCGCTCGATCAGGTCCAGGCTGCCGCCGATGACCGTGAGCAGGTTGTTGAAGTCATGGGCAATGCCGGCGGTCAACCGGCCGACGGCCTCCATCTTCTGCGACTGGCGCATCGCGGCCTCGGCCTGCTCGCGCCGGCGCGCCTCCTCGGCCGCCCGGCCGAGGGCGCGCCGCTCGCGCCGGGTGCGCGCCAGCGCGACCGCCGCCAGGGCGACCAAGCCGAGAGTCGCCGGAATCCCGAACAGCAGGTCATGTGCCACGTCCTGCCGCCAGTCGGACAGCATCGCGTCCTCCGACAGCGCGGCGCGGACATAGACCGGCAAGCCGTCCAAGCGCCGGTAGGCGATCCGCTGGACGGGCTGTCCTTCGGCGGCGGCGATCCGATAGCTGCCATGGTCCGGATGCTCTGCAATGGCGTGCAGAAACGCGGAATCAGCGTCCTCGGCCAGGCTGCCGGCGGCCGGCGGCACGCGGACCAGCACATCGCCATGCTCGCGGACCATCGACAGGATCAGCGACGGGCTGTCGGCTTCGATCCGCTGATAGAACTCCTCGAAATAGCCGGGGCGGATCGACACCGATGCCACGCCCGCGAAGGTGCCGTCCGGCGCGTGCCGGTCCGTGCTCAAATTGAAGAACGGAACGCCGTCCGCCCGGGCTTGCAGGAGCGAACTGACGTAGAAGCCACGGAAACCGTTGCGGAAGGCTCGAATGTAATCGCGGTCGGCATAGCGGCCCGGCCGCGGCAGCGGATAGACCCGCGCGCTGACCAGGGCAACGCCCGCCTCGTCGAACAGGGTCAGGTCGCCCAGCTGCGGCAGGCCATCCAGGATCGCCTGGAAGCGCGCATGCAGGGTCGCTTCCTGGGCGCGGATGTCGGCGTTCGGCAGGTCGCGCACCTGGTCTGCCGCCAGCGCCAGGACCAGACGCTGCGTGTCGAAGACCTTCTGCGCGTGCTCGCGGACGAGGTCGGTCGTCTGGATCAGCCGCTGGGTCGCCGCCGCGACCGTCAGATGATAGCTGGACGCGCCCGCCCACAGGAACGCGGCCGCGGGGCCGGCCACCGCCGCGACCAGCAGCAGCTTGATCGGCAGCACCGCACCGCCGGCGTCGGACGGCCAGAGCCAAGTCCGCCAAGGGACCAAACGTCGTGCGATCACCGGGGACAGGACCTGTTTTGCGCCGTGGGCGTGCGGAGCAGTCTATGAGGGCGCGCCCCTGGTTGGCGAGGGCAGCCCTGGGGGCAGCCATCGGCGGGCTTGACCGGGCTTGCGAACCCAATCATCAGGATCGTCGGAACAGACGGAGCCAGGCGGTGACCGCGCATCTTCCAGTCTCGGCCCTCGACGGGCGCTGGCCCCACTGGCACGAGGTGCTGGGCCTGGATCCCAGCGCCAGCCTCATCTACGCCGAGGAACAGGCGCTGTTGCTGCTGCGCCTCCTGCAGCATCCTGGACCGTACCAGTCTACCGGCCTCGCCCATGTGGTGCAGGGCGCCCTTGCCGAACGCCGGCTGCTCGAAGCCCTGAAGACATCGTGCCCGCCGCGGCGGCCGGCCAATGCCGCCGGACGGCCGCGCCTGCGCGTGGTCGGCGGCACCGCCCAGCCGCGCCCAGGGCCGGCCAGGGAGTAGCCCTCTCCCTGGGCCGGCCCGTCCCTCAGGCGCGGCCGGACGCGGCCCCGACCGTCGCCAGGGCGGTCGGCCGGGCCTTGGCGGGCGCCGGCGCCGCTGCGGCGCGAACCAGCTGCAGCCGGACTTCGAACCCGCCTTCCGGCCGGTTGCGGGCGTGGACCGAACCGCCCATGGCGAACGCTGCCTGGCGGACCAGCCACAGCCCGATCCCGAAATGCGCGGCGCCGGCCGGCTGGCTGGGCCGATCGGAATAATAGCGGTCGAAGATGCGGTCGAGCGCCTCGGGCGGCACGCCGGGCCCCTCATCGCTCACCATCAGGGTCGCCGTGCCGCTGTCGGCGGACACCTGCACCAGCACGCGGCCGGCATGGGGCGAGAAGCTCATGGCATTGTCGACCAGGTTCTCGAGCACGGTCTCGATCAGCTCGGCACTGCCGGACACCGAGACACCGTCGGCCACATCGAAGGCGAGCCAGCAGGTGCGCCGGTCGAGCAGGGCCGCCTGGTCGCCGGCATAGCGCCGGACCAGCCCCGACAGATCGACCGGCACGCAGGTCACCTCCAGCATTTCGGCCGCCGCGACGTCCAGGTTGCGCGCCGAGCGGACCAGCCCATCCAGGCGGTCCAAACACTTGGCCGCCGTCGCCAGGGCCCGCGCCAGACGGGCGGGATCCTCGGCGCTGGCGATCAGCGGATCGAGCGCCTGGCGCATGACCGCGATCGGCCCCTTGAGCGCATGGGCATTGTCCTCCGCCGCCTGGCGGATCAAGTCCGCGGTGCCGCGCAGCCGCTCGACCAGCCGGTCGAGCTCGCGCGCGGTCGGCGCCAACTCCGGCGGCGCCACGGCCTCGAACCGGACCCCGCGGTCGGCGACCTCGGCGACCTTGCGGATCCGGCGCAGGCTGAGCCGGATGCCGACCACCAGGGCGCCCGTCAGCAGCGCCATCGCGGCATACAGGGCCAGCGCCAACCGGGCCGGCCCGCGCGCCCAGAACGGCCGGTCGTCGGCCGCGCCCAGTGCCTTCTGGTCGGCGGCCACGACCACGACCCAGCAGCCGGACGGGCTCTGCACCGGCGTCACCGAGGTCAGGATCTCGCCGGCGCCGTCCCCGGCCCCGGCGTTCAGCCGCTCGCTCAAGGGCCGGTTGCCGGCGCAGGTCTGGGTCAGCTGGTCCAGGATGCCCAGCTGCTGCAGGCGGTCGCGCTCCTCGGCCAGGCGCTCCGGCGCCACCGCCGGCGCACCGGCGACGAAGAAGAACCCACCCGCGTCGGCCTGGCCGCCCGGCTTGAACAGCAGCTTGACGTTGGTCTGGTCCGAGCGGAACCGCTCCAGCTCCTGCGGCAGGCGGCCGAAGTCGGCCGGCGCGGCGCCGCCCAGCTCAGGCACCAGCGCTTGGCCGATGAGCACGCCGTTCTGCCGAACGGCGTCGAGCAACAGATCCCGTTTCTCGGCGTCGGCCGCCGCGAAGATCGTGTAGAGCACGACCGGCAGGGCCAGGAAGATCACGACCAGCACGCCGAGCTGCGCGGTCAGTGACCGCGACAGCCGGCCGATCGGCGGCAGCAGCCCGGTCTTGGTCATGGCGCCCGCCAGCGGTAACCGAAGCCCGAGTAGTTCTCCAGCGCATCGAAGGCCGGATCGAGGTCCGAGAACTTTCGGCGCACGCGTTTGACGATGGCCCGGACATTCGCCCGATAGCCGTCCTCACCGCTGCCGGCGATGAACCCTTCGCCGCGCACCACGTCGTAGATCTCGCGATAGGCGACATCGGCGCCCGCCCGGGACGCGAGCAGCGCCACCACGTCGAATTCGCCGACGCTCAGCGGCACCGGCACACCCTGCCACGACGCCCGCTTGGTCGCCAGGCGCAGGCCGAGCGCGCCGACCTCGACGACCGACTGGACCGGCGCCGGCGCCGGTCCAGCCGGGCGGTCCAGGATCAGCGCCAAACGCTTGAGGATGATGTTCAGGCTGCGGGTCTTGTCGACGAAGTCGACTGCGCCTTGGTCGAGGGCGACCTCCTCGAACATCGGCTGGCCGAGCGAGGTCAGGAACATGACCGGGGTGGCGATGCCGGCGCCGCGCAGCCGTCGCAACAGCTCCAGCCCGGACAGCCCCGGCATGTGCCAGTCGAAGATGCAGGCCCCGGCCGGGGTGCCCGACGACAGCGCCGCCAGCGCCTCGGCGCCGCGCTCGAAGGGCGCGACCTGGTAGCCGGCATCGCGCAGATTGGCGGCAAAGGCTTCCAGAAACACGGCATCGTCGTCGACGATCGCGATCAGCGGCGCTGCCGCGGGGGCGGCGGCGCGGACCAGGGTTTCAGCTGCGGTGGGCATGGCGGATCGCCTCCAGGCAGCGCTGCTCGCCGGCCGGCGTGCCGTCGCCGCCAGTCACGTGCTGCTGCAGCGCATAGAAGTCGTTGCGCGAAAGGTCCAGGAAGAACAGCACCTCGAGCGAGCAGTCGCCGGCCCGGTAGGTCCAGCTTTGCCCGGAGGCCAGGTCCTTGCGTGCGGTGGGTTCGCCGAGGAGGCCCGTCACCTGCGCGCGGGACCGGCCGACCAGATCGACCGGCGGCGCGACCGCGGTGGCGACGCCCTCGGACGCCGGCGGCTGGGGCTCGACATGGTCGGGCGCTGCTGGCGCTTGTGCCGGCGGCGGGGCCGCCACCGGACGGGCTGGCGCCGGCCGACGCACCGGCACCGGCCGGGCGACGACCGGCGGCGGGGGCGGCGGATGGGGCCGTAGCTCGGCGCATCCGGCGACCAGCAGGGCGGTGCCGGCCAAGGCGGCGCTGATGGCGCGGGAAGAGCTTCGGATCCGTGACATTCTTGGTTCACACGTCCCGCATTTTACCGACATTGTGACAATATTCAGAGTACCCTTGCAGTTAATCCGATCCTGCCACAGTTCTTGACCCGGATCAGCCGAAAACCAATCGGCGACTCGACAGTCGAGGGTTTGCAATGCTCAAGAAGCTCCTGTGCGCCGGCCTAGTCATCGTCAGCCTGGGCGGTTGCGCGAACATGACCCACCAGCAGCAGCGCGCGCTGTCCGGCGGCGCCATCGGCGCGGCGGGCGGCGTGGCCTTGACGGCGGTCACGGGCGGCAGCCTCCTTCTGGGCGGCCTGATCGGCGGCGCCGGCGGCGCGGCGGTCGGCGCCCTGACAAGATAATCGTCGATCCCCCGGGTCGGTTGCATTGACGACGATTACGGGGCGTCCATGTGGCCGCGCCGGTCACGCCACCGGCGGCGGGTTGCGTTCGGCGAAGCCGCGCTGGTGCCAGTAGGGGTAGGCCGGCGTGACGGCGCTGGCGGCGTCCAGCCGGGCCATCTGCTCCGGCGTCAGCGCCCAGCCCACCGCGCCCAGGTTCTGCCGCAGCTGTGCCTCGTCGCGGGCGCCGACGATGACGGTGGCCACGGTCGGCCGCTGCAGCAGCCAGTTGATCGCGACTTGCGGCAGCGTGCGCCCGGTCTCGGCGGCAACCGCATCCAGGGCATCGACCACCCGGAACAGCAGCTCGTCGGCCACCGGCGGCCCCTTGTCCGCAGTCGCCGGCAGGCGGCTGACCGCCGGCGCCGGCTGGCCGCGCCGGAGCTTTCCGGTCAGGCGGCCCCAGCCGAGCGGGCTCCACACGACGCAGCCGACCTTCTGATCCAGCCCCAGGGGCATCAGCTCCCACTCGTAGTCGCGCCCGACCAGCGAATAGTAGGCCTGGTGCGCGACATAGCGCGGCCAGCCATGGCGGTCGGCGGCGGCCAGCGACTTCATCAGGTGCCAACCGGAGAAGTTGGAGCAGCCGACATAGCGGACCTTGCCGGCGCGGACCAGGTCGTCAAGCGTGCGCAGCACCTCCTCGACCGGAGTCTGGGCGTCGAAGCCATGGAGCTGCCACAGGTCGATATGGTCGGTGCCCAGGCGGCGCAGACTGGCCTCGCAGGCCTGGATCAGGTGGGCGCGCGACGAGCCCAGGTCGTTGGGCCCGGGCCCGGTGCGGAAGGTCGCCTTGGTCGACAGCATCACCTGGGCACGCCGGCCCTTGATCGCCTGACCCAGGATCTCCTCGGCCAGGCCGCCGGAGTAACTGTCGGCGCTATCGAACAGGGTGAGGCCAGCCTCGAGGCAGATGTCGACCAGCCGGGTCGCCTCGGCGGCGCCGCTGCTGCCCCAAGCCTGGAAGAACGCGTTGCCGCCACCGAAGGTCGCAGTACCGAAGCTCAAGGCCGGCACCTTGAACCCCGATCCGCCCAGCAGCCGGTACTCCATGACCACTCTCCTTTCCGCGGAAATTGAACAAATTCTATATAAAACCTCGCGCCTCTCCAGTAAAACCATATGTTAACCAATCAGACATTTGATGCACTCCTGCACCGCCTCGTACAGGAAACGCATCGATGTCGACCCTCACCGTCGGACCTGGGCAGACCTACGCGACGATTGCATCGGCTGTGGCAGCGTCGGCCGATGGCGACGTCATCGACGTCCTGGCGGGAACCTATACCGACGACGTCCTGAACATCCGGCACAGCCTGACGCTGCAGTCGGTCGGCGGGCCGGTCCGGTTGGTGGCCACGCGTGAGCCCGGCAACGGCAAGGGGATCATCGACGAAGGCGGCGCCGGGGTCAGCGTCACCATCCGCGGCTTCGACATCTCCGGCGTGGCCGTGTCCGACGGCAACGGCGCCGGCATCCGCTACGAGGGCGGAACGCTCGTCCTCGACTCCGATTCGATCCACGGCAACCAGGACGGACTGCTGGCCAACTCCGACCCCGGCGGCACCATCACCATCACCCGCTCGGAATTCGCCGCCAACGGCGCCGGCGACGGCTACACCCACAACATCTACGTCAACGGCGTGGCGAGCCTGACCATCGACGGCAGCTATATCCACGACGCCGTGGTCGGCCACGAGGTCAAGAGCCGAGCCGCCAGCACCACCATCACGAACAGCCGGATCCAGGACCAGGCCGGCACCGCCAGTTACAGCGTCGACCTGCCCAACGGCGGCATCGGCATCCTCCGCAACGACGTGATCGAGCAAGGTCCGAACACCCAGAACCCGATCATGGTCAGCTACGGCGAGGAGGGCGGCGCGCCCGCAAGCGGCAGCCTGTCGATCAGCGGCACGACCTTCATCAACGACCTGCCGGTGTCCTATGCGACCGGCGTGGTGAACGCCACCACGGTCACCGCCAGCCTCGCCGACGACCAGGTCGCGGGCCTGGCCGCCGCCCGCATCGTCCAGGGCCCCGCGACCCAGGTTGCGACCACCATGCTGGCCGCCGCCCCCGGCCTCGACACCACGCCGATCACCATCGGGCCGATCGCCATCGGGCCGACCGCCATCGGGCCGACCGCCATCGGGCCGACCGCCGTCGGATCGACCGCCATCGGATCGGCGCCCGGCGCCGTGCTGGCGAGGCCGGCCCAGACCGCCGAGACGACACTCGACGCCCCGGGCTTCAACACTGCCTACTATCTCAAGGCCAACCCCGACGTCGCGGCGGCCGGCGTCGATCCGCTGCAGCATTTCATGCAGTTCGGCTGGCGCGAAGGCCGCAACCCCAACGCCGTGTTCAACACCGCCTATTACGAGGCGAACAACCCCGATGTCGCGGCCGCCGGCATCGATCCGCTGCAGCACTTCATGCAGTTCGGCTGGCGGGAAGGCCGCGCCGCCTCGGCGGGCTTCAGCCCGACCCACTACCTGACGGCCAATCCCGACGTCGCCGCCGCCGGCGTGAACCCGCTGGTGCACTATCTGGCGTTCGGCCAGGCCGAGGGCCGCCGGCTCGGCTGACCGGCCACCCGACAGGGGGCATACTCCGGCTGCGATTGCCAGACGGAGGATCCCATGACCACACGCCCGGACGTCATCCGCCACTTCACCGAGATCGAGACGCCCGACAAGGTCGGCTACAAGGGCTCCGACGAGCGGTTCGGGTTCGGCGCTCCGTTCGGCCGGGTCTTCGGGCTGCAGCGCATCGGCATCCACCATGTGCGCCTGCCGCCGGGCCGCCGGACGTCGCTGCCCCACGCCGAATCGGCCGAGGAGGAGTTCGTGTTCGTGGTCGAGGGCACGCCTGATGTGTGGATCGACGGCCACCTGCACCGCCTCGCCCCCGGCGACGGCGTCGGCTTTCCGGCCGGCACCGGCATCGCCCACACCTTCCTCAACAACACCGAGGCCGAGGTGCGGCTGATCGTCGTCGGCGACCGCGACCGGCCGGACGCCCGGATCGTCTATCCGGTCGACCTGTGGCAAAAGCCCTACCGGACCGACTGGTGGGAGGACGCGCCGCAGCGCCCGCTCGGCCCGCACGACGGCAAGCCCGACCGATGACCGCGGCGCAGGCCGCGATCGTCTTCGCGGCCGCCAATTTCGACCTCAGCGGCCCGATCTACGGGCGGCACGCGGCCTCGCACGGGTTCCTGGCGGGATATCTGCGCCATGGCGGCGCCCGCGCCTATCGCTGCGCCGCCACCAGCGCCGCCGAGATCGCCGCCTTCCGGCGCTTCGCGGCCGACGCCGCGCCCGGGGCCGGTGCCGACGGCGTCCTGCTGAGCGAGATCGGCACCCTGGCCGAGATCGGCACGCTGCTGCGCCCGGGCCCCGACATCGGCCAGCTGGCCTGGCTGCGCCGCGGCGCCGGTCAGCGGACCGTGTCGCTGGTCGGGGTCACCCACACCCTGTCGGAGCTGCGGGCAGCCGAGGCGATCGGCGGGCTGCTGACGGCCCCGGTCCAGGCCTGGGACGCCCTGATCTGCACCAGCCAGGCCAGCCGCGCCGCCGTGCTGCGGCTGCTGGACGACCATGCCGACTACCTCGCGGGCCTGTTCGGAGCGCCGGTCGCGCCGCGGCTGCAGCTCCCGGTGATCCCGCTGGGCGTCGACAGCCAGGCCTTCGCGCCGCCCGACCCGGCCGCGGTGCGGGCCCGCGAGCGGGCGCGCCTGGCCCTGGCCGACGACGAGGTTGCCTTGCTCTATGTCGGCCGGCTGGATCCGCTGGAGAAGGCCAATCCGCTGCCGATGTACCTGGCCGCGGCGCGCGCGGCCGAAAGGACCGGGCGGCGCCTGCGCTTGATCGAGTGTGGCTGGGCCCCCTCGGCGGCGGTCGAGGCTGCGTTCATCGAGGCGGCGGCCGCCGTGGCGCCCGGCGTGCCCCGCCAGGTCCTGGACGGCCGCCGGGCGGAGAGCCGCGCCGCCTGGTTCGCCGCCGACATCTTCCTGTCCTGCGCCGACAACGTGCAGGAGAGCTTCGGCCTGACGCCGGTCGAGGCCATGGCCGCCGGCCTGCCCGCGGTGGTCAGCGACTGGGACGGCTACCGCGACAGCGTCCGCGACGGCCTCGACGGCATCCGCGTGCCGACGTCGGCCCCGCCGCCCGGGCTGGGCGAGCCGCTGGCGCTGCTGCATGCCGCCGCCTGCCTCGGCCATGACGGCTTCTGCGGCGCCGCCAGCCAGGCTACGGCGGTCGACGTCGACGCCTTGACCAGCGCCCTGGTCCGGCTGATCGAAGCCCCCGACCTGCGCCGGCGCATGGGCGAAACCGGCCGGCGTCGAGCAAGAGAGACGTTCGACTGGCGCGTGATCGTCGGCCGCTACCAGGACCTGTGGGCGGAGCTGGCCGAGCGGCGGCGATCCGCCCCCGAAGCCGCGCCGCTCGCGCCGGGCCGGCCGCCGAGGCCGCTGGCGATGGACCCCTATCGCCAGTTCGACCACTTCCCCAGCCGGATCCTGGACGCCGACTGCGTGCTGGCGCTGGCGCCCGATGCGGCCGGCCGCGCAGCCGAGCTGCGCCGCTTGGCCGTGGCGGCCCCGATGCCGGGCCTGCTGCTCGACGGCGCCGCCTTCGACCGCCTGCTCGATCTGGCCGCCGGCGGCCCGGCCCCGATCGGCCGGCTGCTCGCCGCCCTGCCGCCGGCTGACCGCCATGCCGGCTGGCTGACCCTGGGCTGGCTGGCCAAGATGGGGCTTGCTCGCTGGGAGTCCGGCCCCGGGGACTCCGGCTTGTCGCCCGGAGACGGCCCGCCCTAAGCTCCGCGCCATGCTTTGCTTGCTTGACGGTTTCCCGAGTGGCGCGGGAAACGCACCGAAATCAGCGCGGCCATGATCGGCCCCGCGCTGCGCGCCTGCCTGTCGGCACTCGGCGACCTGGCGCTGCCCGGCGTGCGGACCGTGCTCCTGTGGTCGGTGCTCGGCGCCGTCCTGATCTTCCTGGCCGGCGCCGCTGTGCTCGGCTGGCTGCTGGCGCAGGTCGCGGTGTCCGGCATTGCCTGGCTCGACCACGCGATCCAGGCGCTCGGCACGGCGGGCGGCGTGGCCCTCGCCTGGCTGTGCTTTCCGGTGCTGATCGCAGTGATCGCCGGCAGCCTGACCGACCAGGTCGCCAGTGCGGTGGAGCGCGCGCACTACCCGCCGCCCGGACGCAGCCTGACGCTGCTGGCCGGACTGGGCCTCGGGCTGCGGCTGGCGGTGATCGGGGTGGTCCTCAACCTGGCGGCGCTGCCGGTGCATTGGATCCTGCCCGGCATCAGCCTGGCGCTGACCCTGGCGCTCAATGGCTGGCTGCTGGGCACCGGCATGTTCCAGGCGGTCGCCTTGCGCCGCCTGCCTGCGGGCGACGCCGCGGCCCTCCGACGCGCCCATGCCGGCCCGGTATGGCTGGCCGGCTGCCTCCTGTCGCTGCTCGCCTATGTGCCGCTCGCCAATCTCCTGACCCCGGTGCTGGCGACCGCGGCGATGGTGCACCTGCTGGAAGGCGTGGCCCGCGCGCGTTAGATCTGCTTCCGGTTGACCCACAGCCGGCGGATGGTGCGTGCCGCCGGCACGGCCACGACCAGCAGGAACAGCAGCGACCCGGCGATGGCCTCGAGCCAGTGCCCGGACAGGGTCCAGCGCAGCCAGGCCAGCCAGGGCAGGCGGCCGTTGATGTAGGTGCGATCCGGGGGATAGACCGTCAGGCTGTCGGCCGCGAACAGGGCCACGCCGCCATGCAGCTGACCCAGGCGGTCGGAGCTGGTCAGGGCCTGGAGCACTGGCGCCAGCGCCGCCGGCGTGGTCGCAGCGATCGCGACCAGGTTGCGACGCCGCGCCAGCGGTGATTCGATCTGGAACAGCGCCGCCATGGCGTTGCCGCTGATGGCCGAGACCGGAACCACCGGCGGCGGGCTCCGGCTGTCGGCCAGCCGGGCCATGATCGAGGGCTGCTCCTGCCCCACCGGCCGGGTCAGCACGATCTGCCCGCGCTGAGCCTGCACCGGTGCGGTGTCACCCAGCTGGTCCAGGAAGGGATGGCGGTCGTAGAGGCCGATCACCAGCAGGTCGCGGTCGGTCAACTGGTCGACCTCGCGCGAGCGTACGACCCGGACCTTGAGCGCGGCATCCCCGGTCGAGGCGCCGGCCATGGCCATCGCCGTCAGATAGACCGAAATCTCCTGGGGGCTCGGCTGGTCACCCAGCACCACCCCGGTTTCCGACAGGTCGGCCATGCGGGTGAACGGGAACGCGGCGCTGGCGAAGTAGCCGATCTCCGGCAGCACCGCATAGTGGGCCACGTTCGAGAGGTCGATGGTCGACGCCGGGTCGACGGTGACGCCGACCCCGGTGTGCAGCACGTCCCGGCAGTTGCCGACCTTGCGCGGCACGATATCGAACAGCGCCTCGAGCCGGTTCTGGCCGCCGAAATAGACCGGCGGCACCGCAGCGTCGATCTCGTCCTCAGGCGTGCCGATGCCGACCCTCGATGCCGTCGGCTGCAGCCAGCCCGGGATCCAGCTGCCCGCAAGCAGCGGCTGGGCCTTGATGAAGGCGCCGTTGAGCGCGAGGTCGACGCGCGCCGCCCGCCAGTCGATCCAATCGCCCTGGGGCGGCCGGTAGCGCAAGGTCAGCGGCACGCCCTGATCGCGCCACAGGAACAGGTCGGGCGCGCTGCGGAACCCGACATTGACGCTGCCCAGGAAGCCCTCGGTCCGCAGGCCTTCGGGCCGGACGATCTGGCCGAACTTGATCGGGTGGTCGGTCGACACCCAGCGCGACGCGTCATAGGGCTTGCGCCGCGGTAGCGCCACCGGCGCGATACCCACGACATCCCCGGCCAACACCGCGTTGCTCAGGACCAGCCCGGTCGCCGCGGCCTTCAGCTCCTCGGCATCGCGGCCCATCACCAGCAGCAGCTTCGATGCCGGATCGGCGGGGTTGGCGACCTCCGCGATGGTCGGACCGCTGATCGGCGGGATCGGCACGCCCGGCGGCGGATCGTTGGCCAGCACGAACGCGACGGCGTTGCCGGCCGGCAAGCCGCCCTGGGTTACCGGGAAATGGGCGGCGCGATAGGCGCCCAGCGCCCCGAACCAGGACGCGACGATGCCGGCGCTCTCCAGCATGGCATCGGACGGTTGGGCGCTCAGCACCATGGGCACGGTCACCGGGCCCGGGTCATGATCGTCGAAGAACGGCCGCGGCAGCAGGCTCAAGTCGTTGGCCAGCGGCAGCCGGTCGGTGGTGAGCTCGATGGTGGTGCGCGGGCTGACCGTCGCCCACAGCGACGTATGCAGCGGGTCCTCACAGCTGCGCTGATAATGGCCGATGAAGCGGAAGCCGATGCGGTTGGCGTCCTGGAGCACCTCGGGCGGGATCGGCACGTCGACCCAGGTTTCGGCGCCCATGCCGGCGACCAGTGGCAGGGTTCGGATCCGCTCGTCGTTGATCGACACCTCCAGCCGGCTGAGATCGGTGATCAGCGCCGGCGACCAGGCATAGCCCAGATGCAGGTGTGCTGCGGTCGGCACCTCCGACCGCGGGATCTGGAAGAACACCGATATGGTCATGTCGGTGGTGCGGAAGTTCAGGCCCTGGGCGGCGCCCAGGTCGCGGAAGGCATAGCTGTGATGCTGCTGGCCAGCAGACACCGCCTGCGCCTGCGCCGCGCCGATGCCGCCCCCGATCCCACCGAGGATCACGGCCAGCACCGCCACCGCCCGCCACACCATCGCCCGACCTGTCCGCATGCCGCCCCGTTCCTCGGTGCGCGAATGGTTAACAGTCCAACCCTTAACGCAGGGTTGGCGTCCGCACCTACTCTCCATAAAACCATATGAAATTCCGAATTCGGGCCGGCCCAGGGCACGCCTGAGGGCCGCGACCGAACAGCGCATGCCGCGGCAACGCTCCCTTTTACCTCTACCGATCATAATCCTTCCCCGACATGGCGTTCGAGACCCTGCATCCGCGCTTCTGCGCTGTCGCGGACTACCTGGCCGCCAAGGCGCCGCCCGGACGATTGCCCGGCCGCCAGCATGTCGACCCGGCCGAGCTCAAGCCGCACCTGCCCTTCATCAATCTGATCGACGTGGCCTGGGTCGCCGGCGTCGCACAGTTCCGCTACCGGCTGTGGGGGACCGCGCAGGTTCAAGCGGTCGGTTATGACGGCACCGGCCGGACCTCCGACGAAACCCACAGCCCGGCCGACGCGGCGGTCATCAATCAGGGCATGCTGACCGCGGT
Organism: uncultured Comamonadaceae bacterium; assembly: GCA_964511405.1. GTDB lineage: Bacteria > Pseudomonadota > Alphaproteobacteria > Elsterales > Elsteraceae > CAZEFK01. The sequence goes on along the minus strand of CAZEFK010000016.1, from coordinate 11,188 downwards.
CCTGACGCGCCGGCCGGATTTCGCGGCGCGCTGGGTGCTGCAGACCGGCCGCGGCCACGTCTATTATCAGCGCGTGCATTTCCCGCTCGCGCGCGACGGCGAATCGGTGGACATGCTGCTGACCGTCTATGCCTATCCACCGGCCCCTCCGTCCGACGACCGGTGACATGCCCAACTCAGCAGACGACCTGGACCGGCTTGCCGACACCGCCTTCGCGCCCGCCGCCGCGGCGGTCGCGGCCGGGCAGATCCCGGCCGCCGTGCTCGGCATCCTGGACCGCGGCCGTCGCGCCGTGCGCTGGGCCGGGGCGGCACAGCGGGTGCCCGAGGCGCGGCCCGTCGCCCGCGCGACCCTGTTCGACCTGGCGTCGCTGACCAAGGTCATCGTCACCACGCCGGCGATCCTGAGGCTGGCGGATGCCGGCCGGATCGGGCTGGACGATCCGCTGGTCCGCGCCATTCCGGACCTGCGCCAGTACGACCCGGATGCCGCCGAGCGGCGGCTGACCTTCCGCCAATGCCTGGCGCACAAGACCCATCTGCCGGCCGTCGAACCGCTCTACACCTATGGGCAGGACTCGGCGACTCTGCGGGCCTTCGTGCTGCAGCGGGTGTGGACGTCCGGGCCGCCGGTCTATTCCGACATCAATTTCATCCTGCTGGGCATCGCCATCGAGCGCCTGACCGGCCAGCCGCTCGCCGCCCACCCGCTGCCCCCCGGCCTCACCTTCGCCCCCGACCCCGACGACTGTGCGGCGACCGAGCACTGCACCTGGCGCGGCCGGGTGCTGCGCGGCGTCGTCCATGACGAAAATGCCTTCGCGCTGGGCGGCGCGGCCGGCCATGCCGGACTGTTCGGCAACGCCGACGCGATCCTGGATTTCGCCGCGGCCGTGCTCGACGGCAGCCTGCTCGCCCGGGCGACGCTGGACGCCATGTGCGCCCAGGCCGGCCCGACCCGGGCCCTGGGCTGGGAGATCCGCCATCCCGGCTGGTCCGGCGGCGATGCCTGCCCGACCGGGACCATCGGCCATACCGGGTTCACGGGCACCGGCCTATGGATCGACCGCAGCCGCGGCCGGGCCTGGACCCTGCTGACCAACCGCGTCCACCCGAGCCGGCACGTCGAGACCGGCATCAAGGCGCTGCGCCAGCGGGTGGGCGACATCGTGGGTGGCGCGCCGGAGGCCGACGGGCCGGCGCGTATCTGACATCGCTCACCCCGCGCACGGAGGGAGGCGCGATGTCGACGATCCGGCGCCCGCTGCTGGCTGCCGCCTGCCTCGCCGGGGCGGGGCCGGCGCTTGCCCAATCTCTGCCGGACGGTCCCGGCAAGGCCACCGTCGAGACCGCCTGCTCGGGCTGCCATGAGCTCGCGCGCGTGACCGGCGCCGGCCACAGCCGCCAGGACTGGGACACGACCGTGCACATGATGGTCAATGTCGGCGCCCCGGTGCCGGCCGACCAAATCGGCGTCATCGCCGACTATCTGGCGGCGCAGTTCCCGGAGAAGCCGCGGCCGGCCGCCGTGCTGCTGCCCGGCCCGGCCACTGTATCGTTCACGGAGTGGGTGGTGCCGACGCCGGGATCGCGGCCGCATGACCCGCTGGCCACCCGCGACGGCGCGATCTGGTACACCGGTCACATGGCCAATGTGCTGGGACGCATCGATCCGGCCAGCGGCGCCATCCGCGAGTTCCATCCCCGGACGCCGATGTCCGGCCCGCACGGGCTCACCGCCGACGCCGACGGCGCGATCTGGTTCACGGCCAACTTCCAGGGCTATATCGGCAAGCTCGACCCCAGCACCGGCGAGGTCCGCGAATATCCGCTGCCGGACCCCGACGCCCGCGACCCCCACACGCCGCTGTTCGACCGCAGCGGCATTCTGTGGTTCACCGTGCAGAGCGCCAACCGCGTCGGCCGGCTCGATCCCCGGACCGGGGCGATCGCGCTGGTGACCTCGCCGACCCCGAAGTCCAATCCGTACGGCATGGTGATCACGTCCCAGGGCGTGCCGGTCTTCGACGAATTCGGCAGCAACAAGATCGCCAGCATCGATCCTGGGACGCTCAAGGTCCGGGAATATCCGCTGCCCAACCCGGCCAGCCGCCCGCGCCGCATCGCGATCACGCCCGATGACGTGATCTGGTACTCGGACTACAGCCGCGGCTATCTCGGTCGGCTGGACCTCGCGACCGGCCAGGTCAAGGAATGGGCCTCGCCCGGCGGCCCACGCTCGCTGCCCTATGGCATGACCTACCTGGACGGCGCGATCTGGTACAGCGAGTCCGGGGTCAAGCCGAACACCCTGGTCCGCTTCGACCTCGCCACCGAGCGCTTCCAGACCTGGGCGATCCCGTCGGGCGGCGGGGTGGTCCGGAACATGATGGCCACCCGCGACGGCAACCTGGTGCTCGCCGAGAGCGGCGTGAACCGGGTGGCGCTGGTGCGGGTGGGCAAGTAGCCGGCCGTCGGAGGCCAGTCATCAGAAGAAGGTGAAGTCGGACGCGATCGGTGCGGCCGTGGCTCCCGTGATGTTGATGATCATGTCGGTTGCGGACGAATAGCTGGCCCCGGAGTCGTTCACGAAGAGATAGGTCCCGGCCAGGGTGCCGCTCGTCACCGTCACGATGGCGGCTGCCAGCGTTCCTGTGGTCGAAACCGTTCCCGACACCAGCGTGTGACCGGCAACCCCGATGTCGTCCAGAGCGGCGGCCGTGGTGATGCCGCTGGCCAGCGCGACATAGACCTGCGAGCCCGCGACGGCCGGGCTGCTGACACCGATCGCGGGGGCGCTGGCAAAGAAGCCGTTGCCCAGGCCCTGGCGCGCGAACGCCAGCCAGTCGCGGCCGGAGGCGAAGTCGGTGATGCGGTCGACCCCGGGGGCGGTGCCGGCGGTGCTCTGGTCGACATCCCAATACCGGAAATAGGTGACGCCGGGGCCGCCGGTCAGGGTATCCGCGCCAAGGCCGCCCACGAGCACGCTGGTGCCGCCGCTGGCGACGAGGGAATCGCCGGCGGCACCGCCAATGGCGAGGCCGCCGCCGCTGCCGAGGTAGATCGCCTCGCTGACGGCGCCCGAGTTCAGAGAACCGACGATGCTCACGGGTGCCGTCGCCGCCGTGGCGCTGATCACCGACAGCGATCCTGGCAGGCCCACGGCGACCGACACCGGGGCGGAGCCGCTGATGGTCAGCTGGGTCAGGTCTGCGTCGGTGATCGATTGCACATAGTTCGGTCTGGCCGGCGACACCGCGGTGGTGCCGCTCGGAAGCGAAACCAGGTTGAGCGCCTCGATGCCCGGCGTCGTCAGGCCGCTCACGAGGACCCCTGACCCGCCCTGGGCCACCAGCGTCAGAGTCGCCGTGTCGAACTCACCCGTCAGGGTCGCTCCCGTGACAACGATTCCCAGACTGACCCCGCTGTTGATCGCGGTCGGTGCATAGCCGGCGCCGGTCAAGGTCACGCTGGTCGGGCCGGCCGAGTTGAAGCCGCTGAGCGTGACCGACTGCGACGTCGTCGCGGTCGGCCCTGAGCCGGCCAGCAGCACGCCTTCCAGGCCGTTGTTGATCGTGGCGAGGTTGTAGGTGCCGCTGAACTGGTCGATCTCGATCGCGGGCAGCACCACCGACGCGGTGACCGCTGCGCTCGATACGGCGCCGGTCCCGTCCGCGACCGAGACGGCCACGGTGCGCGGGCCTGCGCCATAGCTGGTGGCGGAAAACGCCACGGCGTCGAGGACCAGGTCCATCTGCTGCAGGCCGGCGCCGCTGCTGGTGAAGGTCACGACCAAGGGGACGCCCGAGACCCCGCCGCTGAGCTGCCCGATCGGCGCGCCCAGCCAGTCGACGGTGGTGCCCGACACCGCGATGCCGTTGAGGCTGGCAAGGCTCAGCTGGTCGCCGGCCGTCGCGTTGCCGACCAGGGTCACCGTGACGGAGCCGCCCGAGACGTTGGCCGGATTGTTGGGGTCGCCGACCGATGCCGACGTGCCCTGGTCGATCACGGCCGTGGCGCCGAGCGTGGTCGACAGCACGTCGCCGTTCAGGTTCAGGATCGACGGCGCAACCGGCGCCGCCCCGACGGTCACCGTCACCGCGGCCGTGCCGCTGCCGCCACCCAGGCCGTCGGACAGCGCGAACTGCACCGTCCGCGGCCCGGCTCCGGCGCTGGTCGCCAGGAAGTCGACCGCCTCGATCGCCCCCGCCACCGCCGCCGTGCCTGCGCCGCTGCTGACGCTGGTGAAGGTCAGCACCAGCGGCGAGCCCGAGCTGCCGCCCGACAGCGTCCCGATCGGACTGCCGAACCAGTCCACCGTCGAGCCAGACACCGCGATCCCGCCCAGGTTCAGCAGGCCCAGCTGGTCGCCCGCCGCGGCGTTGCCCGCGATCGACACCGTCAGGCTGCCGCCCGAGATCCCGTTCGCCAGCAGGTTCGGGTCGCTCACCGACGCCGACACCCCCTGGTCCAGCCGCACCGCCGCCGTCCCCGCCGTCGTCGCCAGCCCGTCCCCGCCCAGGTTCAGGATCGACGGCGCCCCCGGCGCCACGCTCACGCTCGCATAAACCGGCAAGCTGCTCGGCAGTCCCGCCCCGTCGGTCACATAGAACCCGACCGCGCGCGAGTACCCGCCGCCGCCCGTCGCCTGGAACGCCACCGCCTCCAGCAGCGCGTCCACCCCGGCCAGCGTCGCGCCGTTGCTGAAGCTCACCGACAGATAGCCCGGCTGCGTCAGCACTTGCCCCAGCACCGACCCGCTGTAGCTCACCGTCCCGCCCGAGACCGAGATCCCGCCGACAGTGGCGATGCTCAGCTGATCCCCGGTCACGTAGCTGCTGTCGATCACCGTCAGGGTCCCGCCCCCGACATTGCTCGGATTGCCGGCGTCCGACACGGTCGCGCCCGTGCCCTGGTCGATCACCGCCGGCGCTGCGCCCAGCGTCGTCGACAGCACGTCACCGCCCAGATTCAGGATCGACGGCGCAACCGGCGCCGCCGCCACCGTCACCAGTGTCGCCGCCGTGCCCGCCGGCGCCCCGCTGCCGTCCGACACCGCGAACGTCACCGTCCGCGGCCCGGCCCCGGCGCTCGTCGCCTGGAAGTCGATCGCGTCGATCAGGTTGCCCACCACCGCGATGTTGGCGCCGTAGCTGGTGAAGCTCACCACCAGCGGCGCCCCGGACACGCCGCCCGACAGCGGACCGATCGGATTGCCGCCCGAGTAGACCGTCGACCCCGACACCGCGATCCCGCCCAGGCTCAGCACGCCCAACTGGTCGCCCGACGCAGCGTTGCCGCTGATCGAAACGACCAGATTGCCGCCGGTGAACCCGATCAGCCCATTGGGGTCGCTGACCGATGCCGACGTCCCCTGGTCCAGGCGTGCAGCCGCAGCACCCGCCGTCGTCACCAGCGCATCGCCCGACAGGTTCAGGATCGACGGCGCAATCGGCGCCGCCCCGACGGTCACCGTCACCGCGGCCGTGCCGCTGCCGCCACCCAGGCCGTCGGACAGCGCGAACTGCACCGTCCGCGGCCCGGCTCCGGCGCTGGTCGCCAGGAAGTCGACCGCCTCGATCGCCCCCGCCACCGCCGCCGTGCCTGCGCCGCTGCTGACGCTGGTGAAGGTCAGCACCAGCGGCGAGCCCGAGCTGCCGCCCGACAGCGTCCCGATCGGACTGCCGAACCAGTCCACCGTCGAGCCAGACACCGCGATCCCGCCCAGGTTCAGCAGGCCCAGCTGGTCGCCCGCCGCGGCGTTGCCCGCGATCGACACCGTCAGGCTGCCGCCCGAGATCCCGTTCGCCAGCAGGTTCGGGTCGCTCACCGACGCCGACACCCCCTGGTCCAGCCGCACCGCCGCCGTCCCCGCCGTCGTCGCCAGCCCGTCCCCGCCCAGGTTCAGGATCGACGGCGCCCCCGGCGCCACGCTCACGCTCGCATAAACCGGCAAGCTGCTCGGCAGTCCCGCCCCGTCGGTCACATAGAACCCGACCGCGCGCGAGTACCCGCCGCCGCCCGTCGCCTGGAACGCCACCGCCTCCAGCAGCGCGTCCACCCCGGCCAGCGTCGCGCCGTTGCTGAAGCTCACCGACAGATAGCCCGGCTGCGTCAGCACTTGCCCCAGCACCGACCCGCTGTAGCTCACCGTCCCGCCCGAGACCGAGATCCCGCC
>CAZEFK010000016.1:0-4910 GCA_964511405.1 uncultured Comamonadaceae bacterium | reverse complement strand
GCCCCAGCACCGACCCGCTGTAGCTCACCGTCCCGCCCGAGACCGAGATCCCGCCAATATTGGCGATGCTCAGCTGGTCCCCGGTCACATAGCCGCTGTCGATCACCGACAGCGCCCCGCCCCCGACGTTGCTCGGGTTGCGGGCGTCCGACACGATCGCGCCGGTGCCCTGGTCGATCACCGCCGTGGCGCCCAGCGTCGTCGACAGCACGTCCCCGCCCAGGTTCAGGATCGACGGCACCGCCGCTGCCGTCGCGAACACGCTGGCCGTGCCGCTGAGGGCGCCATCCGAGACGCTGAAGATCACCGTCCGCGCACCGGCTCCGGCCCCGGTCGCCAGGAAATCCACGGCATCGACGACGGCGCTGGCGGCCGCGGTCGCGGCCCCGGCGCTGGTGAAGGTGACGACGAGCGGTGCGCCGGACACGCCGCCCGACAGGGTTCCGATCGGGCTGCCGAACCAGTCCACCGTCGAGCCCGACACCGCGATCCCGCCCAGGCTCAGCAGACCCAGCTGGTCGCCCGCCGTCGCATTGCCGGCGATCGAGACCGTGAGAGTCCCACCGGAAAAGCCGGTTGCCGGCAGGGCTGCGTCGCGGACCGACGCCGACACCCCTTGGTCCAGGCGGACTGCGGCGGTCCCGATCGTCGCCAGCAGGCTGTCGCCGTTGAGATCGAAGAAGATCGGACCGGTCGGCGGCGGAGGCGGTGACGGCGGGCTGCTGGACAAGTTGGCGCCGGCGCTGGTCGCCGCCCCCGAGGTCGAGCTCGTGGTCGCGGCGCCGGGCGCCGGCTGCGACGTGCCGGCCGTGCTGCCCAGCCCGGCCGGCGTCGGATTGGCCGCCCGCTGGGCGGTGATCAGCGCGTCGAGCGAGAGGCCCGTGAATTGCTGGACCGTGGCGGCGCCGACCGTGCCCCCAGCCGCCAGGGCCGGCGCCACCGCCGCGATCGCCGTTGCGAACACGGTCTGCGCGTTAGCGATATTGGCCAAGGCTGCCACGGTGCTGGCACCGCCCACGGCCGTGTCGATCTGCGCGGTGAACGCAGCACCCATGCTGGCCAGCGATGCCCCATTGGCCTGGATCGACGCGGTCAGCGCCGGATTGGAAAAGCTGGCCGCGGCCCGCGACATCGCGCCGGCAAACACCGTGGGGCTGGCGAAGTCGAGCGCTGGCGGGGTGGCGGCCGCGCCGGTCCCGATCTGTGCGACCACCGCGTTGAGTGCAGCGGCAGCCGCGGCCGAGGGCGCGACCTGGCCGCCCTGCATGGCCGTGGAGACGACATTGAGGAGGTTGACGAGCTTGGCAGCGGCAGCCTGCGCCTGGATCGCGGTGGCCAGCGCCGCGCTGGAGCCGGCATTCGTGGCGTCGTTGGCAGCCGCGATCGGGTCGAACCGGGTGAGCGCGAGCGTGGTCGGCAGACCAAGGGCCTGGTCGACCCGCTGGACGGCGACGTCGGGCGCCGCGCCGTTGGTGATCATCGCCTGGACCAGCGTCGTCAGCGGATCCACGACGGTGGCCCCCACCGGTGCCGACAGCGGCTGCGTGAACGTCATGCCGGTCGACAGGTCGGTGCCGCCGCGGAACACCAGCGGCCCGGTCGGCTGGTCCGTCAGCGTGAAGCTGCCGGTCGAGTCGCTGATCACGACCGGATCGCCGACATGAAACACGCCGTCGCCGAAGAGGTCGACGAAGCCCGACGCGCCGGCGATCCGCCCGTCGCTGAGGACACCTGTGACCACGCGCTTGAAGTTGGCGACGTCGATGCCCGAACCCGCGCGCCCCTCGGCCATCCCGAAGTTCAGGAAATGCTGGAGGGCGGTCATGCTGCCCGCCTGCACCGCCGCCGACACGTCGGGGTTGGCCTGCAGGTAGCTGGTGGCGTTGAAGGACTGGGTGATCGTGAGGTCAGGCGACCGTCCCTCGGCGCGGCCGAGCGCCAGGTAATGATCGATGGCCGTGGTCAGCCCGGCGGCGACGGCCTTCGAGACATCCGGATTGGTGGCCAGGTAGTACTTGGTGTCGAAGAGCGCGTTGGGATCGCGGCCTTCCTTGGCGCCGAAGCTGTTGAAATGGGCGAAGGGATCAACGCCGGCGGCAGCGACGTCGGGATTGTGCGCCAGATAGTAGGCAGCATTGAAGTCCGGACTGGGATTCCGTCCTTCCTTGTAGCCGATGGTGGTGTAATGACCGCTGGCGGTGATCAGTCCCTGTTGGACCGCCCGACTCACGTCGGGATTTGAGGCCAGGTAATAGGCCGCATTGAGCTTCATGGCAGAGCCGAGGCAGACATGCACTACCTCGACGATAGCAAAATTCGATTAAATCGCCATGTCAATGCGTTAGGTAATTGCGACTAGCTAGTTCATCACGCTGGGCCGGCTAGGGCAAGTCCACGCCCGGCGGCGGCCGGTCGAGCGCCGCCTCCAATCCGGCCAGGGCCGCGCTGCCCGGAAGATGCCGACGGTCGAGGGCTGCCGCCCAGTCGTGCCGGATCGCCGCGGTCCGCTCGGCCACGGTTCGGGCGGCGACCGGCAGCAGCGGCGCGGCCGCCACCCCGCGCGCCTCGAGCTCGGACCGCGCCGCGGTCTCCTCGGCATCGACGGCAGCGCATAGATGCTCGGTGGTCTCGGCCCCGGCCGCGGCCAGGGCCGCCTGCAGGTCTGGCGCCAACCGCCTCAGGGCAGCCGCGCCGATGGCATAGACGGCGACCGAGCCGCCGAACCCAACCCCCACGGTCTGATAGCGGATGCCGGCCGGCAGAGTGTCGACCATATCGGCGGCGCGGCCGAGCACGGCATCGACCTGCCCCAGGCGGACCGATGCGTCGAGCGCCACGGGCGCCACGGTCACCGGCGCCGCGCCGAGGGCGCGCACGATGCTGTCGCCCGCGCGGCTGTCGTCCCCGCGCGCGACGCGGATGCGCAAGCCCTGCAGGTCGACGGCGGTCGCCGGCCGCGGATCGCGGCCCAGCAGCTGGCGCGGGCCGAGCATGGCCACGAACACCGGCACGATGCCGATCGGCCGGTACTCCGCCCGGCCGATCGGCCCGTCATGGATCAGGGGCCAGACCGCGCGCGCGCCGGCGCAGGCGCGGTCGAACAGGCCGGGCAACTCGGCGACGTCCGACAGCGGCAGCGCGCCACCCAGGGCCGACGGCGCCAGATAGGCGATGTCGGCGGTCCCGGCCTGGACCAACCGCAGCATGTCGCGCGCGTGGCCCAACCGCTCGGCCGGAAAGTATTCGAAGCCGATCCGGCCGTGGCTGGCCTGCGCGACCAGGTCCATGAAATAGCGGGCGCCGTGCACCGCGATCACATGCTCGGGCGGCAGCGGATCGGCCACCTTGAGGATGATCCGCGACTCCGCGCGCGCCGCCCCCGCCAGCACCACGGCAATGAACAAGGCCAATGTGACGCGCCGCAACCGCATGACGACCCAGTCGACTAACCGCATTTTGTCACAAGCGCAAGCCAAAGTGATTACACCGGCATTGACTTTATTTAACTCGTGAAACTGCGGTCCAGGACCAATGTTACCTGTGCAGCCGCTGCGCTGTTCGGCGACTGTCGTGCCCCAAGGAGGTGCAAGATGCGATCGCTCCTCGCCCGCTCGGCTCTGGTGCCGGCGGCGATGGTCCTGGCCGGGCTGCTTGGCACCGCCCGCGCCGACGAGAGTGCCCCCGGCGACCCACCGGCACGCGTCGGCCGGCTGAGCGTGATCCAGGGTGGCGTATCCTATCACACGGCCGATCAGGACCAGTGGTCGCCCGCGAGCGTCAACTATCCGGTCACCGCGGGCGAGGCGTTCTGGACCGAACCAGGCGCTCACGACGAGATCCAGGTCGGCGACGCTCTGGTGCGCCAGGACGGCGGCACCGAGTTGACCGTCGACCGCCTCGACGACCAGGCGACGGCGCTGAGCCTGGCCCAGGGCGCCGTCAATATCGAGCTGCGCAGTCTGGCCGGCGGCCAGCCCTGGACCATCGACACGCCGCGCGGCACGGTGCGCCTCGACCGTCCCGGCCGCTATCACGTCGATGCCGGCACTACCGCCGACCCGACCCGCCTGATGGTCTTTCAGGGTGCCGGCGCCCTGGTCGGCTCAGGCGCCACGCTGGACGTCACGGCCGGCGAGACCGCGCTCGCAACCGGCACCGACCAGCCGACCTACCGTGTCGACCGGCAGACCGCGGCCACGGCCCTGGACCAATGGGCCGACCAGCGCGACCGCGCGCTGCGCATGGCCGCGACCCGGCGCTACGTGCCGCCGACCATGACCGGCGCCGAAGATCTGGACAGCTATGGCCGCTGGCAGCCCGACCCGACCTATGGCGAAGTCTGGCGGCCGGTCGCGGTGGCACCGGACTGGGCGCCTTACCGCGACGGCCACTGGGCCTGGGTCGAGCCCTGGGGCTGGACCTGGGTCGACGACGAGCCCTGGGGCTTCGCGCCGTTCCACTACGGCCGCTGGGTGCATCTGGACGACGGCTGGGGCTGGACCCCGGGCGCCGTGGTCGAACGCCCGGTCTATGCCCCGGCCCTGGTCGCCTTCGTCGGCGGCGCGGTGAGCCTGTCGATCTCGGTCGGCGGTCCACCGCTGGTCGGCTGGTTCCCGCTGGCGCCCGAGGAGCCCTATTGCCCACCCTACCGGGTCAGCGACACTTACATCCGAAACGTGAATATCACCAACGTCCATAACGTCAATATTACCGAAATCCGAAATATCCAGGTGAACAAGACCGTCAACGTCACCAACATCAATTATGTGAACCAGAAATTCGCGACGGTGGTACCGCAGGCGGCCCTGGCGAGCAGCCAGCCGGTCGCGCGCGCCGCCGTCCCGGTCGCCGCCGCTGCGGTGGCCAAGGCGCCCGTCGCAATCCAGCCGTCCGTCGCCCCACCGCCGCGC